>JAJPJC010000408.1 GCA_021324445.1 Isosphaeraceae bacterium
CGCAGGACCAGCGTGTTGACGAACAGGCCGATCAGGCCCTCCAGCTCCGGGTGCGTCCGCCCGGCCACTGGCGTGCCCACGGCCAGATCGGTCTGACCCGAGTAGCGGTGCAACAGGACCTGGAAGGCTGCTAGCAAGGTCATGTACAGGGTCGCTCCCTCCTGCCGGCCCAGCCCGCGCACCGCCTCCAGCAGCGATCGAGGCAGGATCACTGTCCGCTCGCCACCGCGCTGGCTGGGCACCGGCGGTCGGGGCCGATCGGTGGGCAGGTCCAGCGGCGGCACCCCCGCGAGCTGCTTCGTCCAGTAGTCGAGCTGGGCCTGGAGGACTTCGCCTTGCAGCCAGTCGCGCTGCCAGGCGGCATAGTCGGCGTACTGGATGGCCGGCGCGGGCAGGGCTGGTTCCTCACCGGCGTGGAAGGCCTGGTACAGCGCCGAGACCTCGCGGATCAAGACGCCGAACGACCAGCCATCGGCGATCACGTGGTGCAGGACCACGATGGCGATGTGCTCCTGCTCTCCCATCCGGAGCAGCCCGGCGCGGAGCAACGGCCCACGTGCCAGGTCGAAGGGGCGGGCGGCCTCCGCGCGGATGTGGTCCAGGGCGTGGGCCTGGCGTGTCTCGGGATCGTGGCCGGTGAGGTCTTCGACCGGCAGGGGCACTTCGAGGGACTCGGCGATGACCTGGCGGGGGAGTCCGCCATCAGCGACCAGGGTGGTGCGGAGGACCTCGTGACGGCCCACGACCGCGGCGATGGCCCGCTGAAGGGCCGGCACATCGAGCTGGCCCTGGAGCCGAATGGCGATCGGCATGTTGTACGAGGCCTGGCCGGGGTCGATCTGGTGCAGGAACCAGAGCCGCTGCTGGGCGAACGAGGCCGGCAAGGGCCCATCGCGCGACACCGGCAACAGCGGCGGGGCCTGCGATGCAGTGCCGTCGGCCAGCGACCGCTCGATCAGCCGCGCCAGGTGCGCAAGGCTCGGTTCGTCGAGGAAATCCTTGAGGGGAACTTCGGCCTCGAGGGTCTGACGAATCCGTGCCAGGAGCTCGATGGCCATGAGCGAGTGGCCGCCGCGCTCGAAGAAGTTGTCGTGGGCGCCGAAGCGGTGGCTCCCGAGCAGCTCGGCCCAGATCTCGGCCAGCGCCTCCTCGATCGGCCCGCGCGGCGCCACGAAGCCCGCGCCACCATCCGCCACCCGGTCCCAATCCGGGGCCGGCAACGCCTCGAGGTCCACCTTGCCGTTGGCCGTCAGCGGCAGCGAGTCCAGCGTGACGAACACGGCCGGCACCATGTAGTCGGGCAGCGATCCCTTGAGCCTGCGGTGCAGCTCCACCGCCGCGGGGGCGCCCGCGCGTCGGGGTACCAGGTAAGCCACCAGCCGCGTGTCGCCCCGCGGGTCCGGCCGCGCCACCACCACGGCCTCGCGCAGCACCGGCTGCCGCGCCAGCGCCGCCTCGATCTCACCCAGCTCGATCCGGAACCCCCGGATCTTCACCTGGCGGTCGGACCGGCCGATGTACTCCAGCTCGCCATCGCGACGCAGCCGCACCAGGTCGCCGCTGCGATAGAGCCGCGCTCCCGGCCGGCCCGAGAACGGGTCGGGCACGAACCGCTCGGCCGTCAGGCCGGACCGGCCGAGATAGCCCCGCGCCACACCCGCTCCGCCCACGAACGCCTCGCCCACCATGCCGGGCGGCACTGGCTCCAGGTGCCGGTCCAGCACGTACAACCGCAGGTCGGGGATCGCCCGGCCAATCGGGCTGGCTCCCGAGCCGCTCTCCAGATCACCCCGCGCGATCGGTCGATAAGTCACATGGACGGTCGTCTCGGTGATCCCATACATGTTCACTAGTCGCGGAGCGGTGTCCCCATGCCGCTCGAACCAGGGCCGCAAGCTCTGAAGCTCCAGCGCCTCGCCGCCGAAGATGACCCAGCGCAACGCCAGGTCCGCGCCCCCGGCCGACTCGTCGGCCCGGATGAGCTGGCGGAAGGCCGACGGGGTCTGGTTCAGCACCGTCACCCGCTCGGCGCGCAGCAGCTGGTGGAACTGCTCAGGTGAGCGGCTGACCAGGTACGGGACCACGACCAGCCGCCCGCCGTGGAGCAGCGCGCCCCAGATTTCCCAGACCGAGAAATCGAATGCGAAAGAATGGAACAGCGTCCAGACATCGGCGGCATCGAAGTGGAACCAGGGCTGGGTGGCGGTGAACAGCCGGGCGACGTTGGCGTGGGTGACGGGCACCCCCTTGGGCGTGCCGGTCGAGCCGGAGGTGTAGATGACGTACGCCAGATGCTCGGGCGTGGTGCCGCCGTCGGGGAGCGGGCCGTCCGTGGGGGGTTCGGGCCCGTCGATCGGCTCGAGCTCGACGACCCGGGCGGCGTGGGGCGGCAGGTGCTCGGCCAGATGGGGCTGGATGAGCAGGACCGCGGCGCCGGAGTCCGTGAGCTGGAAGCCCAGGCGTTCGGGGGGATGGACCGGGTCGAGCGGGAGGTACGCGCCGCCGGCCTTGAGGATGGCCAGCAAGCCGACGACCAGCTCGGCCGAGCGTTCGGCGCAGAGGCCCACCAGGACATCGGGCCCGACGCCCAGGGCGCGGAGGCTCCGGGCCAGGCGGCCGGCGCGGGCGTCGAGGGCGTGGTAGCTCAGGTGCTGATCGCCGCAGGTCAGGGCGATCGCCTCGGGGGTGCGCGCCGCCTGGGCCTCGAAGCGGCGGTGGAGGCACGCCGAGGGGCGTGGGCGCGATCGGGCCGGGGCGATCGCCGGACCCAGCAAGCCGCGACGCTCGGCATCGGAGAGCAGCGGCAGCGTGCTGATCCTGCGATCCGGATCGGCGACGATGCCTTCGAGGAAGGTGCGGAAATGGGCCAGCATCCGGTCCACTGTCGCCGCTTCGAACAGGTCGGTGCTGTATTCCATCGCCAGTTGCAGGCCCGAATCGGACTCGGCGGCGAACAGGGACAGGTCGAACTTGGACGTCCCGCTGATCACCTCCAGCGGGGTGAGGACCAGCTCGGGCGACCGCAGGGCCGGCACGGGTGCATTCTGCAAGGCGAACATCACCCGGAACAGCGGCGTGCGGCTTGCGTCCCGATCCGGCTGCAAGACCTCCACCAGCCGCTCGAACGGCAGCTCCTGATGGGCATACGCCTCGATCGCCGTCCGCCGCACCCGCCGCAGCAGCTCGCGGAAGCCCGGGTCACCCGACAGGTCGCTGCGCAGGACCAGCGTGTTGACGAACAGGCCGATCAGGCCCTCC
>JAJPJC010000267.1 GCA_021324445.1 Isosphaeraceae bacterium
AACAAATTCGGGAGACATCGGATGGACCTCCGTGATCGGGAAACCAAAACCACCCCAGTCAAAGAGGTTACAGTAATTACGACCGCATGTTCAAAGGGGTAGCTGGAAAGCCTGACCTACGTGAGCTCGAGGAGGGTTCGTGACCGTTGCATCCCACTCGGCCAGCCCGGACCTCGAACCGGCGCCGGCGCCCCGGAAACGCCCGCTCCGCGCGGGCTTCGAGCTGTTCCTCATCAGCTTCCTGATCTTGTTCCTGGAGCTGGCGTGCATCCGATGGTTCGGCAGCACGGTGATCTTCCTGACGTTCTTCACCAACATCGTGCTGATGGCCTGCTTCCTCGGGGTCTCGGTCGGCTGCCTGGCCGCGTCGCGGCGCGGGTCGTGGATTCACCTGCTGGTCCCCCTGGCCATCGTGGCCGCGGCGTCGGCGTACGGATTCCTGCGGATCTACAACGCCTTCAGCCAGGTGATGATCGACGTCGGTTCGCAGCAGTCGCCACAGTTGATCTACTTCGGGACCGATGCGCGGATCAAGGATCCATCCAAGTGGGTTGTGCCGATCGAGGTCCTGGCCGGCTACTTCTTCGTGCTGATCGCGCTGATGTTCGTCGGGCTTGGCCAGGAGATGGGCCGGCGGTTCGCCGCGATCGAGGACCGGCTGCTGGCCTATACGGCGGACATCCTCGGCAGCCTCTCGGGCATCGTGGCCTTCGGCGTGATGTCCTGGTACCGGGTACCGGCGACGGTCTGGTTCGCGATCGCGCTGGCGATCGGGGTCGGTTTCGTCCCGCGCTGGCGCTGGATTCATGCCCTGGGCGGACTGGCCGCGCTCGGTGCCATCGCGCTGGCGGACTGGCCGTGGAATGCGCCGGGCGTCGAGCAGGTCATCTGGTCCCCCTACTATCAAATCCGGTTCAAGCCGCGCTACCTCTCGATCGACGTCAACAACCTCGGGCACCAGGGGATGGTGGAGAGCGGCCAGGGAGGACCGGCCGAGCGCCGCGACCGGCTCGGGCCGGTGATCCGCAGGCCGACCACCGGGCCAGGAGAGGGACCGGCGTATCGGCTGCCGTACCTGCTCAACCGCGACGCGGGGGGGCAGCCGTTCCGGGACGTGCTGATCATCGGCGCCGGCTCGGGCAATGATGTGGCCGCCGCCCTCGCGCACGGCGTCCAGCACGTCGACGCCGTCGAGATCGACGCGGTGATCAATGAGCTGGGGCGGTTGCACCACCCCAACCAGCCCTACAGCGACCCGCGCGTCACGATCCATCTCGACGACGGGCGGAGCTTCGTCCGCAAGACCACGGCTCAGTACGACCTGATCAGCTATGCCCTCGTCGATTCGCTCGCCTTGCACTCGAGCTATTCGAGCATCCGCCTCGAGAGCTTCCTGTTCACCGAGCAGGCGCTGCGCGACGTCAAGGCCAAGCTCAAGCCCGGTGGCGTCTTCGCGATGTACAACTTCTACCGGCAGGGCTGGGTGGTGGGCCGGCTGGTGGAGCTGGTCGAAAGGGTCTTCGGCTCCCGACCGATCGTGATCTCGATGCCCTATCAAGAGCGGATCGCCCCCAGCAACAACCAGCGCGATTTCATCACGTTCCTCCTGGTCGGCAACGGGGAGTCCACGGTGGTCGATGCGATCCGCGCCCGCCTCGCGGCCGCGCCGTTCTTCTGGCTCAACCACCAGCCCCGATTCAATGAGCCGATCAACGGCTTCGGCCCGGCGCCTCCGGATGTGCCGGGCACCTCGCGTGGTGAGTTCATGAAGATCGGACCGGCCGAGGTCGACCTGGCGGGCATCGGCCCGCTGCCGACCGACGACTGGCCGTTCCTGTACCTCCGCGAGCCGGCCGTCCCCGCGCTGAACCTCCGCGGGATTGCGATCGTCGCGGCGCTCTCGCTCCTGATCCTGTTCGCGTTCGCGCCGCTGCGGCGGGTGCGGCCCAATGGCCAGATGTTCTTCCTCGGCGCCGGCTTCATGCTGCTGGAGACCAAGGGGGTGGTGCACATGGCCTTGCTCTTCGGCGGGACCTGGATGGTCAACTCGATCGTCTTCTTCGCGATCCTGGTCATGATCCTGCTGAGCAACCTGTACGTCCTGGCGGTCCGGCCGCATCGCCTCGGGGCCTATTACGCCCTCCTGCTGATCACGTTGGGGATCAACGCGGCCGTGCCGATGGACAGCTATCTCGCGCTGCCGGGGGCGAGCAAGGTCGTGGCGTCGTGTGCGGTCGTCTACCTGCCGGTGTTCTTCGCGGGGATCATCTTCGCGACCGCGTTCCGATCCAGCCGGCAGCCGGACGTCGATTTCGGCTCGAACATCGGCGGGATCATCCTGGGAGGGCTGAGCGAGTATCTCTCACTGGTCGTCGGGTTCAACCATCTGCTGTGGATCGCGATCGGATACTACGCGCTCTCGGCACTCCTGCGGCCGAAGGTCGCGGCGGCCGGAGACGCCTGAAAGGGCCAGGGGGAGCCGATGCGTGCGCTGTCGGATCCGCCGCTGCATTCGTGGGACCTGGACGCAGCCCAGGCGCGGGCGCTGCAAGCGGAGCTGGCCGCGCGGGTGGACACGTCCCGGCGGCTCCGTCCCTACGAGACCGTGGCGGGCGCCGACGTCTCCTACAACAAATGGAGTCCCACGCTCCACGCCGCGGTGGTCGTGCTCCGCGCCGGCACCCTCGAGCCGATCGAGCGCGCGGGGGTGGTGGCCGAGGCCCGATTCCCCTACGTCCCGGGCCTGCTGAGCTTCCGCGAAGCCCCCGCGGTGATCGCAGCCTTCGGCAAGCTCACGGTGCGGCCGGATGTGTTGATCTGCGACGGCCAGGGGATTGCCCATCCGCGCCGCCTCGGGCTGGCCTGCCATCTCGGCCTCTGGCTGGGAATCCCCACGATCGGCTGCGCCAAGTCCTGGCTCTTTGGCCAGTACCAGGAGCCGGGATCGGAGCGCGGGGACTGGACCCCTCTGACCGACGGCGATGAGACGATCGGCGCCGTCTTGAGGAGCCGGTCCCGGGTCCAGCCACTGTTCGTCTCGCCGGGGCATCTCTGCGACCTGGACGGGGCGATCGCCGCTGTCCTGGCCTCGACTTCGAAATTCCGGTTGCCGGAAACGACCCGCCTGGCCCACAATTATGTCAATGAGCTGAGGCGTGGGGCCGGCGAGTAGACGACCGGCGGCTCCTGGGACTGGGGTCGATTTCGATCGGATCGGCGCCGACCGTGCTTCTGCGGCAGAGCATGGCCCCGGTCATCGGATGACTGCCGGAGCCAAATCTGAGATAATCGCCCAGGTTGGCCATTACCCCGGCAGATAACATGCGCCTGTAGGACGGCTCTCCCGAGCCGTCGGGACGGGTCTGGAGACCCGTCCTACCTGAGGATCGTTCCGGCCGGGGTAATACGATTGCGGATCCTTCCGAGGGTCGGAGCCATGTTGAGGATTGGCCGGAATACGGATCAGGCTGGCCGTGTTCTCTCCCGGCGGTCGTTCCTGCGCATCGGGGCCATCGGCCCCCTGGGCCTGACGCTCGCCGATTACCTGGCGATCCGCGCCGCGGGGCGTCCGACCGATGCCCGAGCTCGATCGGTCATCCTGCTCTGGCTCTGGGGGGCACCGAGCCACCTCGACACCTTCGACATGAAGCCCGATGCACCGATCGAGTATCGGGGGCCGTTCGTGCCGATCGCGACGAGCGTCCCCGGCCTGAGGATCTGCGAGCTGCTGCCGGGGTTGGCGCGATGTGCCGACAAGTTCTCCCTGGTGCGGACGATGCACCACGATGAGGTGGACCACGGCATCGCCGGGACGATGGGACTGACGGGGAGCCGGGTCGGGGCGCAGGGGCTTGGCGGTGCGAGCGTGGCGGGCGCCGAGCGGCCCAGCACCGGCGCGATCGTCGGCCGGTTGCACCGGAGCCGGCCTGGATCCTGGCCGCCCTACGTCATCCTGGGCGACCCCTTGCATCAGGGGAAGAAACGGGTCATCGGCGAGGGAGGCGGCACCCTCGGCGCGGCGTACGACCCACTCCGCCTGCACTACGAGCCCGGGGCCGGCGTGCGGCTGCCCGATGCCCAGTTGCCCGAGAGCCTCACCGCCGCGCGGCTCGAAGCCCGCTGGGACCTCCGCCACCACCTCGACCAGGATCGCGCGTCGCAGGGTCCCTCCGCGGCGAAGCTCGCGAGCCACTACGAGCTCGCCCACACCTTGATCGCCTCGCGCCAGGGCCTCTCGGCCCTCGACCTCGAGCGGGAGCCGGCCGCGGTGCGCCGGCGCTACGGATCGCACCGCTTCGGCCAGTGCTGCCTGATCGCCCGCCGCCTGGTCGAGGCGGGCCAGCCGTTCGTCCAGGTCAACTGGAGCAGCCACGTCGAGCCGATCGAGGATAGCGGCGACGGCGGCTGGGATATGCACGACCGCTACTTCGCGATCATGCAGGATACGCACGGCTGGATGCTCGACCGGGCACTCTCCGCCTTGCTCGAGGACCTGGACCGGCGGGGCCTGCTCGAGACGACGATGGTCGTCGCCCTGGGCGAGTTCGGCCGTTCGCCCAAGATCAACGACCGCGCGGGCCGCGAGCATCACAGCCAGTGCTACACGGCACTGGTCGCAGGGGGCGGAGTCCAGGGCGGCCGGGTCATCGGCACCTCGGACCAGCGCGGCGAGCACCCCGTCGACCGCCACTTCAGCCCGGCCGACCTCGGGGCCACGATCCTCGCCGCCCTGGGCATCGGCACCGCCGACCTGACCGCGATCAATCTCACCCCCGAGGGCCGGGCCATCGAGGATCTTTTCTAGTGTCTCTGGCCAAGAGTTCTGCAAGGAATTGGGATGGGCCGCGGATTTGCGCGGATGCACGCGGATCAGAACGGAACAGAGTTCGATCCGCGTGCATCCGCGCAAATCCGCGGCGAGAGGACTCTCAGGGAACCAGTGTCTTGATTTCTCGCATGACTTTTGGCCAGAGACGCTAGCGGATGACGTCTGGCGCCTTCGGCGGGCAGGCAATCGATGAAATCATTATTGTATAATATATTTATATGCATGGCGATTTCGGCGATTTCCTGGGCAGTGACGGTGCTGCCTCGGGATCCGCCCATCCGCCTGACCGGCGACGGTCTCGACAAGCGGCGCCCGTGCTGGTCCTCCGACGGCCAGCACCTGGCCTTTGCCCGTCATGAGTCGGACGGGGTCCACATCTGGCAATACGTGTGGGAGCCCGGAGCGGCCGGTCCGCCGCGCCGGCTGGTGGCCGATTACGACGAGCCGCACTTCGACGCGACCTTCGCGCCCGATGGGACCCGGCTGCTTCTGACGGCGGTGCGCTTCATCGGCACCCAGGGGAACCTGGACATCCTCGGAGTCAACGCCGACGGCTCCGGCCGGAAGCCGGTCGTGGCCGAGGAGCAGGGGAAGCTCGTCCACCAGGAGTGGCCAGCCTGGTCGCCGGATGGGAAGCGGTTGGCGTTCACGTCGACGCACCAGGGCAATCAGGAGATCTACACGGCGGCCGCCGACGGCTCCGACGTGGTCCGCCTGACCCAGCACCCCGGGTACGATGCGCACCCGTGCTGGGCCCCCGACGGCCAGTCCATCGCCTTCGCCACCGACCGGTGGGGGACGGGACTGGAGATCGCCCGGGTGCGGCCGGATGGGACCGGCCTGACCCGCTTGACGAACAGCCCCGGCCTGGATGACTACCCCGCGTACTCGCCCGACGGCTCCCGGCTCGCGTTCGTCTCCAACCGCGACGGCCAGCTCGAGGTCTACGTCGCCGCGGCGGACGGCTCCCACCTCGTGAACCTCTCCCGCCACCCGCTCGCCGATACTTTCCCGACCTGGACTCCAGACGGCCGGAGTGTGACGTTCGTCTCCGAGCGCGATGGCGGGTCCGACCTCTACACGCGACGCGTCGAGCCCGAACCCATCCGAGGCGACTGATTGAGGGTCAGGAACGACCAGTCCGATCGGTGGGAAGGTCGTCGGCCGGAGGGAGGTCGAATCAGGCATCAAGGCGGGCGGTTTCAGCCGGTTCCGCGGTGATAGTGGATCTCGTGCAACCGGCGATACAGGGCGGAGGTTCGCTTCAGCTCGGAATCGGTGCCGACGGCCTCGATCCGTCCCCCGTTGAGCAGGACGATGCGGTCGGCGAACTGGATCGAAGCCAGGTTGTGCGAGATCAGGAAGGTCGTGCGGCCGCGGGCGAACTCCTCGATCGCCTTGCGGATGAGGACTTCGTCCTGGATGTCGACGGCGCTGGTGGCTTCGTCGAGGATCAGCAGGGCGGGATCGCGGAGCATGGCGCGGGCCAGGGCGATCCGCTGGCGCTGGCCGCCGGAGAGGCCATAGCCGCGTTCGCCGATCCGGGTGTCGTAACCCTGGGGCATCGTCATGATGAACTGGTGGGCATAGGCGCGCTCGGCTGCCCGGATGATGGCATCTCGAGTTGCGTGGGGGTCGCCGTAGGCGATGTTGTTGGCCAGGGTGTCCTGGAACAGGATCGTTTCCTGGAGGACGATGCCGATCTGCCGGCGCAGGCTGCGCAGGGAGACGTCGCGCACATCATGGCCGTCGATCCGGATCGCCCCGGAATCGACGTCCCAGAAGCGCGGCAGCAGGTTCATCAGCGTCGTCTTGCCGCAGCCGTTGGGACCCACCAGGGCGATGGTCTCACCGTGGCGGACCGTCAGGCTGACGCTGTGGAGCACCGCCGCGCCGGGGGTGTAGCCGAATGTGACCCGGTCGAGCTCGATGGACTGACGATGCCGGGGCAAGCGGGCGGCGTGCTTGCGGTCGACCACCTTCGGGGTCCGATCCATCAGGGCACAGATCCGGTCGGCCGCCGCCGAGGCGCGCTGGATCTTGGAATGCACGTTGGCCAGCTTGCGAATCGGGTCCGACACCCCCGCCAGCATGGCGTACAGCGCGAAGAGGTCCTGCATCACCATGGGCTGCGCCGCAAGCTGGAGGCGAAACAGGCCCAGCTCCAGGTAGATGGTGTTCTTCAGCACCAGGTAGGAGCCCGCCAGCAGGGCGATCGCCACGGTCGTCAGCGTGAGCATCTCCAGCACGGGGTCCGACATGGCGTCGATCATCGCCACGCGGACGCTCTTGCGATACAGGTTCTTCGTCTCGTCGAAGAACCGGCGGCGCTCGACGCGCTCGGTCGCGAACGCCTTCACGACCTTGATCCCCTGGAAGCTCTCCTGGAGAATCTTGTAGATCGTCGAGAGGCTCTCCAGCGATCGGCGGACCGCGCGTTTCATGATCTTGCCGACCCGGTAGGTCGTCGCGGCGGAGATCGGGACCAGCACCAGGGTCAATAAGGTCAGCCGCCAGTTGAACAACAGCGCTCCGCCCAGGCAGGAGGCGATCCGCAACGGCTCGCGGATCAGCTTGCTCATGAGCGTGTTGAGCCCCTGCCCGAAGGAGTCCATGTCGCTGGTGAACCGCGCCATCAGCTCGGAGGAGCCTTGATCGGAGAAGCTCGCCAGGTCCAGGTTGACCGTGCGCCGAAAGAACCGGTTGCGGATGCGAAAGAGGGTCAACTGCATGACGTCGGCGACCAGGACTTCTTGAAGGAACATGAAGAGGCCCTTGACGGCGACGCCCAGCATGACCAGCGCGATCAAGAGCAGCAGGGCCTTGAAGCTCTCGCCGGGGAGGTAGTTGTTGACGTAGGGCTGGACGATTCGATACCGATTCAACCACTTGTATTGACTGTCGATATCCTCCTGGATGCCGGCCTGGCGTCGCTCCAGGGAGGCGGCATCGCCCTTGAGCAGCAGGGAACTGCACGCGGCGCGCTCCTTCCAGCGCGCCTCGGCCACCTTGTGGTCGCGGCGCAGCTCGGCGAGCCGGGTGATCTGCGACCGCACCCGGGGATCGGCGGGCTCCTTGAGCTCGACGTCGTTGACCTGGCGCTCATAGCCTCGCAGTGCGGTTTCCTTGCCGGTAAACTCGGCATGGATGGCCTGGATGCGCCGCTTGAGTTCCTCGGCATCGGGCCGGCCGCCCGCGGCCAGGGCCTGGTTGTCCTGGCATTCCGCCTGGCGGGCCTCCAGCACCAGGAGTTCTTCCCGGGCCGCCTCGATCTTCTCGGCGATCCAGCGCTGGGGATTCTGGCTGTCGAAGAGGATATGGAGCAGGGGATAGACGGCCCCAAGCTCGGCGAAGAAGAGGAGGGCCACCATCGCCGCGCAGCCGATCGACAGGCCGAACCGAACCTTGTAGGGCCAGGCGAAGTGCACCAAGCGGGCGAAATTTTTCATATTTTCGGGGCGCCGCGGACGGGAAGACCCAGAGAGCGTCCCTGCGCCGCCGACATCCGCAACGGATGCCGACGCTCGGGCGAAGCCGTCTTACCACGATCGAGCGAAACCGACAATCCGATTTCGATTTCTTTCGGCCAGTCCAGGGTCGCTCGGCCAGTCGGTCTTGGAAATTCGGGCCGCGCTGGGTAGAATCCTGCCCAGGCGAAGGCGATCCGCAGGGATGTCGCCACTCGAGGAGAGGAACAGGATCGGCTGCCGTCAGGGAGGACGGGATGGATTCACTCGCCGTGCAGGCCCCTCGCGGTCCCGGGGGCACCCGACGCACTCTGCTGGCCCTGGTCGAGTCGCCGGACCACGTCTGCTGTCGCTACCGCATCCGGGCCTTCGCGCCGGCGCTCCAGCAAGCCGGATGGTCCTTGAGCTGCGAGCGGCTCGAGCCGGGGACGTTGTCCCGAACCTTCCAGCTCCGCCGGGCCGTCCAGTTCGACGCGGTCGTCTTGCAGCGCAAACTCCTGCCGGTCTGGCAGCTTCGGGCGTTGCGCCGATCCGCCCGCCACCTGGTCTTCGATTTTGACGATGCCGTCTTGTATCGCGACTCGAACGACCCGCGCGGTCCGGAGAGCCGCCGGCGCCTGCGGCGGTTTCAGGAGACCGTTCGCCTGGTCGATACGGTCGTGGCCGGCAATGATTTCCTGGCCGATTGCGCCCTCCGCGCCGGCGCGCCCGTCGACCGGGTCCACGTGATCCCCACCTGCGTCGATCCGGGACTCTACCCGATCGCGCGGCACGAGCCGATGCCGGCGCCCGGCCCGGTGGACCTCGTCTGGATCGGCTCGTCCAGCACCCTGCGGGGCCTGGAGCAAGCCCGCGCGCTCTGGGAACGCCTGGCGCAGGCTGTCCCGGGGCTGCGGCTCCGCGTCATCTGCGACCAATTCCCCAGGGACTTTCCCCTGCCGGTCGTCGCGATCCCCTGGGAGGAATCGAGCGAAGCCCGGCAGCTCGCGGCCGGTCAGATCGGCGTGAGTTGGCTGCCGTCCGATATCTGGAGCCGCGGCAAGTGCGGGCTGAAGGTCCTCCAGTATCATGCGGCCGGCCTGCCGGTCATCGCCAACCCGGTCGGCTGTCAGGCCGAGATGATTTCTTCGGGCGAGACGGGCATCCTGGCCACGACGCCGAGCGAGTGGACCGAGGCCATCCAGCTCCTGGCCGGCGACCCGGGCCTGAGGCGGCAAATGGGTCATGCCGGCCGCCGTCGCGTGGAGTCGGACTACTCGATCGCGGCCTGGGCCTCGACGTTCGTCACGTCGATGACCGGCAGTTCCCGCGCCGTCGCCGGCTCGACCTGGAAGGTCGATTGGCCGGCGCCGGCCTGCGGACGATCGGGCTTCGAGCCCCACGCCGCCAAGATCCCGCTTTGGTCGACTCTCAAACCAGTTGGCGAGCGATGACTCTCTGCACTCCGCACGAACGAACCACCGTCCGGCCCAGCGCCACGACCTCGAGGCCCCCACAGGGCGAGCCCGCGGCGGTGGTCCCACGGATCTTCAAGCCGCCGCTGTGGGAATGGTCCGGGTTCGGCGAGATCGGCTGGTGGGTGCGGGCGGGCTCCGGGTGGCGCGACGTCCTGCTGGGTCCCGAGGGCCTCCGCCTGGACGAGTGGCGCGCGGCGGGCGTGGTCAGTACGGTCAAGGCAGGACCGCATCGCATCGTCTACCGCGTGCAGCTCCCCGAGGGCGTCATCTACATCAAGCACTACCTCGTCCCCAACCGGCGGGCCATCCTTCGCCAGTGGGTCCGCCGCGGCAAGGGCCGCAACGAGGGGAAGCGTTCCGAGCACCTGGCCACGATCGGGGTGCCGACGATCTGGCCGATCGCCCTGGGCGAGCAACGGAAGCGGAAGTTCCTCTTCGAGAATTACCTGGTCACCCTGGAGATTCCCCACGCGACTCCACTCGATGAGTTCGTGATGGAGCAACTCCCGCACTGGCCCGAGCCGCGGCACTCGTACGTCCGCCAGAAGCTCGCCGAGGCCCTGGCCGTGATGACCGCCCGGCTCCACGAGGCCGGCTTCCTGCACGAAGACTTCCACCCCGGCAACATCCTGGTCCGCTTCCCCCGCGGCGATGATCCCGAGCTGGTGATGATCGATCTGGACGCGCTGCGGCGGCGGAAGCAGGTCACCTGGAAGCAGGCCGAACCGAACCTGGCGCTGCTCAATCATTTCTTCTGGCTGCAGAGCAGCCGAACCGATCGGCAGCGCTTCCTGCGGACCTACCTGAAGAATCGGTCCGGGCCGTCCCCCGATGCCGGTTCCCTCGCCCGGCGGATCGAGGGGGCGACGCGGGCCTGGGCCGAGCGACTCTGGCGGCGCTGGGGACGGCGGTGCCGATCGACCAACAAGTATTTCGAGGTCTTCACTGGAGACGAATGCTGGTGCGTGGCCGCGCGCGACCTGGACCCGGCGGAAGTCCGGCGGCTGATCGCCGACCCCGATCAGCCGTTCCAGGCTCCGGGCACGCGGCTGCTCAAGGATTCGCGGACGACCAAGGTTGCCGAGACGACCCTGCGGGTGCAGGGGCAGCCGACGACGGTCATCTACAAGCGGTTCAACCGCAAGAAGTGGCTGGACCCGGTCCTGAACCTGTTCCGCCCCTCGCGGGCCTGGCGGTCCTGGCAGGCCGGTCAGGACCTGGCCAGCCGTGGCATCCCCACGCCGCGCAACCTCGCGTTCCTGGCGCGGCGGCGATCCTTCTGGAACGACCCGCTGTTCTGGCTCCTGCCGCGCGAGACGTACTTGATCACCATCAAGGAGGAGCCCGCGGTCGACCTGGCCACTTACGTCGGTGCGATCCTCCCGACACTGCCGGCGCGCCTCCGCCAGGCCCGCCTGCGCCGCTTGACTGGGGCGCTGGCCCAGTTGGTCCGCTCGCTCCACGATCGATCGCTGTCCCATCGGGACCTGAAGGCCGCCAACATCCTGATCCGGACCGACACCCTCGATCAGGACGACCGGCTCTGCCTGATCGACCTGGTGGGGGTCCGCCTCAGGCACCCGCTGCCCTGGCGGCGACGGGCCCAGAACCTGGCGCGGCTGGGCCTGAGCCTCGGTCAGGGATCGGGGCGGAGCTGCACCGATGCGCTGCGCTTCCTCCGGCTCTATCTGCCCTGGGGCCTGTCGCCCCTCAACGACTGGAAAGGGTTCTGGCGGTCGATCGAGACGGAGATGCGGATCAAGCGATCGCGGAACCAGCGGCGCGGTCGGCCACTCTCCTGACCCCAGTTGAGAGGAAGCGAGGAGAGCCTTGGGAGCAGGTCGGAACGATCGGCCGATCCGCCGGCATGGCCTGCGAGTGGCCGCCTGGGCCTTGCCGATGCTGGCCGCCTGGATTGGCTGCGCGACCCTCGGGGACCGCGGCAAGGCGCTGGTCCCCACGCGGAACCGGATCCGGACCGGCTCGTTCCTCCTGTTTTCGAACGCCCCGATGGCCGAGAATGCACCGGCGGTCCGCTGCCTCCGGGCCCTGGAGCACGACTTGAGGCAGCACCTGGCGTTCCAGCCGCCACTCGGCGACGACCCGGTCGAGATCTACGTCCTGGACGACCGCGAGGCGTTCGCGCATTTCCTCCAATTCTATTATCCCGAGCTGCCGCCGCGCCGGGCGTTCTTCCTCGCTCAGGGCCAGGACCGCGTGGTCTACACCTACGCCAGCCCGCGGCTCGAAGAGGACTTGCGTCACGAAGCCACTCATGCCCTGGTCCGCGGCGCCTACGGCGACCTGCCCCTCTGGCTTGATGAGGGACTCGCCGAATACTTCGAGTCCGACCTCGCGCAGGCCGATATCGAGCGCAGGCGCATCGCCGAGCTGACCAACGATCTTCACAACACGTGGTCGCCCAACCTGGAGCGGCTGGAGTCGCTGAACGACATCCGCCAGATGACCCCGCGTGATTATCGGGAAGCCTGGGCCTGGGTCGACCTGCTCCTGAACGGACCAGAGCCCGGCCGCTCCTTGCTGATGGGCTACCTGGGCGAAGCCGGTCGCGCCCCGAAGAAGACCAGCCTCTCCAGCCGTCTGAGCCCGGCCGGACTGACGAACGACCGGCTGGTCGCCTATCTCCAGAACCCGCAAGCCGGCGCCGTCGCCGGTGCCGGCTCCGCCCAGCCGGCCCGCGAGCCGGGTTCCTTCCGCTTGCAAGACCGGCCGATCGAACCGGCGCCCCTGACCCGGCCCCGCGGGCTCTTGCGGCGACTGGGGGCGTGGCTCGGGTTGTAGTTCGTGTGGACAGGAGAGGGGATCTGGGTGCGAATCAACCGTTGACGGGGAGCCCGGAAGACCGACCATGCGCCCTGCACGAAACCCGATGACGATGGATCCCACTCGGCTTTCGAATCGGACCCTTGAGGAATTGGAGAAGATGCCGCCCGAGAAGCGTGCCCGCGTCGAGGCGATCATCGCGAAGACCCAGACGCCTGGGACCCGTGGCAAGAGCGCCGCTGACCGCCAGCGGCTCGCCCACCAGTACGGCGAAACCGGGCGGATCACCACCAGGGGAACCGATCGGCGGTTGTCCGAAGTCGACTCCAGCGAGGCGGCTCGAGGAAGGGGGCTTTCCCCCCACGTAGCGCCTCGCTCCTGAGCCTGAAACGCGACCGTGAGGACGCCGGTTCGGAACCTCACCTGGGATCCGGGTGGCGGGATCAGACACCAGGGACCGTCGCAATCCGGCCTCATCGCCCGGCCGGGCCGGCGGCAAGGGCCGGCAGCCCGCCGAACTTGCGTTCGCGGGCAGCGAAGGCGCGACAGGCCTGGAGCAGGTCGTCGGCGCGGAAGTCCGGCCAGAGCGTGGGGGTGACCCACAGCTCCGAGTAGGAGATCTGCCAGAGCAGGAAGTTGCTGATCCGCATCTCGCCGGCGGTCCGGATCAGGAGGTCCGGATCGCTCATCCCGGCCGTGCAAAGGTACGACGCGAACAATCCTTCATCGACCTGGTCGGGCTCGACCCGGCCGGCCTGGACATCCTCGGCCAGCCGGCGGGCGGCGTCGCTGATCTCGGTCCGTCCTCCGTAGTTGACCGCCAGGCAGAGGGTCATGCCGTCGTTGGCCGCGGTCTGCTCGGCCGTCCGCTCATATTCGTCGAGCACGTCGGCCGGCAGGCCGTCGCGGCGGCCGATCATGGTCAGGCGGACGTTCTGCTCCATCAACTCCGCGCGCTCGACGATCAGGAAGTGCCGCAGCAGCCGCATCAGGAAGGTCAGTTCGCGCGGCGGCCGCTTCCAGTTCTCGACCGACAGGCAATACAGCGTGAGCTGGTCCAGCCCCAGGCGACAGCCTTCCTCGACCACGGAACGGACGCTCTGGATCCCCCGGCGATGGCCCATGATCCGCGGCAACCCCCGCCGCTGCGCCCAGCGGCCGTTGCCATCCATGATGATCGCGACATGACGGGGAAGTTGCTCGGGCTTCAATTCCGCGGCCGCGATCCGAGCTAATCCTTCTTCAGTGATCGCCACGTGTCGCTCGCTTTCGCTCGGTCGAGAGTCAGGGCGTGGTATTCCGCCAGCAGAAACGTAGGTCAGGCTTTCCACCCCGACAGCCTGGGAACGTCAGGCTGGACAGCCTGACCTACGTCACGGACTCCTGAGCAGGATCGTCTGCGCGCGGTCGGGACCGACCGAGACGATCCGCACGGGGACTCCGACCCGCCTGCCGAAGAACTCGACGTAATTCCTTGCCTGCACGGGGAGATCGGACCATTGACGGACCGCGCTGATGTCCTCGGTCCAGCCGGGGAAACTCTCGTAGACCGGCCGGCACCGCTGGAAGTCGGCCAGCGCGGCCGGCAACGCGGTGATCCGCCGGCCGTCGAGTTCGTAGGCGATGGCGACCTTCAGCTCGGGGATGCCGCTGAGGACATCCAGGAGCATGACCGCCAGCTCGGTCGAGCCGCTGATCCGCGCCGCATGCCCGACGGCCACGGCATCGAACCAGCCACAGCGGCGGGGCCGGCCGGTAACCGTCCCGTACTCCTTGCCCACCCGCCGGATCCGCTCGCCGGTCTCATTGTCCTGCTCGGTCGGGAACGGGCCTCCACCGACACGGGTCGTGTAGGCTTTGACGACGCCGATCCAGCGGTCGATCCGGCGGGTCGGCACGCCGGAGCCACTGGCGATTCCCGCCGCGCTGCTGTTGGAGCTGGTCACGTACGGGTAGCTGCCGTGGTCCACGTCCAGCAGGGATCCCTGGGCCCCCTCGAAGAGGAGCCGCCGGCCTTGATCCAGGGCCTGGTGCAACCACGTGGTGGTGTCGCGGACGAACCCGCCGAGCCGATCGGCATAGCCCAGGAATTCGTCGCCGACGGCCTGAGCATCGATCGGCACGAAGTCGGGGAGCATGGCGGTCAGCAGGCGGTTCTTGTAATCGACGATCCGCGCCAGCCGTTCCCGGAACGGACCCGGATGATACAGGTCGGCCATGCGGACGCCGTGCACCCGTCCCACCTTGTCCCGGTAGCACGGACCGATCCCGCGGCGCGTCGTGCCCAGGTGGTCGGCCGCGGAGGCCGATTCCTCGGTCAGCCGCTCCTCGGCCAGGTGATACGGCAGGATCACGTGGGCCCGGTCGCTGATGTGCAGCCGCTGCCCGATCTGGACTCCCTGCGCCGTCAGGGTCTCGATCTCCCGCAGCAACGCCGGGGGATGGACGACCACGCCATTGCCGATCACGCAGTCGATCCCCGGCCGGAGGATCCCCGTCGGGACCAGCGAGAGCTTGTAGGTCACTCCGTCATGAACCACCGTATGGCCCGCATTCGCCCCCCCTTGATACCGCACGACCACGTCGTGCTGGTCGCACAGCAGGTCGACGATCTTCCCCTTGGCCTCGTCCCCCCATTGAAGCCCCACCACGCACGTCGAGCCCACGGCGCTTGCTCTCCCCGGATCGAGGCGACCCGTGTTGTTCACTTGGTGCCGTAAAGTTCCACAGTACCGCCGCCGGGCGACGCCGTCAATCGCGCTGGTCAGTCAAGGCAGTCAAGCTGGATCGGCCTTGGCGGCGGCGACGCGGCTTTGGCGGTGGGGACCTTCCGATTGACGAAGTAATCCGGATGACGTAGTGTCCCGTCCACCTTCGATTGACGGGTGGATTCGGAGGACGGCTCTCCTGAACCGTCGGCTCTGACGGCTCAGGAGAGCCGTCCTACCGGGAGCGAACCCCATTCTTCGTTTGGAGCGCAAATGCGACCAGTGTCACGGAAGCGTCGGGCGCTTCTGATCGTCCTCGCCTTCGCGATGGGACCGCTGTCCCGGGCCGTTCACGCCGACCCGCTCTACCAGGTGACGGACCTGGGAGCCATCCAGGTCTTCGGGCTGAACAATTCGGGACAGGTCCTGGGTCAGGCCGCCGCGGGGACTTCCCCGTGGTTCGACTCGGGGGGACCCATGACATCCTTCGTCTACAACAGTTACGGATCGAACGCCGGCCAGCAGGTCTCGATACCCTTGGGCTCGGTCTCCGCGATCAATAACAACGGGATCGTCGCCGGTTTCACAGCATCCCCGACGATGCCCACCGCCGTGCTCTATGACACGAACAGTCCCACCGGCAACGAGACGGCCGTCCCGACGAATCTGCCCGGCACGTTGGGAAACGGGGTGGGAAACGGTACCATCACTGGCCTGAACGACTCGAACCAGGTTGTTGGGACCGCGTACACTGCGGCGCCACCGGGTACCCCCATTTCTAGTGCCAATGACCACCTCGGACCCCAACATGCCTACCTCTCGAACGGGGGAACTGTCACCGACCTGGGCCTGCTTGGGGGCTCCTCTCCCGCGGCGACGGTCATCCCGGGCGCCTGGGCCAATGAGACCTGGGTCAACCCTACGCTCCAGGGACCCCAGAGCGCGGCGACGGCCATCAATGATGCGGGCCAAATCGTCGGCACCTCCAGTCTTCCCAATGGGATCAGCCACGCGTTTCTCTACAGCGCCGGCAAGATGACCGATCTGGGCGGGTTGCCAGGATATAACTTCACCACCGCCACAGCGATCAACGCGTCCGGCGCGGTGGTCGGCTACTCGACCAATTCTGCTGTCGCCCCGGGGGTCCCCACCTCAGCCTTCCTCTACAGCGATGGGAAGATGACCAACCTGGGCGATTTGCCCGGTGGTGGGAATTACAGTGTCGCCCTGGGGATCAATTCCCAGGGGACGATCATCGGCGATTCGAATGGTCATGCGTTTGTCTACCAGAACGGCGTGATGACCGACTTGAACAACCTGGTACCCACCAGCTCGGGTTTTCGGTTGAGTATGGCCCAGTACATCAACGATGCGGGCCAGATCGTTGTGCAGGGGATCGATAGTCGCGGAGTGCTGAATGAATACCTGCTCACACCGACCGGCATGCCCGCTCCGGTCGCTCCCGAGCTGACGGGTTCGGAAATCCCCGAGCCGAGTACGCTGGCCTTTGCGGCGCTGCTGGGCGGCCTGGCCTGCGCGCGGTGGGGATGCCGGCAGCTTGGCCGCTTGCGCTCGAGGCGCGCGGCCTGATGGGAGCCCTCTCATCGTCGGGCCAGGCCCGGGTCGACCCGACCGTGGGGATTATCGAATCGCACTCGGCGCGCCATTGCCAGCCATTGCTGGCGTAACGAGCCCGGCCGCGCCAGGACCCCAACGCCCCAGCGCCTCGACTACCCATCTCGTGCGCTCACTCATCGGCCGCCTCCCGACGTCGCGGGATCACCGCTCGCAGCTTCTCTTGGAGACCAGGCTGGTGCTGTCAAGGGTTCAGCGGGGAGCGACGGATCCTCGCCGAAGCCAGGGGTCGGTCTCAGCCTCCGATCCAATCGGCCAGGAATTGCGGGTCCGTGCTGAACGGCCGGGAAATGGCCTGGACATTCGGCAGGCGCCGGGGCAACTCGCCAATCCCGGCCGCGGCGAGGACTTTCCGCGGCGCGACCTGGGCCAGGACGTCGGCCACGTCGCCGAGGTGCTGCAACAGGCCCGGGAGGATGCTGGCGGCGTTGATCGGGAAACCCCGCTCGGCGAACAGCGGCCGGTAGCTGAGCAGGAGCTCCTCGCAGGCGACCTGGTCGATCGCCGGCTCCACGGCCGCGGCCAGGCCAGCCACCAGGCCCGCGTCGCGGCGCCCGCAGAGCACGATCCGGCGCGGCTTGCCGTTGCTCGCCAGCATCTTGATCGCGACCAGCACATCGGTCACCCGCATCCCCAGCAGCGACTTGCCCAGGAGGAATGCGTTATAGGCGAGGTTCTCCTCCACGCCGCTGAGCGGGTCGTTGTAATGAGGGGCCGTGGCGAAGATCGCGGGACGAGCCTGGGCCGCGCCCCGCGGGTCGACCACCAGGACCGCATGGCCGCGCCGTTCCAGAGCGCGGAGGAGCTCGGTCTCCTCCCGCCAGTCGCGCGCCTCGTTGCCGTTGACGCAGACGACCGCCGTCTGCCCGGACCGGGCCGCCGCGCTGATCGTCGTGAGACGGGGGTCCGCCTGCTCGGGGTCCAGGCGGAGCAGCTCCCGCAACGAGACCCGCGCCGCGCGCGGCTTCCGCTCGAATTCCTCCCAGGCCACCGGCAGGAAATGCCGCGAGCGGAAGCTCCGGTTCACCTGGCCCTCGGAGCAGACCAGCAGCTCCTTGTCGGGACGGGGCCGCGCCGGGACTTCGGTGGCAGGGCCGGCATCACGTCGGCCGGCCAGCCATCGATCGAAGAAGGCGTAGACGGCCGTGCGGAGCGGGAGCGTGAGGCCGTGCCGCTCGGCCGCCTCGGCGATGGCCACGCGATCGCCGGCGCCGGCGACTTCATAAAGCCGCTTCGCCTCGGCGAACGATTCCCTGGCACCCTCGATCGGGAAGAAGTCGAACCGCGCCACGCCCATCAGGGTTGGGCGCGGCACCCGCAGCGCCAGCAAGCCGGCATGGTCGATCCCCTCGCTGACGAAGCCGAAGATGTCCTGCTCGGGGTCTGAGGACGGGTCTTGCTGGATCCGGTTGCCCATCCGCCGCCGGAGCGTCGTGATGTAGCAGCAGATGGCAGCCACGGTCACCCGCGGATCCAGCGCCGCGATGTAGGCCGTGAGCGTCCCGCCCCCCGAGTTGCCGACGCAGCCGATCCGCTGCGCGTCCACCTCGGGGAGTGAGGTCAAGTAGTCCAGGCCGCGCATTCCATCCCAGATCCGGTACCGGGCCAGGCTCGTGCCCAGGAGATAGAGCGGGTTGCCCAGCACGGCGTGCTCGCCACAGCTCAGGTTGAACCGCGACCGGCCCCGCGCGGCGTCCCAGAACTGGCTCCGCTCTCCCTGGCCGACGGGATCGTACGTCAGCACGGTGTAGCCCCGCCTGGCCAGGTTGATGTGCAGGATCTGGTAGGCGCCGGCGGCCTTTCCATTGGTCGAATGGCCGCAGGGGCTCAGCACGCCGGGAACCGGCGCGGCGATCTTCCTGGGTTTGTAGAGCAGGGCCGGTACGAAATAACCGGGGAAGCTCTCGTAGGCCAGCTTCTCGATGAGGTAATCGTCGGCCTCGATGATTCCCGTCTTGTGGACCTGGGGCACGTCCTGCGGACCGGGAAGGCCGTCGAGCAGGCGGAGGAACGCCGCGCGCAGCGACGTTTGCAGCTTGGCCAGCTCGGCCTTCGAGGCCACCGCCGCGAACCGCGCGCGCCGCCGCTCCTCCAGGCGCGCGGCCAGGTCCAGGAGCTGTTGATGGACATCCCCGGTGGTTCCGCTGGCGGAGGGAGGAGCCGCCGAAGCCATCGCCAGGCCGGCCGGTGCCGCCAGGCCGATGGACAGCAAGTGCCTTCGAGAAACAGGACGCACGACCGGTTGCTCCTTGACGAATCAACCACCCAGGTCGACGATGATCACGTCCGCGACGATCATCATACGCGATCCTCAAGGCGGCCGGCCATGACATGGTCGCCCTCGATGGCGAGTACCCGGCTCGGCGGCAGCCGCGCGCTGGCGGGGTCTTGACCGGCGGGCCGCCGAGCCGTTCTCATCAGCAGGACAGGGCCGAGCATCCGCCGGCCCGCCCGGCGTGACGATGCGACGCAGTTGTGATCGGCGGGGAGGGGAGGCGATCGGATGGCTGACTACACGCCCTACCAGCAGAAGATCATCAAGCGCTACTACCAGAACTTCGACGCGATCAAGTTCCAGCGGCTCTCCGAGCTGGCGACCGAGCTCTACCTCGCCGAAGGGAAGAAACGGGATCGCCTCTGGAACCAGGTCGAAGAGAGTTTACGCAAGCTGGAATTCCCCGACTCCCGCATCACTCATCTCATGCAGAAGCGCGACCCGGCCCTCCTCGTGGGCATCCTCAAGGAACTGGAAGGGCGTCCGTAGGCCAGGTCGGCGGCATCCGATCACCGATCGCCCCACCGTCCTTCGAGGACCGCGTGGTCGCGGGACGATTGGCCCGCCGCCTCGAGCACGCGGACGACCTCGCGCGCCGCTTCGGCGGTGACCGCCAGCGGTGCGCGGCCGCCCAGGTGCTCGGTGATGTTGCGGTAGAACTCATCCCAGTGGGCGCGGATGGTCGGGAACCGCGTCTCGACGACCTCGCCGGAATCGCTCGATCGTCGCAGGATTCCCTGGTGTTGGGGCGGCTCGGCGGCGCGGTCGATGTCGCCGGCACGGAGGGCGTCTTCCTGGGGGTCGATCCCGTATTTCACGAATCCGCCCTCGGTGCCGACGATCCACCAGCGGGGCCGGTCGATCCGGCAAATGCGGCTGGTCTCGACCTGGAAGAGAACCGCGTCGAACTCCAGGACGATCCGGCCGTGGCCGCCGCTGTCGACGCTCTCCCAGGGCCCGGGGGTCAGCCAGGCCGCGAGACGGCGGCAGGGTCCCAGGCCGAGCTGGAGCGCCTGGTCGATCAGGTGCGCGCCCCAGTCGTGGAGGATCGTGCCGGCGGCCGCGGCGCTGCCCCGCCAGCCGCGCGGCGCCGCGAAGCGGCAGACGGCACTCTCGACGAGGAGCGGGCGACCGATCCAGCCCCGACTGAGGACCTCCTTCACCGTGGCATAGTCCCAGTCCCAGCGGCGATTGTGGAAAACCGAGAGCATGCGGCCCGACCGATCGCGGGCGGCGAGCATCCGGTCGGCCTCGGCCGTCGTCAGGGCCATGACCTTGTCCACCACGCAGTGGCGACCGGCATCGAGGCTCCGCACAGCCAGCTCGGCATGAGTGTCGTGGGGGGTGGCGATCACGACCAGCTCGACCGCGGGGTCGGCCAGGGCCTCGTCGAGATCCGCATAGCCGCGGACGCCTTCTCCCCAGAGGGCTATCGCCTCGGCGCGGACCCGAGGATCGCGCGCGACGATTCCATGCAACGTCATCCCGGCCTGCCGCCGGATCAGGGGACAGTGGAACGAGCGACCCGCAAGGCCATGGCCCACGACGACGGTTCGGATCATCTTGGAGGTCCTGTGGAAGAAGAACACGCCTTGCTGAGTGAGGATCCACGGCCTCTGACTCTCGGGCGCGATCCGCCGCATCCGCCGCTCGCCCTCCTTTGCGCCGCCCGCCGGGCGTTGGGAACGGTTTGACCAAAACGCGGCGTGTCCTAATAATACTTTGGGACCTCGCGCCCATCGATTCGACGGCTCGAATTGATCATATCATCTTTCTTCCTCTCGCGGGAGAGCGTGGTTGCCAGAGCGGTCGGCAGGCAAAGTTTGGGTTGGGTCAACGCAGTCAGCAGGAAGGGGGTAGGAATGATTCCTCTCAGCCGTGACGAACCGCGGATCAACGGTCCGCTCCCCGGCCCGCGCGGCGCCGCGTGGCTGGAGCGCGACCACCGGGTGATGTCGCCGTCCTATACGCGGATCTACCCCCTGGTCGTGCGGCGGGCCCGCGGGGCGATGGTCGAGGACGTGGACGGCAATCGGTTCCTGGACTTCACGGCGGGGATCGCCGTGACCAACGTCGGGCATTCGCACCCCCGGGTCGTGGCGGCGATCCGCCGGCAATCCGGGAGGCTGATCCACATGTCGGGGACCGACTTCTACTATGCGCCGCAGGTGCGCCTGGCGGAGCGGCTGGCGGCGCTGGCGCCGGGGTCCGAGCCGAAGCGCGTCTTCTTCACCAACAGCGGGGCCGAGGCGATCGAGGCGGCCTTGAAGCTGGCGCGGCGGCACACCGGGCGCAACCGGGCCCTGGCGTTCATGAACGCCTTCCACGGGCGGACCTACGGCGCGCTGTCGCTGAGCGGCTCGAAGCCGCTCCAGCGCCGGGGTTTTGCCCCGCTGGTCCCCGAGATCCATCATGCGCGGTTCGGCGATCTCGACAGCGTCCACGCCTTGCTGCGCACCATCTGCCCGCCCGAGGAGCTGGCGGCCATCTTTGTCGAGCCGATCCAGGGGGAGGGTGGATACATCGTCCCGCCCGACGACTTCCTGCCGGGCCTCCGCCGGCTCTGTGACGAGCACGGAGTCTTGCTCGTCTTCGACGAGGTCCAGAGCGGGATCGGGCGGACCGGCAAGATGTTCGCGTCCGAGCACTGGGGGGTCGCCGGCGACATCGTCTGCCTGGCCAAGGGGATCGCCAACGGCCTCCCCCTGGGCGCCATCGTGGCCCGGTCCTCGGTGATGGACTGGCCCAGCGGCAGCCATGCGTCGACCTTCGGCGGCAACCCGGTCGCCTGCGCCGCGGCGCTGACCACCCTCGGGCTGGTGGAGCGCCGCTACTGCGCCAACGCCGTCCGGCGCGGCGGCGAGCTGCGCGCGGGTCTGGAGCGGCTGGCGCGTCGCTTCCCCTTCATCCGCGAGGTGCGGGGACTCGGGTTGATGATCGGCGCGGAGATCCAGGATTTCCCGGGCAACGGCGTCCCGAATCCGCGCCTGCGCGATGGGATCATCGACCGGGCGTTTCATCGCGGATTGCTGCTCCTGCCCTGCGGAGCCAGTACCATCCGATTCTCCCCGCCGTTGTGCTTGACGGCGCGGCAGGTGGCAATCGGCCTGAAGCTGATCGACGATGCCATGACGGCGGCCGTTGACGAGGTGACCCGGATCAAGGACGAATTGAGCGAGATTGAAGCAAGGCGAACGGACGCGGACCGTGAGCTGGAAGAAATCACGCCGGATCGGTCGTAACCGATCGACGCCTGAGGAGGAGAGACTGAGCCATGGTGATCCTGACGGAAGCGGCCGCGCCGCCGTCGTTTGACTGGAAGCGATGGCCGGAGACCGAGGCGGTTGTGAACGGGCTGATCGCGACCGCCCTGGAGGGAAACGCCTTCGCGCGCGGGCTGGCGGCGCGGCTGCCGCGCGAGACGGGGACGTCCTTCGCGGTCTGGGTTGACCACCTGGTCATCGCGGGCGGGCCGGGGTTCGCTTCGCGCCTGGAGGGGCTGGGCTATGAGCACCAGCCGATCCGGTACGCGGTCGGCGTGCCGGTCTTCGCGCATCGCGGCGGCATCTTCCCCCGGATTGCCCTGGCCGGCGAGGACTCGACTCGGATCAACGGCTCGCCGGCACCCGTGCGCGAGCTCGCCATCAAGGTCGACTCGGTCGTGGCGTTCTCCCGCGCCCACGATTTGGGTCTGGAGATCGTCGGCTATCCGATGGGACCGTACCGGATCGGCCGGGTCCCCGGCGAGACCACGACGCTGGCGGTGGTCGAACGCCGCGGCTACCTGGGCTTCGAGCCCTTCCCCGGCGAGCTGGCGCGCGACGGCCGGATGAAGCCGCACGCCGCCCGCGACGCGATGGCGGCTCGTGACCTCTGGGAGGCGCGCCGACGCCGATTCGACGACGACGCCGAAGGGTTCGCCGCCACCGAGGCGACGCTGGAACGCGTCATCGAGCTGGCGGGCTCGACCGACCTGGCCTGCCACCTGGTCTTCGAGGTCGAGCGCGCCTACTGGGAGTCGCGGAACACGGCGGCGCGGGTGCAAAAGGCCCGGCAGGACCGGCTCGGCCTGGGCTGGGCCAACCACGACCATCACACCTTCCGCTGCTCGCGCCGGCACTTCCCCCGCGTCATCAGGATGTTCACACGGCTGGGGTTTGTGCTGCGGGAGCGCTTCCACGCCGGCGCCGACGCCGGCTGGGGCGCCCAGATCCTGGAGCATCCGGTGACGGGCATTGTCATCTTCGCCGACCTCGACCTGGCGCCGGAGGAAGCCACCGAGGACTTCGCTCACGAGGCGCTCCCCGACCTGCCCCGGCCGGGGACCGTCGGCCTGTGGGTCGCCCTGCATGGCGAATCGATCCTCGAGGCCGGCATGCATCACCTCGAGGCCCAGTTCGAGTTCGACTCGCTCCGCGACGGCCTCAAGGCCGAGGCCGGCATCGAGACCATGCCGCCGTTCTCCAACTTCCCCTTCTTGCGGCAGGCGTTCACGGCCGGCGAGCGTTGGCCGGTCTCCCCGCCACGCCTCGACCGGGCGCTGCAACTGGGGTGGATCAACCCCGAGCAGCGCGATAAGTTCCTCCGGGAGGGTGCGATCGGCAGCCACCTCGAGAACCTCCAGCGACGCGAGGGCTACAAGGGTTTCAACCAGCAGGCTGTCAGCGCCATCATCGCCGCGACCGATCCCCGGCTCCACTGAGGTCCCGTCTTGGCTCCGCGCACGACCGAACGCGATTTGCGAACCCGGACCGCCGAGCTGATGGCGGAGGAGGACCGGCTCCGGCTGGGGGGCGGCCCGGAGGCTATCCATCGACAGCATGCCAAGGGGCGGAAGACCGCGCGCGAGCGGATTTCCGCCCTGCTCGATGCCGGTGCGCCGTCGCTGGAGATCGGTCTGTGGGCCGCCGACCAGATGTACGAGGAATGGGGCGGCGCGCCGGGCGCGGGGCTCGTCACGGTGATCGGCTCGGTGCACGGCCGTCGCGTGATGGTGGTCGCCAACGACGCCACGGTCAAGGCGGGCGCCTGCTTCCCGATGACGATCAAGAAGACGCTGCGCGCCCAGACGATCGCCGGTCAGAACCGGCTGCCGCTGATCTACCTGGTCGACTCCTCGGGGGTGTTCCTGCCGATGCAGGACGAGGTCTTCCCGGACGAGGACGACTTCGGCCGGATCTTCCGCAACAACGCCGTGCTCTCGGCCCAGGGCATTCCCCAGCTCGCCGCGATCATGGGGAACTGCGTGGCGGGCGGGGCCTACCTCCCGGTGCTCTGCGACACGGTGCTGATGACGGAGGGCTCGGGGCTCTACCTGGCCGGTCCCGCGCTGGTGAAGGCGGCCATCGGCCAGGAGATCTCGCACGAGGAGCTCGGCGGCGCCCGGGTCCACGCGGCCCTCAGCGGGACGGTCGACTATCGCGAGCCGGATGACGACGCCTGCCTGGCGCGGCTGCGGCGCTTGATCGCGCTGTTGCCCCCCGACCCGCAGCCGCAGGGCGACCGGCACGCGATCGAGCCGCCGGCGCGGCCGGCCGACGACCTTTACTCGATCGCGCGCTCCGACCCCTCGGCGCAGTACGATGTGCGCGACCTGCTCGCCGCGATCCTCGACGGCGGCCGGCTCGACGAATACCGCGCCGAGTTCGGCCGGACGCTCGTCTGCGGCTTCGGCCGGCTGGGAGGCATCGCGCTGGGGGTGGTGGCCTCGCAGCGGCTGCGGTTCCGGCCCGAGGGGGGCGGCCCGTTCCAGTTCGGCGGCGTGATCTACGGCGACAGCGCCGACAAGGCCGCGCGGTTCGTGCTCGAGTGCAACCAGGCGAGCTTACCGATCCTGTTCATCCAGGACGTCAACGGCTTCGACGTCGGCCGCGACGCCGAGCGCAGCGGGATCATCCGCCGCGGGGCCAAGCTGGTCAACGCGGTGAGCAACAGCACGGTGCCCAAGCTCACCTTGATCGTGGGCCACTCCTTCGGCGCGGGGCATTATGCGCTCTGCGGCCGTGCCTTCGACCCGCGGTTCCTCTTTGCCTGGCCCGCGGCCCGTTACGCCGTCATGGGCGGCCAGCAGGCGGCCCGCACCCTGCTCGACGTCAACGTCGCGGCCCTGAAGCGCCAGGGGAAGCAGATCGACGACGCCCAGCTCGCGGCCATGGCCGAGGAGCTGCGCGCGCGTTACGATCGCGAGACCGACATCCGCTACGCCGCCGCTCGGCTCTGGCTCGACGCGATCCTCGACCCGGCCCAGACCCGCGACGTCCTGATCATGGCCCTCGACGTCGCGGTGCGGAACCGCGCGGCGGTGCCGATCGGGACGGGGGTGTTTCAAGTCTGACGAGGGTTCTCGGCGAGCTTCGCAAAGTCCGGGGCTACGGGTTGTCGAAGACGCTGTGTTCAGTCGGAGGACCTCATGACCAGGCGTGAAGAGCTGTTCAGGCGATTCTCCGTCGATCCGGACGTGTGCTTCGGCAGGCCGTGCATTCGAGGTACGCGGATCTGGGTCTCGCTGATCGTCGACAACCTGGCTGAGGGTGTGACTCAGGAGGAACTCCTGAAGTCGTACCCGCAATTGAAGGCCGAAGACATCCGCGCAGCCCTGGCCTACGCGGCACCACAGGAGCAGGGACGATGACCAGGGCAGCCGGGGGGATCCTCGTCGCGATCGTTCTGCTCACCCGGTGCTCGGTCCTCGGCGCCGAGCCGGTGCGCGGCGGGTCGAGGATGCCGGAGTTCCAGGTGCCGCCGGGCTTCGTCGTGGAGCGGGTGGCCGCGCCGCCGCTGGTCCGGTATCCGCTCTTCGCCGAGTTCGACGACCGCGGCCGCCTGTTCGTGGCCGAGGGGACCGGCGCGAACTTCTCGGCGGACGAACTCCGCGCCCGAAAGCTCGGTCGCATCACGCTCCTGGAAGACCGGGACGGAGACGGCACGTTTGACGCCAGCCGGGACTTCGCCGACGGCCTCGTGTTCCCGCAGGGCGTCCTCTGGCACGATGGGGCGGTCTACACGGCCTCGCATCCGAGCCTCTGGAAGCTCGAAGATCCGAACGGCATCGGCACAGCAACCCGGCGCACCGAGCTGGTCAGCGGCTTCCGGTTCACCGGCAACGGCTGCGACATTCACGGGCCGTTCCTGGGACCCGACGGCCGGCTCTACTGGACCGACGGCCGCCACGGATACCGCGTTCGGACGCGCGATGGGGAGACCCTCGAGGGGCTGGCCGCTCGGGTCTGGCGGTGCCGGACCGACGGCCGGGAGGTCGAACGGCTCTGCGGCGGCGGATTCGACAACCCCGTCGAGGTCGCCTTCACCCCCGAGGGCGAGCTGATCGGCACGATGGATCAAGGGGTCGGCGATTGCCTATTGCACTACGTCGAGGGCGGGGTCTATCCGATGGAGCACCCCTGCCTCGAGGAGTTTCCCCGGACGGGTCCCCTCCTGGGCGCGGTCCGGCAATACACGCCCGTGCTTCCCGCCGCGCTCTGCGGGCTGACTCGGTATCGCTCCGGAGCGTTCGGCGAGTCGTTTCGGGACCGCCTGTTTTCGACCCATTACATGCTTCACAAGGTTGTCCGCCACGACCTGATCCGCGATGGTTCGACCTTCCGCGCCGAGGACACGGATTTCCTCACCACCCAGGCCCACGACGTCCGCTTGACCGATGTCCTGGAGGATGCGGACGGGAGTCTCCTGCTCGTGGACATGGGGGCCTGGTTCACCTACGGCTTCCCGGGCAATCCCTTGCCGAAGCCCGAGGCGCTCGGGGCGATCTACCGGGTTCGTCGGCAAGACGCCAGGCCGATTGACGACCCCTGGGGCCGGCGGCTGAAGCTCGACCAGCGCACCGCTGAAGACCTGGTCGGTTTGCTCGACGACCCTCGGCCGCGGGTCCGCGACCAGGTGCTCGCCCGGCTGGCCCGGCTCGGCAATCCCGCGGTGAACGCCCTCGGTGCCGCCTTGCGAGCGGGGGAAACACGCCGTGCCGGCGTGAAGCGGGCCGCCGTCTGGGCCCTCTGCCGGATCGGTACCCCCGAGGCGCTCGGCCCGCTCCGGCAGGCGCTGACCGATGAGGACGAGGGCGTCCGGCTCGCGGCGGCCCACGCGGCGGGACTCTGGCGCGACGCCGCGGCGGCGCCAGACCTGGCCCGGCTCGTCGTGGAGGACACGCCGGCCGTCCGGCGCAAAGCCGCCGAAGCCCTCGGCCGGATCGCGCGTCCGGAGGCGGTCCCCGCCCTGCTGGAAGGCCTGCGCAAGGGCGGCGATCGGTTTCTCGAACATTCGCTCATTTACGCGATGCTGCGCATCAACGATCGCGAGGTGATCTCGCCCGCGCTGGCCGATCCCGACCCGAAGGTCCGCCGGGCCGGTCTGATCGCGCTCGATCAGATGAAGGACGGGCGCCTGGGCCGGGAGCAGGTGGCCCCGCTGCTCAACGCCGACGATCCGTCCCTGAAGGTCGCGGCCCTCGAGGTCCTGGCCCGGCGGCCGGAGTGGCCCGACCTGACCGAGCGGGTCGCGCGGGCCTGGGTGCAAGATCCCGGGCTGGCGGTGGCCCAGGAGAAGGCGCTCACCGATGCCCTGCTCGCGCTCGGAGGGCAGGCGCCGATCCGGAAGGTCCTGGCCGAGGCTGTGACCAGCCCGAAGACACCCGTCCCGCGGCGAGTCCAGCTCCTGCGCGTACTGGGCCACGTCCGGTCGGACGGCTTCCCATCGGAGTGGGTCGAGGCGCTGCGGCAAGCCCTGAGCGACCGCGACGAGGCGGTCCGCTGGGAAGCCGTGTCGGTGGTGAAGGTGAGGAGCCTGTCGGGCCTCGACCCGGACCTGGTCGCGCTGAGCCGGCGAATGGGTGAGCCGGCCGGCCTGCGGATCGCTGCTCTGGAATGCGTTGCAGGACGGGCGGGACCGCTGGACGAGGGTGCGTTCACCCTCCTGGCCGACCACCTGGGCGAAGCCGCCGAGCCGCTGCTCCGCCTGGCGGCGGCGCGCACGCTCGGGGCGTCGACGCTCTCCCGGGCGCAGGTGCTTCGGCTGGCCGGCTGGGCGGCCAGTGCCAGCACGACCGTGCTCCGGTCGATCCTGCCGGTCTTCGCGCGATCGGGTGACCGTGAGGTCGGTTCGGCCCTCGTCGACGCCCTGGAACGCAACCCCTCGGGCGAGGTTCTGAGCCCTGCGGAGCTGGATCGGGCCCTGGAAAAGCATCCGGCCGAAGTCAAGCAGCGCGCCGGCCCCCTCCGAGCGAGGCTCGCGGCGCGGCAGGCGGGGAAAGCCGCCTATCTCGCCCGGCTCGCGGCCGAGCTGGCCCCCTTGCGGGGCGACGCCGATGCCGGGCACGAACTCTTCCTCTCGCAGCGGTTGGGTTGTTACGGCTGTCACCGCGCCGTGGGGCGAGGGGGAACGATTGGGCCCGACCTCTCGAGGATCGGCCAGATCCGCACCCAGGCGGAACTCCTGGAGTCGATCCTCTTCCCGGAGCTGACCGTCGCGCCAGAGTACCGTTCGTTCCTGCTGGAGACGCGCGATGGCCGGGTCGCGACCGGACTGGTCGTTCGCGACGACCCCGACGCGATCACCCTGCGCACCGCCGACCTGGCCGAGGTGCGCATCGCCCGCAGGGATGTCGAGCGGATGACCCCGGCGACCACCTCGTTGATGCCGGAAGGGCTCGAGAAACTGCTGACGCGCCAGGAGCTGCGCGACCTGCTGGAATTCCTGGCAACCCAACGCTGATGCGACCCCGACCCCAACCCCGGAGCCGACCATGAGCGAGCCGTCATTACCCCGTCGCCGCTTCCTCGCGGCCGCGCTGGGCGGTCTGGCCCTGGGCCGGCCCGGGCGGTCGGCCCACGGGGCCGCGAATCCGAGGAAGTACCGATACATCGACATCCACACACACGTCGGTCGTTACTACTGGGGCAAGGATCTGACGCTGGCCGGGCTCTTGAAGCTGATGGACCGGCACGGCATCGAGCGGGCCTGCGTCTTGCCGCTGGTCTCGCCCGAGGCGACGGTGTATCCGCAGACCAGCGATGACGCCCTGGCCGCGTTCCGCGCGCACCCCGACCGGATCATCCCGTTCTGCTGTGTCGATCCCCGGACGAACTCGGGCAACCCCAACCGCGCCGGGCGGCTCGACCTGCGGTCGATGATCGAGGTGCTGACGCGGTTCCGCGACCTCGGGGCGAAGGGGTTCGGCGAACATCAGGTGGGCCTCCCCTTCGACCACCCCTTGATGATGACCGTGTACGAAGCCTGCGCGCGGGTCGGGCTGCCGATCCTGTTCCACCTCGACGACATCCGGGGCATCGACACACCGGGCCTTCCCCGGCTCGAGCACGCCTTGAAGAGCTTCCCCGAGCTGCCGATGATCGGCCACGCGGCGGGATTCTGGGCGTCGATCTCGGGAGACGCCCGCCCGGAGGACTTCCGCCGCTATCTCTCCGCGCCCAGGCGCGTGACCCCCGGCGGCGCCCTCGAACGGCTCATGGACGCCTATCCGAACCTCTACGGCGACCTCTCCGAGCCGGGGGGCTACTGGGCGATCCACCGCGACGAGACGTTCGGCCGTGCGTTCCTGATCCGCCGGGCCGATCGCCTCCTGTTCGGGACCGATTTCCTCATGGCCGACCAGGAGATCCCTCAGTTCGAGCTCCTCGACTCCCTCAACCTCCCGAACGAGGTCCAGGCCAAGATCTACCGCGGGAACGCACTCCGGCTGCTGAAGCTGGACGGAGATCGGGGAACGGGACCAACCGGTCCGCATCCGCCGTCGCCAAGCCGGTGACCAAGACCCACGGCGGCACGGTTGCACACTTCCTCGCGGGCCTGGCGCTGGGCGCACCGCCCTTGACCGGCGCGGCCGTCGGTGCCATGTTGGTCACGAGTGGTGCCGCCACGGAGGAGGTTGGGATCAGCGGCAACTTCGTCCGAGAACTGGAGGGTCTGATCAAGCCAGGAACTTCTATCTTGTTTCTCCTGGACCAGGGGGGGGATCGGGATGCCATACTACAGGTGATCGACAGCCTGGCTTCGTCATCGGGAACTGTCTGGGTTGGTTTGACGCCATGATTCGATCTCGAACTGGGGAGGCTTCCATCATGACTATCGGCTACGATCGACCGCTCTACGTCCTGCCCTTCGACCATCGGGGAACATTCCAGAAGAACATGTTCGGCTGGTCGGGGACGCTGACCGACGAGCAGACGGCCAAGATCGCCGCCATGAAGCAGGTGATCTACGATGGCTTCCAGGCGGCTCTCGCCGGCGGTGTCCCCCAGGCGAAGGCCGGCATCCTCGTGGACGAGCAGTTCGGCACCGCCATCCTCCGCGACGCGGCCCAGCACGGCTACGTCACGGCCTGCCCGGCCGAGAAGAGCGGCCAGGACGAGTTCGACTTCGAGTACGGCGACGACTTCGCCCGCCATGTCGAAACGTTCAAGCCGACCTTCTGCAAGGTCCTGGTGCGCTACAACCCCGAGGGCGACGCGGCGATGAACCGGCGCCAGGCCGACCGGCTGAAGCGACTGTCCGACTACCTGCACTCCGGCGGCCCCAGCCAGTTCATGTTCGAGCTGCTGGTGCCCGCGACGCCGGCACAGCTCGAGCGGTGTGGCGGCGACAAGAAGGAATACGACCGCGGACTGCGGCCCGAGCTGATGGTGCGAGCCATCACCGAGCTTCAGGATGCCGGCATCGAGGCCGATGTCTGGAAGATCGAGGGGATCGACCGGCCCGAGGATTGCGCCCGAGTCGTCGCGGCCGCGCGGCGCGGGGGGCGGGACCACGTCGGCTGCATCGTCCTGGGTCGCGGCGAGGACGACGTCAAGGTCCGCCAGTGGCTGAAAACCGCCGCGGCGGTGCCGGGATTCATCGGCTTCGCCGTGGGCCGGACGAGTTTCTGGGGCCCGCTGACCGACTGGAAGGACGGCCGGATCGCGCGGGAGGCGGCCGTTGCTGAGATCGCCCGGCGCTATCGGGAATGGGTGGATATCTTCGAAGCGGCCGGCGCGACCCGCGGGGCGACCTGAGGACCGTGGTCGTTCCGATGGCTCGCCCGGCTTCCGTGCCGTTTCGGTTCGAATCCCCGAGCCTATTCAACACTTGCTAAACAAACCCCCGGTTGCTAGGCTCAGTAGGGTGGATGAGGCACGCCCGACCGGGATTCCTGACCGAAGATCCGAGGCGCGGGGAGCATCGCGATGCAGCCCATTTCCATGGATCCCTCGCCCTGCGCGGGAACGTTGCCGAGGCGGGCGTTCTTGCGTACGGGCCTGACGGGACTGTCCACCCTCGGCCTGGCCGACCTGCTGCGACTCGACGCTCGAGCCGGCGGAGGGCAGCCGGCGGGCGGGCCCTCGATGATCGTGATCTGGCTCTGGGGCGGCCCGAGCCACCTGGAGACCTTCGATCCCAAGCCCGAGGCACCGGCGGAATATCGCGGGGCCCAGGCCGCCATCGCCACCAACGTACCGGGCATCTGGATCACCGACCGCTTGCCGCTCCTGTCCCGGATCGCCGACAAGTACTGTCTCATCCGCTCGGTCGCGCACGACAGCCCCGGGCATGTCAACGCCACCCATACGACCCTCACCGGATACCCCGGCGAGCTGATCGAAGCCCCGCCGTATACGCCCAAGTATCCCGATTTCTTCACGGTCGCCCACAAGGTCCTGCCGACGCGCCGGCCGGGCTTGCCCCAGTACGTCGGCCTGCCGCAGCTCCGCTACACCGGCGGTGCGCATCTGGGCCGCTCGTACGGCCCGTTCTCGGTCGCCGGCGACCCGAACGCGGCGCGGTTCGCCGTCCCGAACATCAACCTGGATGGGGCCGCGCGCCGCCGCCTGGCGGGACGGGTGGGCCTGCTGGCCGCCTTCGACCGGATGCGGTCGGACGTCGACCGCTCGGGCCTGAGGCAGGCCCTGGACGACTTCCAGGGCCAGGCCCTGGACCTCTTGACCGGCACGGTGGTGCGCCAGGCGTTCGACCTCGCGCGTGAAGACCCGCGCCTCCGCGATCGCTACGGCCGGACCACTCTCGGCCAGCGCTGCCTGCTGGCCCGCCGCCTCGTCGAGGCGGGCGTGCGGCTGGTCACCGTCGATTTCCCTGCGGTCCCCGGCCAGAAAGCTTTCTCCTGGGATGATCATGCCAGCGTCTGGAACATCTTCGAGCAGATGGCGATCCGCCTGCCGGTGCTCGATCAAGCCATCTCGGCCCTGATTGAAGACGTCGCGGCGCGGGGCCTGGATCAGCGGACCCTCATCGTGCTCATGGGCGAGATGGGCCGGACGCCTCGCCTCTCGAACTACAAGGGGCAGCCCGGGCGCGAGCACTGGCCCTCCGCCATGTCAGTCTTGATGGCCGGCGGGGGCATGCCGATGGGCCAGGTGATCGGCGCCACCACCCGCAAGGGTGAAGAACCCCGAGAACGCCGGCTCCATCCGGCCGATGTCCTGGCGACCTGGTACAAGTTCCTGGGCATCGATCACACGATCGCCTTCGCCGACCACGCCGGCCGCCCGATCGGCATCCTTCCCCAAGGTGAGCCGATTCGGGAGTTGATCTGAAGAGTTCGGCGACGCGCACGCCCGGTTCACGGCACAGCGGAGCGGACATCGCGTTCGAATGTCGGGGCGCGGTTCCGAACGAACCGCGTTCTGGACCGACCAGGTCTTCGGCGGAGGCTGACATGAGACAGAACCAGGTCACCAGACGACGTTTCGTCGCGGGAACGGCCGGGGCCGCCTTCGGCGCCATGGTCGTTCCGCGACATGTCCTGGGCGGAGCCGGCTACCTGCCGCCGAGCGAAACGGTCAACGTCGCCCTCGTCGGCTGCGGCGGCCAGGGCGCCTCCGACGCGGCCGAGATCCTGGCCGGGGGCAGAACCTCGGTCGCGCTGGCCGAGGTGGACTTTGGGTACGTGGACTCGGCCATGGCCCGCCGAGCCCGGGGCCGCAATGGCCAGCCCAACCCCTCCGCCGTCAAGCTTCAGGAGGCGTACGCCAAGGCGAAGCGGTATGCCGATTATCGCCAGCTGCTCGACGAGCAGAAGGATCTCGACGGCGTGGTCGTCGCCACGCCCGACCACACCCACGCCGTGGTGGCCAAGGCGGCCATGGAGCTGGGCAAGCACGTCTACGTGGAGAAGCCGCTGACCTGGTCGGTCCACGAGGCCCGCGTGTTGCGCGAGACGGCCCGGCGCACCAAGGTCGTCACCCAGATGGGCAACCAGGGCCATTCCAGCGAGGGCGCGGCGCTGATCAACGAATGGATCCAGGCCGGAGTGATCGGCCCGGTGAGGGAGGTTCATGTCTGGACCAATCGCCCGATCTGGCCCCAGGGCATTCCGCGCCCGGGAAGGCCTGCCGCCGACCGGGCCGGGACGCGCGGCGGCGGAGGTGGTGGCTCGGGCAACGCGTGGACGTCGCGACGGCTGAACGAGGCGATCGCGACGGCCATCAACGGCGGTGAAACCCCACCGCCGAGCCTCCACTGGGATCTCTTTCTCGGTCCGGCCCCCGAGGTGCCCTTCCACGACTGCCATTCCGCGAGCGCCCAGCGGGCGCCGCGCCAGGCGGCGCCCGCTGATCATCGCCTGAGAAGGTTGCTCGTGCCGCCCCAATGTTGGTACACTGGAATCTCTTGGCGGCAAAGCAGCGCTCGACGGCATCAATCCCCGGCCGTAACGCGACGTAATCCTCGCCGCCACAGCCAGCCGGAGTGGCGGAATTGGCAGACGCGCCAGCTTGAGGGGCTGGTGAGCTAACCATGCTCGTGCAGGTTCAAGTCCTGTCTCCGGCACTAGGTACGACGATAAGCAACGGCTGACTCAGGTTCCTCGCCAACAATTTTGGCAACACCGTTGCGGTGGCATTGCTTTTCTGCCTCCAATCCCCCAGGGCGACCCGGCCCATCTTCCCCAGGAAAAATGAGTCGAGTCGAGGTGTGGCGCGGTCGTTTAGGTCCAGGTGGGTTTTCCCCGGTTGCCCCGTCCTTTCGTTCGCGGGTGTCCCACCATTTCGACCATGCCCCGTTTTCACACCCCCGCTCCTCGAACCGGGCCGGCGGATTTCCCGCACCCGGCTCTCGGACCAGGCGAGTCACACGTGCACTCACGACGGGCTGGGTGCCACGCGCGGGAGCGGGAACAGCCCCAGGGTTTGGTCCAGATCGCGGTCCGGGAAGCGTCAGTACCCCGGACCCCGGACCTTGTGCTGGGCACACACCCATCGGCGGAGCCGAGAGGTCGCGTGGTGGTTCACCACGTTGTCGGCTCGGCTGACCCCGCCAATTCGTCCAGCCACGAATCCCGGCCGTACGCTTCGATCGCCCCGAACGTCTGGTGATCTCCCCCGCGCGCCGTCCCTTTCTCCCCCTTCGTCCCCTTTTCCCCTCTGTTCTAACAGCGGCATTGGTGGACCAGACGGGCAATAGAGGGCTTCACGGAGACCTCGAGAATCAGGCCGGAGGAGTAGGAAGACCTGAGTTCACAAGTACAAATTAGACAAGGGATTGCGCCTACGCTAGTGCGATTCGGGTCAGACCGCTCCCGGCAGCAAACGCAGCGCGGCCGTCGTTGAGCAGACGCTCCCGTGCGACCGACTATCCCGCGCGGCGGTCCGGTTGAGCCAAGGCCGGCAGGGACCGGCTGGGGCGGATCGGCACCGCGAACGAGCCGATCCGGGGCTCTTCGATCGCGAGGTAGTCGGCGGATCGCATCCGCAGGCCCTCGTGCCGGGTGTTGCCCCCAAAGACCAGTTCGGCCACGTCCAGGAGGCTCGACTCGAAGACCGTGTCCAGGTTGTAGAGGCGTCCGAAGGGCGGGACGACTCCCGGCTGGCAGTCGGTGAAGAGGTTCACCAGCTCGTCGTCGTGGGCCAGCCGCACCTCGTCGGCTGACCCTCCCAGCAACTCGCTCAACCGCCCCAGGTCGATCCGCGAGGTCGAGGGCAGGACCACCAGCACAAACCGCTCCCCGGCCTTGACCAAGACCGTCTTGGCGACGTGACGCCCTGGGACATGCATGCAATGAGCCCGCTGGGTCGACGAGGCCGCTGGGCTGTGAAGGACCGGCTCGAACCAGACCTGACGGCTCAGCAGAAAATCCACCGTGTACATCGGCTGTGGCCTCCAAGAGATGCGTGGTCTAGAATGGATTATAGGGCGTCTGGGAAAAATGGGACGTTCATGACGCCAATTCCTGGTCCGGAAAACCCGAAAAATCGGATCGATCGAGCCGCGGTCGGCCTCTTGAGGAGTACGGTTCCCCGACCTGAGCCGTTGTCACCGCAACGGCCCGGAGCCGACGGACCGCGAACGCTGGTGGCTGGTCGTGGTTGTACGGGGCCCAGGCGCGTGCCGCCGCGCAGGCGTGTGGGGGCCGGAGGGGATGTCGGGCTTGGTCACCAAGCTCTTGCATCGGAGAGTGGAAGTCGCTACGGTGCCGGAAGTTTCTCACAGTCTGCGCCGTGGGAGCCGCCACGATGCCAGCCAACCTTCCCCCGCAGTATCTCAAGGTCGAGGAGGAGTACCGCAAGGCGACGACTCCGGGGGCGCGGCTGGAGGCGTTACGCGAGTTGTACCGGCTGCTGCCCAAGCACAAGGGGACGGAGAAACTCCAGTCGGATCTGAAGCAAAAAATGAGCCGGCTCCGCCAGGAACTGGAGCGGGGCAAGGGGGGAGCCAAGAAAGGAGGTCTGAGCCATCACGTGCCGGCCGAAGGGGCGGGACAGGTGGTGCTGGTCGGGGGGCCGAACGTGGGCAAGAGCACGCTGCTGGCGGCGCTGACCAACGCCCACCCCGAGATCGCTCCCTATCCGTTCACAACCCGGGCGCCGCAACCGGGGATCATGATGTGGCAGGACGTGCCCATCCAACTGGTCGACCTGCCACCGATCGCGCCGGAATTCTTCGAGCCGTGGGTGCCGAATGTCATTCGCTCGGCCGATGCCGCGCTGCTGGTGGTCGACCTGTCCAGCGATGACGTGGCCGAAGTCGCCCTGGCCGTGCTCGACCGGCTGGCCGCGGCCCACACCGAGCTGGTCGGCGAGTTGCCCTACGACGTGGAGGACGAGCGGATCCGCCACCTCAAGACCATCCTGGTGGCCAATCAGCGGGATGCCGACGGGGCCGCCGATCGCCTCGAGATCCTCGGCGAGTGGCTGGGGCCGCGGTTCCCGATCCTCGCCGTCTCGGGCCGCACGGGCCAGGGGCTGGAAAGCCTGCGCACGGCGGCGTACCATTTATTGGGAGTCGTGCGCGTCTACACGAAAGTCCCTGGCAAGCCGGTGGATCGGGACAGGCCCTTCACGCTTCCGGCTGGCAGCACCGTCCTGGATCTGGCCAGGGAGATTCACCGCGACTTCGAGCATTCGTTGAAGTCGGCCCGTCTCTGGGGCACCGGCGTCTTCGACGGACAGGCCGTCAAGCGCGACCACCCGTTGCACGACGCGGACGTCGTCGAGTTTCACGTCTCGTGAGTCGTCGACTCCAGTTCGTCAGCCGGGCGTCCGGAATCCCCGCCGCCTGGCCGACCCGGTCGGGACGCCTGGGGGGACTAGGCCGATCCCGAAGGACCGCAAGGAACTTAGGATGATGGGAACGGCTCTGATCGTGGAGGACCATCCCGAGCAGGCGGACCTGGTCGCCCGGATCCTCCGCATGCGCAATTACGCCCCGCTGCTGGCCGAGACCGGCGAGTCCGGGTTGCGGCTGGCGCGCGAGCAAATCCCCGACGTGATGCTGCTGGACTTGATGTTGCCGGATATCAACGGCTTCGACGTCTGCCGGCGGCTGCGGACCGATCCGGCCACCAGGCTGATTCCCGTGGTCATGCTCACGGCCCTCAACGACGTCCAGCATCGCGTCCACGGCTTCCGCGTCGGCGCCAATGCCTACGTCACCAAGCCCTACGGCGTCGAGGACCTGTTCGAGGCCATCAACGCCGCCCGCGCCTGGCGCGAGAGCATGGAGCAGCGCGCGCTCCAGGGTGAGATCCATGTGGAACTCAACAGCGAGATCACCCTGCTGAAAGACCTCAACGACTTCCTGATGCTGGTCTGCCAGTCCACGCCTCTGGTCCATGAACAGGTGATGCAACTGCGCCAGGCGGTCATGGAGATGGCCCATAACGCCATCGAGTGGGGCAACCGCCATCAATCTGAGAGCCTGGTCACCATCACCTATCGCATTTTCGAGCACCGTCTGGAGATCGTGATCCGCGACCAGGGTCCGGGGTTCGACCGCCGCCATCTGCCGCACGCGGCCGTCGCCGACGATCCGTTCACCCACCTGGACGTCCGCGAGAAACTGGGTCTGCGCGCCGGCGGCTTCGGGCTCTTGATCTGTCAGGGCATGGTCGATGAAATGGCCTATAACGATAAGGGGAACGAAGTCACGCTTATCAAGCGGTTCACCACAGGCGGTGAGGCCGCCCTCGAGCCGGGAGGGCCGGATCTCCTCGCTCCAGGACCCGGAAAGGAAACGAGCTGACGGTGGATCCGAATCCTCGCAGGGCCGACCAGCTCCCCGCCGACCTGTCCGCGGTCCCCGCTCCGCCGTCGACACCCGCCGACCCGCTGGACTCTGCGCCCGCCCCGACCAACCCTGTCCAGGGCAGTGAGCCGCCGCCGCGGCCGCGGCCCAGCTTGCTGGTGGTCGATGACGAGCCGGAGGTGCTGCGTTCGGTCTACGACCTGCTCCGGATCGACTACCAGGTGGTCACCTGCGCCAGCGGTCCCCGGGCCCTGGATGTGCTTCGCTCGGCCGAGGACATCCACGTGATCATGACCGACCAGCGGATGCCCGAGATGACCGGTGTCGAGCTGCTCCGCCAGGCCAAGGCGATCCGGCCCGAGACCACTCGATTGTTATTCACCGCCTACGCCGATATCCGCACGGTCATCGACGCGATCAATCAGGGACACGTCTTCCGTTATCTCGCCAAGCCTTGGGACCCCGAGGAGCTCGAGGCGGTGGTGCGGCAAGGTGTCGAGCATCACAACCTGATCGTCGAGAAGAATCGCCTGCTGGGTGAGCTCCAGGCGGCCAATGCCAAACTGACGGAGGCCAACCGCCTCAAGGGAGCCTTCCTCGAGGTCGCCAGCCACGAGCTGAATACGCCGGTCACGGTCGTCCTGGGGATGATCGAGCTGTGGAAGATGACCCAGGGCCAGGACGCCCTGAGCGCGGAACGCCAGTGGATCGATCGGATCGGTGCGGCGGCGCAGCGGCTGGCCCGGACCGTCGAGCGGATGCTCAAGCTGGTCCGGAGCGGGGACTTCGGCCGGCCGCTGGAACGGGAATCCGTGGCGATCGAGCCCTTATTGCGCCGCGCCATCGATGAGCTGGCGCCCTACCTCGAGCTCCGCCGCCAGTCGGTGACGGTCGCGGTCGAGCCGGGCCTGGCCCCGATCGAGGGTGATGCCGACAAGCTGGCCGATGTGCTGATCAATCTCCTGGCCAATGCCATCAAGTTCACCCCCGACGGTGACACGATCCAGGTCGCGGCCGGCTCCGAGCCGGCGGCGCCCGGCTGGATCCGGTTCCGGGTCAGCGACCAGGGGGTGGGCGTGCCCCCCGGCGATCAGCAGTACCTCTTCGAGCCCTTCTTCACCGGCTTCGACACCCTCCGCCACTCCTCCGGCGATTACCAGTTCGGGAAACGGGGCATTGGCCTGGGTCTCTGGCTGGTCAAGACCTTCGTCGAGCTGCACGGGGGGCGGGTCGAGGTCGCCAGCATCCCCGGCCGCGGCTCGACCTTTTCCTTCCTCCTGCCCCAATCCCAGGCAGCCGCGCTCGCCTCGGCCGCACCGCCGGCTCCCCTGGCCGGTCCGGTGCGGGGGTGAAACCGGCCCTACGAGGCGTAAAGCCGTCGCCCGTTCGACCGCACATTAACCCCGTGCTCAAAGAGAAACTCCAGGCAGCGGCGGGGCAGGTGACAGTGGAGGCGAACCCGGTCGGCGTCGTAGGTGCGGTCGTGGATCTGGGCATGCTGGGCCAGGTAAGCCAGGACGCGGCCGTCGGCGACTCCGGTCTCCACCTCAGCCTCGAGAGCGCGGTCGCTCAGAGCGACACGGACAGCCGCCTCGAGCCGGTCCAGCCCCTCGCCGCGCGCGGCGCTGATGGCCACCGACTCGGCGTGGTGGGCCTTGAGCACGTCGAGATAGGAGCGGTCGGGCACCTGATCGGACTTGTTCAACACCAGGAGCGTCGGGTGGTCTTCCAGCCCCAGCTCGGCCAGTACCGACTTGACCGCGCGGATCTGGTTCTCGGCTTCCGGGCTGGATGCATCGACGACGTGGAGGAGCAGATCGGCCTGGCGCGCCTCCTCGAGGGTGGCTTTGAACGAGGCGACCAGAGTGTGGGGAAGATCCCGGATGAAACCGACCGTGTCGGACAGGAGCGCTTCGCCTCCGCCCCGGAACCGCCAGCGACGGGTGCGCGTGTCGAGGGTGGCGAAGAGCCGGTCTTCCACTAGCACGCCCGCCTCGGTCAGCGCGTTCATGAGCGTACTCTTGCCGGCGTTGGTATAGCCGACCAGGGAGAGGGTCGGCACGTCGCCCCGGCTGGCCACCTCGCGCTCTTTGCGCGCCTGGATCTTGGCGAGCTTCGCCTTGAGCTCCTGGATGCGATGCGCCACCAGCCGGCGGTCTTCCTCCAGCTGCTTCTCGCCCGGGCCGCGCACGCCGATGCCCCCCTTGTACCGCGAGAGGTGGGTCCACATGCGCTTCAGCCGGGGCATGGCGTATTCCAACTGCGCCAGCTCGACCTGAAGATGAGCCTCGTGGCTTCGCGCGTGGGTGGCGAAGATGTCGAGGATCACCTCAGTCCGATCGACGACCTTCACCTCGAGGTGCTTCTCCAGGTTGCGGGTCTGGGCCGGACCCAGGTCATTGTCGAAGACGACCACGTCTGCCTCCTGGGCCTCGACGATCGCCTTGAGCTCCTCGACCTTCCCTGAGCCGATATACGTCGCAATGTCGATCTGGGGCCGTCGCTGCAGCAAAGTGCCCACGACCTGAAGACCGGCTGTCTTGGCCAACCCCCGGAGCTCCTCCAGCGGATCCTCCGGCAGGGCATCGGTGTGGGGCAGGATGACCCCGACCAGAATGGCACGTTCCCGAAGCCCGTGACGTTCAAAGCGGTTGGTATCGATCAAGGCGGGATTGGACCTCGTTTCCTGGAGTGGATCGAAAACGACCGGGCCAGCGCGCTCTGCCACGCGAATTGTAAAAGCGCTGCAAGCCCCGGTCAACGAAAAACGACGAGATCGAGAGCGGTCAGCCGTCCCGGGTGGAAACGTCCTCGGAAAGCGACAACGCAGGGTGGGCCAGCCGCCCCCGACTGCCCGTTCGACACTCTCGACACTACTCGGAAATACGAGGTTCGGGGTGGATCGGTGCGGATCGTGGGGCAGCCGACCGGCTGCCCTGGACCTGCCTGGGCGGTTGGCCCGACTGGTCCCACCGATTCAGCCCCCAAACACCTTGCGGGGCTGGATCCACCCCTGGGAGGGATTGGACTCAGCCAGGGCGACCAGCCGGCCGTCGGGGCCGAGCAGGGCCACCCAACCCTGGGGTATTCCGGCCGGGCCGAAGGCGCCGGACCCCAGCCGCTGGCCGGCGGTGATCGCGGCGACCTGGCCGGGATCGAGCGCCAACCGCGGCCAGTCGGCCAGTGCATCCAGCGGCGACCGCAAGCTGCGGGGGAGCGACTCGGTCGAGAGCTCCACCAGGTCCACGGCCTGGTCGATCGTGAACGGTCCAATTCGACTGCGGGTCAGGGTCTCCACCAAGCCGCCGCAGCCCAGCGCCTCGCCCAGGTCGCGCGCGATCGAGCGGATGTAAGTCCCGCTGCCGCAGTCGATCTCTAACTCCAGGTGGGGCCAATTGTAGCGGAGCACGGCGATGCGATCGATCCGCACCCGCCGGCCGGTCAGCTCGACCGTGCGGCCAGCCCGTGCCAGATCGTAGGCCCGTCGGCCTTGGACCTTCACGGCGGAGTACGCCGGCGGGACCTGGACGACTTCGCCCACCAGGAGACCGACGGCCTGGTCGACCGCGCCGCGCGACGGGACAGGTGGATTGGCCTCGGGCTCAATCCGCCCCTCGGCATCGAGCGTATCGCTCCGCGCCCCCAGGCGGATCCCCGTGCGGTACGACTTGGGCAACTGCTGGACCACCTCCACCAGCCGGGTCGAAGGTCCCGCGCAGACGACCAGGACCCCCGAGGCCAGGGGGTCGAGCGTCCCCGCATGCCCCACCTTGGTCCCCGGCATCATCGCGGCCACGCGGTCGACCACGGCGCGGGAGGTCATGCCCGGCGGCTTGTTGACCACAAGGATTCCGTCCACAACCTCACGGGGTGATCCTGCCGCTGGCTGGATCCCGAAACGGCCCATGTCTTCCCGCTCCCCGGCCCGCCGCCGCAACCTCCAAATCGGCTTCCCCGGATCGTCCTCCAACCGCTTGACTCACCCCCAGGTTGGGCCTAACATATTATCCTACGCTCAAATGAGTTGCGTCGCGATCAATCGCACGGTTGCTCCCATCCATGCTGCATGGAGTAGGCCCTTTGCGATGCCGATACTTCCCGCTGAACCCGACTGTTATCCTCCGGACCTCTGGGAGGAAGCCGCGTCGATTCCGGTCAAGGACGAGGCGGCCTGGTGGTGCCTGCATACCAAGCCTCGTCAGGAGAAGGCGACCGCCCGCGAGCTGCGGAAGCAGGGTGTCGTCTATTATCTGCCGCAGGTCCTGCGCGAGAGTCGGACCCCCCAGGGGCGGAGGATTCAATCGATCGTGCCCCTCTTCGCAGGGTACCTGTTCTTCCACGGCGATGCGAGCGACCGGCTGCTGGCCTTGCGCGGGAATCGCCTGGTCAACGTGCTGGAGGTCGCCGACCAGGATGGGCTGGTCCGCGACCTGCGCCAGGTCCATCAGATGCTGAACTCCGGGCTGCCGGTCTCTCCCGAACCGATGATGCCCATCGGCGCCACGGTCCGCATCGTCACCGGCCCCCTGACGGGGATCACCGGGACCGTGATTCGGCGCGGCAACCGGGACCAGTTCGTCGCCGTGGTCCAATTCCTGGGCCGCGGTGCCACCGTCGATCTGGAGGATTGGCAGGTCGAGCAAGTGACTCCTTGACCTCAGGGTTGGGTGTTCGATTCCGGGTCTTCGGCAAGAGCCCCTGAATCCGAGGATCCGACCCGTGCCGCCTCGGCGAATCGCCGCGACTTCTCCAGGCGCTCGGCCGGGTCAAAACGGTAACCCGCCACCCTCTTGAAGTGGACACTTGTGCGTTCATACACGGTCGCCCACTTGGACGCATCCATGCTGAAGTGCCGGGCGCAGGCAGCCGGACTGAGCGGGAGCTCGATCATTCGGCATGGGTCGAGAGCGTTTCGGAGCTGCATCTCCCGGAGGACGGCACCGGCCAGAGCCACGTAGCCGGTGAGGGTCGGGTGGTGCGTGTCCTGGATGACACGGTCGCCGATCAAACCGTTCGGGCTGATCGCGGCGAGCTCGCGGCGGCCGTCGATCAGGATGCAATGGGGATGCCGGCGGGCGACCTGTTGGTAGGCAGCCCGGAAGGGTGCCGGGCAGCGGATGGGCAGGCCGTCGTTGTCCAGGGCGGCCAGGTAGTGGCGGCCCGCTTCGGCCCACTGGCCGCCGCGTTCGAGCAGCCGTGCCAGCCGGAAGTGGGCCTCGGCGAAGCCCGGATGCCGGGCGAGGATGGCGGCATACCCGGCGGCGGCCCGGGCGGGATCGCGCGACTCGGCGGCGCGCGCGGTCTGGAACTCCTCGACCACGCGCCGGCGCTCGGCCTGCGGCACCGTGGGCGGGAGCGTGGACCGGCTGGGCTCGAAGCCGGCCTCGTTGGCCGGGGGGATGATCAGGATGGGCAAGGCGCCGATCCGCTCGCAATACGCCACGAGGGATTCCAGTCGTTGGGTGAAATCGGCCAGGATGTCGGCCGACTCCGACGGACTGCACAGGGGCGGATCGATGAGCTGATGCCGTCCGGTCAAGGGGGGCGGGCGGTCCAGCCGGTTCTTGCTGATGATCTCATAGGCCAGCCGGCAAAAGGGGGAGAGCAAGGTCCCCCGATAGACCGGCTGGAGCAGCCAATTCCCCGGTTCCTCGTCGACCCAGGGGTCGCGTTCTTCCTCGAACCGGGCTGCGAATTCGTTGTGCCCGGAATAGATGATCACGGCCTGCGGGCGGTGTTTGATCCTGGCCAGCTTGTGATGCTGCTGCTCCAGCGACTCACCCAACCAGGCCAGGATCTCGCACTCGACCCGGCGGCCCGGGGCCGCTTCCTGGAGCTGCCAGGCGACAATCTGGCCGACCGAGAGCCAGGGACGATAGGGCTCTCCCAGGGCGCTGGAGCCGCCCAGGACGAGGATCCGGTATTCCCCCGCCGGCGCTTCCTCGAAGGTCGTCGGCAGCGTGGGGAACCGGTGCATCCAGCCGCGCCAGGCCGCCGAGGCTGGCTCGAGCACGACGATCGCGAGCAGGCACGCCACGCAGATTGAGAGCCCTCCCATCCAGCGGCGCCGGGCCGTTCCCGAGGGTCGCCCCCATGCCGCCCACCCGATCAGGACCGGGGTCCCGACCACGGCCGCCAGGACCATGGCGGTGTAGCCGAAGAGCACGGCCCGCAACAGGGTCTCGATCATCCCTCGCCGGACGACCCGCGGCAGGAGGGGAATCCAGCCCGGCAGGACGATCGCGGCCGTCACGACGACGGCGATCGGCACCGCCAGTGCGAGGAGCCGGAGCGTCGTGATGAGTCGTTTCCGCCGGGGGGGCGTCGCGACGGATTCCGCGGCAGGGGCCGTCTCTTGGTTCATGGTTCAACTCAGCCCGGCGGCTTCGAAGACGGCTCCACAGGAGAATTCCAGGCCGGGAAGCAGCCGGGTGCGAGGGATGGCCGGAGGCCTGACCAGGCTTTCGGTCCATCGATTCCGCGTCCGTCGCATCACGACCAGCGCGCGCTTGCGGGGGTCGATGACCCAGTACTCCCTCGCACCTCGGCGGAGATACTCGTCGGGTTTCTCTTCGTAGTCCCGCTTGCGCGAGCTGGGTGAGACCACCTCGATCACGATCTCGGGGAACCAGTGCTGCCAAAGGCTCGCATCCTCGATCGGTGGCGGTTCCGTCAGATAGACCGCCAGGTCGGGGTGCCGCTCGGAGTCGAAGGTGGGGATCAAGAGCTTGCATTCGCTTCCGCTGGCGATGATGTGAATTCGCCCACGGTTCAGGGACTTGTAGTCCTGGAGCTGGTCTCGGGTAGCCGCGACGAGGAGCATGTGCCGCCTGTGCGGTACATCAGACACGGTAATGATCCCCCGGCTCAGTTCGTAGAGGTATCCCTCTTGCACCTCGGCGTGCTCGAATTCCTCGAGGCTCATCTTCCGGCCGTGGTCGGCCGGACCGATCTTAACGAGTGTCTTACCCATCGGTTTCCTCCCCTCGGTTTTCAGTGAGCGACCGGGACATCCAGCGGGATTTCCAGGCTGGCCGGGGCGAGGCAGAGGCGGTCGTTGCAGGCCTGGTAGCTCAGCGCCAGCTTCAAGGGGGGGATCGAGCCGGGCCTGGCATCCTGGGCGAGCCGGATCCGGGCGGTGAGTTCGACCTTCCCCTCGTAGAGGGCGACTTTCTCCGTGCCGAGCGACCCGAGGATCTGGGCCTCGCCAGGGGGATACTTGACGCTGACCAGGGTCGCGGATCGCTCGGAGGCTGGGTCGAGCCGCAGGGTCGTGGGCTTCAGCTCGGCAACGCCCGTGGGATTGGCATAGATGTGCCAGCCCTCCTGGATTGCGACCGAGACCCCCACGTCGAACTCGCGGCCGGGGGCGATCGCGCCGGCTGGCCGGGCCCGGGCAGTGACGACTTCGGCGGGAGACTGCTCGGGCTGGGCCGCGACGCGCGACCCGGGGATGGCGGCGTCGGGGGCCTGGTCGAGGTATTGTTCCAGGGCCATGAGCATCATGGGCATCGCGAATGGTCGTTGCGCCAGGGTGGAGCTGAAGGCCCCCAGGGCCTTGGCCGCGTGGTCCCGGTACGCGGATTCACCGGTGGCGCGATGGAGCGCCAGCAGGTTGAGGACCGCGATGCTGTTGCCGCTGGGCAGGACGCCATCGATCGGGTCCTTGGGGCGGGCCAGCAGGCTCTCGTGGTTGTCGGCGGTGAAGAAGAACCCTCCGCGCTCGCGGTCCTCGAAGTCGGCGAGCATCCGATCGGTCAGGGTCCGGGCCGCACTGAGCCACCGCGGTTCGTGGGTCGCGGCGTGGAGTTGGAGCAGCCCGTGGGCGAGGAAGGCGTAATCCTCGAGGTAGGCCGGGAGCTTGGCCTGGCCCAGGCGGTAGGTCCGCAGCAAACGGCCGTCGGCGGTGCGGAGCTTCGCCAGCAGGAACTCGGCGGCCTTCTCGGCGGCGCGACGGTATTCCGCAACCTGGAGGATCCGGTAGCCGTCGGCATACGCGGCGATCATCAAGCCGTTCCAGCCGGTGAGGACCTTGTCGTCGCGCAGCGGAGCCGGCCGTTTCTCCCGCGCGGCCAGCGCTCGGGCGCGCAGGGGGGCCAGCCGTTGCTCCAGCTCGTGCTCGGTCGTCTTGAGGGACTCGGCCTGCTCCGCCAGCGTCCTGGGCTCGAAGAGGACGTAGCGCCCGCCCTCGAAATTGGGCTCGCCCGCCAGGCCGTATACCTGCAGGAAGGCGTCGGCATCGGGACCCTCGCCCAGCACCGACTTGACCTCCGGCCGGGTCCACACGTAGTACGCTCCCTCCTCATGGTTGGTCTCGGCGTCGAGGGCCGAGTAGAAACCGCCGTCAGGCGCGGTCATGCTCCGCGCGACGAACGCGAAGGTGGCCTCGGCCTCGGCACGCCATCGCGGGTCCTGGGTGATCGCGAAGGCGAGGAGATGAGCCGAAGCAAGCTGGGCGTTGTCGTAGAGCATCTTCTCGAAATGCGGGACCAGCCAGGGGCGGTCGGTGGAATAGCGGTGATAGCCGCCGCCGAGCTGGTCGCGGATCCCGCCCCGAGCCATCCGGTCGAGCGTCAGCCGGACCATCCCCAGCGGGTCCGCGGCGCCGGCCCTGGCCGGATCACCGGTCCCCTGGGCCGCGCGGGTCCGGGCGCGCCGCCTGTGTTGATCGAGGAGGAAGACCAGGTTGACCGGCTCGGGGAACTTGGGCCGCCGCGCGTTCTGGGGGCTGAAGCCGAACCCGCCGAATTCGGGATCGAATTGCTGGGCGAGTTCGGCAAGGCCCTGGGACGCCCAGTCGCGCGACAGCGGCAGCGGGCGCGCTCCGCCGGCATCGCGGAGGTGGCGCCGGACTGCATCGGTCAGGGAATCCGCCGACTTCTCGATCTCGGCCCGCTGGTTGGCCCAGGCCTTGGCCACGCCGTGGATCAGGGTCAGGAACCCCGAGACGCCCTGGCGATCCCGAGGCGGAAAGTACGTCCCGCCGAAGAAGGGCCGGCCGTCGGGAGTCAGGAACATCGACATCGGCCAGCCGCCGCGCCCGAACGCCTGGAGCGCGGTCATGTAGACCTGGTCGACGTCGGGACGCTCCTCGCGGTCGACCTTGATGCAGACGAAACTTGCGTTGAGGGCCTGGGCAATCTCGACGTCCTCGAAGCTCTCGCGCTCCATGACGTGGCACCAGTAGCACGAGCTGTAGCCGACGGACAGGAAGATCGGCTTGTTCTCGGCCTTGGCCCTGGCGAATGCCTCGGGACCCCACGGGTACCAGTCCACCGGGTTGTGCGCGTGCAGGAGCAAGTACGGGCTGGTCTCCCGCGCCAGCCGATTGGCGGGCCGGGCTTGATCCTGGCCTGGGCCCGGGGGTGCCCCACACGCCGGCAAGCCGGCGCTCGCCAGGGTCAGCAGAACCACGAATCCAACCCGGCACAGCGGCGAAGTCCAACGGTGCATCGCAAGACCCTCGGTGGAATCGAGATCGCGCGGGCTCGCCTCCCGCCGAGCCGCGTCCGCTCGCGCCGGCGGCGTCCGCGCGCCGCGCGCAGCGATCCCTCGATCGTCGATTCTACTTTGTATTTTGTCCGTTGTCCGTGGTCCGTTGTAGGAGCTTCCGCTCCGTTGCGCCGTCTTGGCCCCTCTTCGAGTCCGTGGTCTCTCCCGGACCAGGCGAGTCAGCCCGCGTCAGCGAACCACGGACCACGGACTAACGATTAGCGATGCGAGGGCATCACCTTGATGCCGGCCATGTCCTCGAAGGGCTCGGTCAAGTCGTCGTGCAGGACCTGGACGCGACAGGTTGCCAGCTTCGGTTCCTCACCCACGACCTTCACGGTGACCCCCAGGAGGATCTCCTTGCCTGGTCCCAGCTTCTCGATCAGGGGGAAGACGACGGCACCATCCGCCTTGGAGAACTGAGCCTCTTGATCGGTCGGCCCGCTGTACTCGGTGACATCGAGGTTCTTGGAGAGCTTGGCCGTGACCTGGAGGCGGGTCGCCTCCTTGGTCCCGTAGTTGCGCAGCCGGATCTGGAAGGTGGTCTTACCTCCGACGTCGACGACACGCTGCCGCTCGCTGACGACCAGGTCGACGTCGGCCATGCCGATCACATCGGTGCTCTTGCGGGCCGTCGCGTGAAGCGCTCCTTCGCCGCGCGCCTCGGCGGTGACCTCGTAGAAGCCGACTCCGCCCATGCGGACCTCGAAGCCGAAGGTCATCGGCTTGCCGCCGGCCTCGAGGGTCTCCAGTGCCCATTGCAGGCGGCGGGTCGTGCTGTCGTACTCGGCATTGCGGGGTACCACGACCAACCGCCCGCTGACCGGCAAGGTCGCGACGATGCGGACTCGCCGCGCGGGTGCCGTCCCGGGGTTCTCCACGGTGATCTCATAGGGCGCCACCGTGTCGGTGTAGCGCTTGTCCGGGCCCGTGAGGGTGAGCTTGAGCTCGGGCTGGACGACGGTGACCGTCTTGGTATTCTCGGCCTCGGCCTTGTCCTCGGCCGAGACCAGGATGACGTCCGGGCTCGTGGCGGTGACCGTGCACGTCTGCTCACCGCCCTGGATCGCGTCGGCGACGAGGGTCTCCAGCTCCTCATGCTGGTCGGGGGCCAGCTCGGGGATCTCGGCGATCAGGCCGTTGTCCCCATGCTCGCCGGAGCCGTGCCGGAGTCCGGGGCTCAGTTTGGCCTGGAGCGTGACGTTCCGCGCCGGGCCGTCGCCGATGTTGGTCACGATCACCTTGAACTCGACCGGCTGGTTCTTGAGGACCTTGGGCGTGCTGACGACCTGGTCGACCTTGAGGCGCGGGCGGAGGACCCGGGTCCGCGCCTTGCTCCCGGACTGGAAGGTCACGGTCGCGGCGTGGTCGTAGGCGCCGGTCTTCTCCGGCTTCACCTTGATGGTGATGACTTTCTCGCTGCCGCCCGGCAAGACGCTGAAGCGCCAGCTCAGGAGGGATTCCCCGGCAACATAAGCCTTGGGCTGGCTGTCGACGTAGCGGAGCCCCTCGGGGAGCTCGTCGTGGACCTGCACATTCATCGCCTCGCAGGCGCCGGTGTTTCGGATCACGAGCCTGAGGGTTGCCGGCTGGTTCAAGTTCAGGCTCGGGGGCGCCTGGACATCGACCGTGACGGCGACGGACTGTTTGCCCAGGGGCAGCCGGTCGGCCGAGACGCCGCCCATTCCGCGAGCCTCGACCGATCCGCTGGTGGAAGGCGGGCTCGGGGACGGCTCGCGCAGCGGCAACGGCTTGGGCTCGGCCGGCGCCGCTGCCGAAGATGCGGCGGATTGGCCCTGAGGCGGATCGGCCCCATCGGTGCGTTGCACGGCCGGGTCGGGCGATCGCTTGGCCGGCCGTCCCGATGGAGCCGTCTTGGACTGGGATTGGGGCTCCGCGCCGATCTCCGGCAGGTTGCCCAGCGGCACCGGGTCCTTCACGTCCTCCGGAGGCGGCAGGGGAAACCCTGGCGAAATGTTCGGGGCGCCCTCCTGGCCGGTAGGCTTCTGACCCTCGCCTTGAGCGCGAGCCATCGCGGCTGCCGGCGACGCCAACAGCATCATCCCCAGAATCAGCCAGAGTCGCCGGCCCATGGAACGATCCCCTCCTTGGGAACAGCCCCGGTGAACACCACGCGCATCGACGAGAGATCGGTTCTCGGCCGGGCGTCAAGACAGGGCGGCTGGCTCCCGCGGCCCGACCAGGTCCCGGGCGCAGTCGGAGCGCGGACCCGACGGGTGATGAATCCAGCCGCGCGGTTTGATATCAGATCGGGGCGAATCGAGGAAGGGCAGATTGCGAAATCGAACGCGTTGCCGGGTCGCGCGACTGTCTCGAGGCGGGGAGTGTCGGCTCTTCGCGGTTCGGATAAGATGCGTTGGCCGGGGATTTCGCTACAATTGAGGCCGGAGGAGATCCGCCTTGGATCGGAAGTCTGGATCCAACGCCTGAGTCATGTTCACGATCGAATTCAGTGAAGCGGTCGCCGAGGATTTGGCTGGTCTGCGTGCCTTCGATCGCAAGCAGATTCTGGATCAGATCGACACCCAGCTCACTCATCAACCCACTGAGGAGACACGGAACAGGAAGAAGCTCGTAGGTCTGATTCCCCCCCGGGAACATGCGGGACCCGTCTGGGAGCTTCGCGTTGGGGAATTCCGGGTCTTCTACGCTGTGGATGAACAGGAAGCGAAGGTGACGGTCCGTGCGGTTCGATGGAAACCACCCCACAAATCAATCGAGGAGATCCCATGAAATCTGTACCCATGGAGGATGCCACGCTTGATCTCTGCGTTGCCGAGGCGCAGCAGGAGCGGGTCATCCTCACTCGCAATGGCCATCCCGTCGCACTGGTCGTGGGTGTGGATGGGATGGATGAAGAGCAGATTCGACTTTCGAGCAGCCCAGGATTCTGGATGCTTATGGAAGAGCGCCGTGGCCAGAGAACCATCAGCCGTGAGGAGCTCGAGCGCAGGCTCGATCAAGTGCCTTGATTGAGGGCGCGGTGCCTGAGAGCAGATCACCATCAGGTGCGCCGCCTCGGCGCCGAGGCTCGGGGTAAGTCACACTTGTCCAGGGGGCACGATGAGCCAACCACAGACCAACTGCCCCGATCCGGCCCGCCTGCGCGGGGTCCTGGATGGGTCGATCCCCGAGGCCGATCGCCCGACGATCGAGGCACACCTGGAGATCTGCGCCTCGTGTCGCCGGCAGCTCGACCAGTGGACCGGGGATTCGACGGTCCCGGCGGGTGCACCCAGGACCGACGAGGCGTCTGGCACCGAGACGCGCCTGGTCCTGGGCGAACTGCTGGCACGACTCCAGGGCCAGCCGGGACCATTCGCGCGACAGGGGGGCGATGACCCGATGGAGACGCGGCCCCTGGATCGCCCTTCCGAACCATCGTCTGCCACGAGCACGTCGTCACCATCCACGCCGTCGACGAGGCCGCCGGCCACCCTTACCTCGTCATGCAGCTTGTGGCCGGTCAGTCGCTTCAGCAGAAGCTCGATCGGCTCGGGCCGCTGGGTCTGGAGGAGACCCTCCGGGTCGGTATGCAGGTCGCCGCGGGCCTGGCGGCGGCGCATGCCCAGGGGCTGGTGCACCGCGATATCAAGCCGGCGAACATCCTGCTGGAATACTATTCCTACATGACACGGGCCAATTGCGAGCGCGCGCTGAGCTTGATCGATCCAGCGATCGCCGACTACAGCGAGGTGATCCGGCGCGACCGCAAGCGCGTCGAGTCGCAGGACGTTTGGATGCTCGCGACCCGGGGCAGCGTGTAGGTGGCGCGCGGCGACGTCGATCGGGGGCTGGCGGACCTCGATGAGGCGATCCGTCTCAACCCGCGCAGCGACTGGAATCCCTATAATGTTCGGGCCTTGGCCCATGCGCGCAAAGGGCGCTTTGACCAGGCGATCGCCGACTACGAGACCGCGCGGAGCCTCCCGGGCCTCGAGAAACTCGTGGTTGGCCACTGCCTCCTGGGCCGCGCGGATTGTCTGCTCCAGGCCGGTCGGGTGGCGCTGGCCGAGGCCGCCTACGAGGAATGCCTCAAGTTCGACCCGACGCGTTCCTACGGGGTGCTGGTGAGCCGCGCCTGGTTCATCGACCGGCCGCGGGGCGATTACGACGCGGCCCTCAGCAGGCTGGATGAGGTCGCCAAGAACGGGACGATCTATCAGTTTCTCTATAGCGGCCTGATCTACACGCGAATCGGACAGGCTGAGAAGGCGCTGGCCGATTTCAGCGAGACCCTGGATCGAGCCAGAGTTCGAGGAGACTGGTTCGCGGTCCCCGACTATCTCTGCCGCTGGCTGGCGCTGTTGATCGGCCGCGGCGAGGCCTACCTGCTCAAGGGGGATCTCGACCGGGCCCTGGCCGAGTGCGACGAGGCCGTGCGGTTTGCCCCCTGGTCGGCCGAGGCCCATCGGCTCCGCGCCGAGGTCCACGCCAGGCGGGGGAAGGGCGACCTCGCCGCGGTCGACCGCCGCGCGGCCGAGCGGCTCACCCCCGACCCGATGCTCGCGCGACCCACGCCACGGTCCTCCACCGTGGGTCACCGACATGAGGCGCCTTGATCGGTGGCGCGTTCCGCCGCGGCCAGCTTGGTCCCTTCGGCTTCAATCCTCCGCGCCAGCCGGTCGGCGATCACCTCGGCATTCTCGTCCGGCCCAACCGGGAACGGGCGGACCTCCTCCAGACCACGGAACCAGGTGGCCTGGCGCTTGGCGAACCGACGCGTGCGGGTCTGGATGCGGTCGATCGTCTGGTCCAGGGTCGCCTGGCCGGCCAGCATCGCGAGGACTTCGCGATAGCCGATCGCCTGCGCGGCGACCGGGCTCAGTGGTCGCGGGCCAGTCTGGAGGGCGCGGACCTCCTCGACCAGGCCCGCGTCCAAGAAGCCCCGCACGCGGCGGTTGATCCGGTCCGAGAGACACGCGCGCGGGGGCTCCAGCGCGTAGACCTGGACCCCGGCCGGTGCCGGTCGACCGTGCTGGGACTGAAGCACGCTCAACGGACGGCCGGTCAGCTCGATCACCTCGAGGGCGCGGACGATCCGCCGCCGGTCGTGGGGATGCAGCCGGGCCGCGGTCGCGGGGTCGAGGGCCGCCAGCCGCTGATGCAGCGCCGGATCGCCGTGGGTCTGGGCGTCCTGCTCCAGCCGGCGGCGCAGCTCGGGATCGGTCCCGGGGCCTTCGAACAGCCCGCGCAACAGCGCCTTGAGGTACAGCGCCGTGCCGCCGACAAACAACGCCGGGTGGCCGCGCCGCTCGATCGCCCCGACGGTGTCGCGCGCCCAACGGCGGTAATCGGCCACGCTGGCCGATTCCCACGGCTCGATGACGTCGATCAGGTGGTGCGGAATCCCGCCGCGCTCCGCCATCCCCGGCTTCGCCGTGCCGATGTCCATCCCCTGGTAGATCGTCATGGAGTCCATCGCGACGATCTCGGCACCCAGGCGGCGCGCCAGAGCCACGCCGGCCGCCGTCTTGCCCGAAGCCGTCGGACCCGTCAGGTAGATGGCTCGCTGAAACCCGTTCCCTTCCATTGCCGTTCGCCGAGGGCAGCCGGGGGCGGCTGCCCCACCCTTCAGGCTCCCGCTTCGGCATTGGCGCGATTCAAGAGCGCCTTCATGTACGCGAAGCCGTACGCCGTTTGCGCGTAATTGCCACCCACCATCCTCGGGCTGTGATCGAGGATCACGATGCCATCAAAATTGACATCCCGCAGTGCCTTCATGATTTTGTACATGTCGTAGTATCCATTATCCATGAAGGTTTCCACGAAGTGGGGAAGCGGCGCACTGACATTGCGGAAGTGGATCTTCCAGATCTTGCGGGCCCCGAAATGGCGGATCATCTCCTCCGGGTCCTTGCCCGTGAGCTGGCGGCCGCCCTCGAGCCAGGTCCCGCAGCACAGACAGATCCCGACGTTCGGGCTATTGGCGATTTCCAGGGCCCGGGTGTAGCCGTCGAAGCTGCTGAAGATGCAGCGCGGCACCCCGGCGAGCATCGGCACCGGCGGGTCATCGGGATGAATCCCGATCCGGACACCCGCCTCTTCCGCGACCGGCGCCACTTGCTTGATAAAATACGTGTAATTCTCCCAGATCTCTTCCTTCGTGAAGACGCGGCCGTGCGAGAGCGGCTCCGTCCAGCTCTTGCCGCCCCAGACGCCCCTCTTCTTCGGGCTCGACAGGTCGAATTCTCGGGCGGGGGCTCCTCGGATGACCGCGCTGCCACTGCTCCAGATTCCGTTGCCCATATGAGCGTACGTCGTGTAATGAATCCCCGCCTTGCCCAGGTTGCGCAGATACTGCTTGTATTCCTCGATCTTCTGGTCCCGTCCGGGAAGATTCAGCGTGACCTCCGGCATGTTGTGGACATCGCTGTTGCCAATATTCCAGACGGTGATCCCCGCATCCGCATACCGCCGCTTGATCCGCGCGAAGTCCTCGGCGGTACGCCGGCCCGGTGTCGAGCCGACGCTCACGTACTCGGCGCCGATCTGTTTGAGAAAGAGCAGTTGGTCGTCGGTGGGATTGGCGGAAGATTGGGCGCAGAGCTTGATCCCAGGCGGAATCGGGGGAACCGCGGCCGCACCTGGCCGCGGCGCGCCCAGGAAGGCCACGGCGCCGCAGGTACCCGCGAGGGCCATCCGGCCGAATTCTCGGCGATCGGGCTGGGGCCGCACCCCGCCGGTCTGGTTCGTCGCCTCAAGGGTGCTCACGGATTCACCCCCTTTTCTTGATCGTCTCGTTCGTTGCTCAGCCGGATCACTCCGCCAACCGCCGGTCAGGCCGAGGGCTCCATTATACAGCCACCAGCCCCGCCGAGCATCCTCTTCGCCGATAACCCGCTGGTGACGCGTCTGGAACGACGATCACCGTGGACAACGAGCCGCACCGATAACCGAATCCTGTCGGCAGGGGTGACGGAAGGCCCGCTCGCGTCAGTATAATGGGGGTGTCGAGACTGGACCAACGCGCTGGAGGAAGAGTCTGGGCAAGCGGGGGCTCTGAGCCGGCGCCCACTATTCCTGGGTTGGGGAGTATCCGCGAGGCCGGACGCGGCGCGGTGCCGTTCGGGCCTGATTTTGGCGAGAACCGGGTCCGGGACCGGGATCGTTGACGCCTATTGGGAGTAGAGCGACTCTCGCAAGCCTGGAGGGGATGGGACCGCTGGTCTTCTTGGTTCGCGGCGCGGGCCTGGGAACGGCCGCCGCGATCCCCGCTCCACTCCGAGCTTGGACCGAAATCGATCGGCTCCCTTGGCCTCAGCCTGCCGGTACCCTCGCAACGAAAGCCGAAGCTGATGGCCGCCGGACCGATGGAGCTGTTGTCCCGGGCGCGTGCGGGTGAGTCTGCGGCGCTGGGGGAATTGTGCGCCCTGTATCGGAACTATCTCCGGATGGTGGTCCGCACGGGCCTGGGTCCCCGGCTGCGCGAGCGGGTGGAGCTCTCGGACGTGGTGCAGGAGGCGCTGGTCGAGGTCGTGCGCCAGTTCCCGCAGTTTACCGGGCAGAATGAGGCGGCCCTGGTGGGATGGCTGCGCCGGCTGGTGGGCCAGAAGCTGGCCGACCTGGGCCGGTACCACAGCCGGGCCAAGCGCGCGGGAGAGGCGACCGCCTTGCCGCTGGACGCCGCCCCCGACGCCGGCGGGGGCCGGCCCAGCGAGGAGAGCGGCCGGCTGCTCGACATGCTGGCCTTGAGCCAGACCAGCCCCAGCCAGGCCGCCAGCAAGCGCGAGCAGTTCGTCCTGCTGGCCGACGCGTTCGCCGGGCTCCCCGAGGCGGAGGCCGACGTGTTGTGGCTGTACTTCGCCGAGAACCTGTCCTTTGAGGCGATCGGCCAGCGCCTGGGCCTGAGCCGGAAAACGGTCCGGGGCATCCACGCCCGCGGCTTGAAGCACCTGAAACGCTCGCTCGAAGGGCCGCCCGGCGGCTTGCTGAGGTATGATGATGGTTCCACGCACTGATGACGCGCAGCCGGACGACGCCGCAAACCGAGTGGCGACCAGCGAGGACGACGACCGCCTGGGCGAGGTGATTGAGGAGTACCTGGCCCTGGTCGAGCAGAACCAGGCGCCGAGCCTCGAGGAGTTTGTCGCACGGTATCCCGACCTGGAGGAAGACCTGCGCGCCGCGATGGAGGGCCTGGAGTTGGTCCAGGGCCTGGTGGGGGCCGGCTCCGGGCCGGTCTCGGGTTCCTCCCGGGGCGGGGGTGCGGACCGTTGGCTGGAGTCCGGCCACCGGATCGCCGGCTATCGGGTCGTGCGGGTGCTGGGCCGGGGCGGGATGGGGACGGTTTACGAAGCGGTGCATGTCGGGCTGGACCGGCCGGTGGCGCTGAAGGTGCTGGGGACGCACGCGGCGCCCGATTCCTCGGCGCGGCGGCGGTTCCTCAACGAGGCACGGACGGCCGCCGGGCTGCACCACACCCACATCGTGCCGGTCTTCGACGTTGGCCAGGTCGGCGGGTTGTGCTATTACGCCATGCAGCGGATCGAGGGAAGCGGGCTGGACCGGGTCATTCGACACCTGCGCCGCACGCGGTCTCCCGGGGGGATGGGTGGTCCGGCGGGCACGCCGTCCTCCGGGGATGGCTCGAGCCTTTCGTCGTTCAGCTCGCGGCTGGGCCGACTTTTCTACCGCGTCTCGTCGGGATGGCTGGGGGTGCCGGCCCGGGCGATGCCCCCGGGCGCGCGCGGCGGCGACCTCCTCTGGCGGCGCTCGGATGCCGCGGAGGTGCCGGCGCGGACCGGCCTGGAGAGGATCGGCACCTTCCCGCCTGCGCTGGGCGATTCGACGGCCTCCTGGGGGAGTCATCGGGGAGGGAGCGAGGGGGAGACGCGGCGGCAGCCCAGCGGCGACCCCGCCGGCTCGGCGGGCGGTTCCGCCCTGGCGACCGGTCTGGCCGAGTCGGAAGCCCGCCGCCGCGACGATGAGCCGCCGCCATACGACCCCCCGCGCGGCTCGGCCTACTTCCGTTGGGTCGCGACCGTCGGCCTCCAGGCCGCCGACGCCCTGGGGCACGCCCATCATCAGGGCGTGATCCATCGGGACGTCAAGCCCTCCAACTTGCTGGTCGACGCCAAGGGGGCGATCTGGGTCACCGACTTCGGGCTGGCCCGCCGGCTGGCGGACCCGGGCCTGACCCACCATGACAGCCTGCTGGGCACGCCCCGTTACATGAGTCCCGAACAGGCGCGGACCGGCTCGATCGACGGGCGGACCGACGTCTACAGCCTGGGCGCGACCCTCTATGAGCTGCTGACCTTGCGGCCGCCGTTCGACGGGCAGACGGCCGCCGAGCTGCTCGAGCAGATCGGCCAGGATGAGCCGGTGCCGCCGCGCAAGCTGGAGCCGAGAGTGCCCAGCGACCTGGAGACGATCGTGCTCAAGGCGCTGGCCAAGCGCCCGGCGGACCGTTATGCCAGTGCGGTTGAGCTGGCCGAGGACCTGGCGCGGTTCCTCAACGGCGAGCCGGTCAAAGCCCGGCGAATCAGCCCCATTGGACGGCTCTGGCGGGTCGCGCGGCGACATCGCACGATCAGCATCGTGACGGCCACGGCCGCCGCGATCGTGGTGGCGGTCATCTCGATCGCGTTCCTCCGGGTCCTGGCCGAGCGCAACGAGGCGGACCGCGCGCGCGGCGAGTCCGAAAAGGCCCGGCTGGCGACCGAGGAGGCCATGCGGGAAAAGAAAAAGGCGATGCGCAAGTTGCTGGGTCAGAACGCCGTGACGATCGGGGGCACGACGGCTGCCAACCGCCGGCGGGAGGTCCTGAACGTGATCCACGAGGCCGTCGCGCTGGAGCCGGTCGAGCCGGAGCTGCGCGCCCAGCTCCGCGACGTGGCCGTGCGGCTCCTGGTTCAGCGCGATGTGGAGTCCGGCCCGGAGCTGCACACCGGGCGCGCCCGCGGCCTGGTCTTCAGCCCGAGCAGCAACCGCTTGGCCGTGCTCTCGGAGGACGGCGAGGACCTGGCCCTGTGGGACATCGCCGCGCGGAAGCGGCAATGGCCGCTCTCGCTGCGGTTCGGATCCGGTCCCGCGGCCGCGATGGTGTCCCCGGTGGCTCCCGAGTCGAGCCTGGTCGACGCGGCCGGCGCCGGCCACTCGGCGATGAACCCCGGCCGCAGCGGGGCCGGCTCGACCTCGTCCGGGACCCGGCTGGGACCCTTCCCGCGGCTGGCCCGGGCCGGTCATGGCCTGGCTGTCGTCTTGCCGGACGGCCGGGGGTTCTGCCTGGTCGATCCGCTCTCGGGCACCGCGCTGCGCTCGGTGAACCGACCGGCCGACCGCACCGTGCTGGGCCTGGTCGCCGACCCCGCCGGACGGCGGCTGATCACCATCGAGCGGATCCACGAGGAGCCGATCGACCGCGCGATGGACGGCCCGCCGGATTGGGACCCGTCGGCTCCCAGCGATTACCAGGTGAATCTCTGGGACCTGGATCATCTCGACCGACCGATCGCCTTGAGCTGGACCTGGCCCCGCCCCGGGCCCCCGGGCCGCAACCGGTCGCTGGCCCCACCGAGCCCGGGCCGCCCGACCTGGCCGCTGGTATCGATCAGCCCCGACGGGAAGGTCGTGGCCGTCGCCGCGCTGGGCAACCAGTTTATCCGGCTGTACTCGGCCGAGGACGGCAAAGACCTGCCGCGGCCGTCGCCGGCTTCGGTCGGCCCGCCGTCCGAGCCGCGCTCCGGGCGCCGCGCCGATGCCAATGGCCCGCGACCGGCGGGGACGATGACCGGCATCGAATTGACCGCGGTGGCACTGGGGCCCAACGGCTTGCTGGCGGCGGCCGGCACCAGCACCGAGACAGCCCGGGGCAACACGGTGAAGCTCTGGGACCTGGACAATCTCCGGGCACCCCTGGCGAGCTTCCCGCCCGAGCAGCAGCACATGACCTTTCAGATGCGCTACAACCCGCAAGGAACGCTGCTGGCGCTGGTCGGGGTTGGCCCGATCGAGCTCTGGGACCCGGCCGCGCGCAGCCTGGTCACCGTCTTGCGGCCGTCGGATCGGCCGTCCGAGCTGGCCTTCTCGCCCGACGGCCGGACCCTCGCGGTCGGAGGGGCGTCGGCCTCGTCGTCGACCTGGACAGTGCTCGACTCCACGGCGCGGACGCAGCTCAGCGGCCTCGACGCGCCGATCTCGTCCCTGGTCTTCAGCGAGGATGGGATCTTGGCCGGCGGCGAGTGGAACGGCGATGTCTGGACGTGTCGTTCCGGCCGATGCCCCAATATCCACGCGGCGCAATGGGAGCCGTCCTCGGCTGCGGGCGAGGTGGCGGCGGGCCGGGCCGGACCCCGAGCGGTCGAGACGGCAGCCAGGGGGGCGGATCGTCCCGGCGTGGAGTCAAGGCAACCGGAATCCCCGCCCCCCGACGGCCCGCGGCGCGGCCCGGGCTGGGGGATGGGCCCCCTCGGGGGCAGGAGCCGAGAGCGCTGCCCGACCTCCCTGGCCTTCGACGATCACGGCCGGCTGGTCGCCCACGACCGGTTCGGCCTGCGCGTCTGGTCCCCGAACGGGATCGCCGAGCAGGCGCCGCCGCTGTGCGCGTACCCGATGCCAATCGTGCCGGTGACCTGGTGGAACACAACGCTGCTGGCACGGACGCGCGACGGCCGCTTGATGGCCCTGGTGCGGACACCGGACGGCCGCCGGCCCTCCGCCGTCTTCTTGTGGCACTCCCAGACGCCCGACCAGGTTCTGCCGGTCGCTCCCCCGCCGGGTGCACCCGGCCCAGCCGCAGCTCCGGCGAAGGCTGATCCGCGCGGCACTCCCACGCCCGCGACCGTCGCCGACGCCGAGGGCCTGCGCTTCCGCGAGGTCCAGATCGCGCCGAGGGGAGACCGCCTCTACCTGCTGGACTACAGCAACAAACTCCACGTGTGGGCCCTGGACACGACCTCCGAGGGCCACCAGGCCCGCGAGCTGCCGGTGACGGCGGGGCTCCCGGAGGAGATCACCAGCCTCGCCCTGCGGCCCGACGGCACCATCCTGGCCCTGGGGGACCGCACCGGGACCGTGTCGCTCCTGGACACGCGGCATCGCGACGTCGTGGGTCGGATCCGGTCCAGCGACGCCGAGGTCGATGGGTACGTGACCGCCCTGGCCTTCGCGCCCGACGGCCGCGACCTCGCCGTGGGCACCCAGCAGGGCCCGATCCTGGTCTGGCCGGCCACCAGGCTCGAGCCCAAGGAGCCTTGGCTCAGCCTCCCCGGCCACCGCGGCATGGTCTCCAGCCTGGCCTTCGACCCCCAGGGCCGCAGGCTGGCCAGCGCCGGGCGGAGCGACCCACTGGTCGAGGTCTGGGACCTCGAGCTGATCCAGCGCGAGCTGACCAAGCTGGGGCTGGCCGACTGACGGGACGTCGCACCCGCTCAGCGCGGCCCGCGGCAGGGAGGGAGTGACACCATGGGGCACGACCGCTTCTCGATCCGCGGCCTGATGGTCGTGATCGTGCTGCTGGGCGTCGCCTGCGCGGCGCTGCGGACCCCGTCGCGGCTCTGGGCCAATGTCTGGTTCTCGGCGACCCTGGCCGCGCTGACGCTGGCCATACCCGCGGCGGTCTACACCCGTGGCGGCCGGCGCGGCTTCTGGGTGGGCTTCGCGACCTGCGGATGGGTCTACTTCGTCCTGGCGATGGCACCCTGGTTCCAGTCGGAGGTCTCCTTCCAGCTCATCACGACGAGCTTTCTCGACATCCTGGCTCCGCACATCGTGCACAAAGAGTATCTCGTGCGGTCCTACCTCGGGGGCTTCCAGCCACCGAGCGCCCCGACGCCGCCGACGCCCTGGCAGGCGTGGAATCTCCCGGAGTTCCCCCAGGAGTCTCCCTGGCATCTTGGCTATGCGACGCTGCACAGCCCGGGCTTGTACCTTCGGATCGGCCATGCGGCGTGCTGCCTCTTGATCGCCTGGCTCGGGGGTGAGATCATCCGCTCGCTGCACGTGCGAGGATCGGAACCGGGGGCGGCGGCGCGATGACCACACGACCGGCCCGCCGCGCGGGGGCCGAGAGGGTTCCCCGGTTATAGTCGATCGAGGGGGCGTGAGCGACTGCCCTCACCTCGCCGCGAACTCGGGCCAGGGACGTGGCCGGCGTGGAGCCCCGCGCATCGGATGCGGGCTTCGCTCCCTCTTCCATCCTCCCTCGATCATTCCCGCGCGGCGAGCCATTCCACGACAACCCGCCGGAACAGCCGAACCGGGATGCCTCCGGCCGGTCAGGGTCCGCGCGCTGCCCCGCGCGGATTGCACCGCCGATCGGTGGCCCGCACGCTCGGCGGCCCACCCCGCCTCTGCGGCCGCGCACCACCTGGCCGCGCTGATCGTCGCGGGAACCTCCGCCGAGAACTTCATCCGCGTCGGTCACTCGCTCCTGGCTCTGATCTTCGCATTGGTGGGCGGGCGGCTCTCTCGCCATCTTTACGTTCAGAGTCAAGTCTGCTGGAGCTGGAACAGAGGTGCATCGCAGGCAGATCGGTCACCAGGTATCCGGGGTGGCTCGGCTGGAGCTTGTCACCAACGGGCTGGGGGATGTTCGAGCTTGACGAGAAGTCCTGGCCATCTCCGCCGAAACTCCTCGCAGAGGGGTGTCCCCCAAGGATTGAGCCGTCGTCAGCGCCTGTGCGGGTGGTAATCCGGGTTGGGCCTGGGCATCTGTGCGGCCACCGACTCCCGCCACCGGGCCAATTGGTTGCGGAGCCGGGCCGCCTCCTCCGGGCGTTCGGCAGCCAGGTCGTGCCGCTCGCCGACGTCCCGCTTGAGGTCATACAACTCCACCCGCCCGTCCTCGTACGATTCGATCAGCTTTCGATCCCCCCGGCGGATCGCTCCCCCGGGCCGACCTCCCTGGTTGCTGTAATGCGGGTAGTGCCAGTAGAGGGCCTCCCGCCGCAACGCACCGTCCCCCTTCAATAACGGCATCAGGCTCTCCCCGTCGATCACCTGCCCGGGGGAGGGGCTGACGCCAGCCAGGGCGAGGTTCGTAGGAAACAGATCCTGCCCGCTGACCGGCACGTCGCAGAGGGAGCCGGGGCGGGTGACACCGGGCCAGACGATGATCAGCGGCACCCGGATGCCCCCCTCGTAGAGAAAACCCTTGCCGGCCCGCAGCGGGGCGTTGGACGTGGCCGGCGTGTTCGGACCCTCCTTCACCGACAGCCCGCCGTTGTCGGAGGTGAAGATCACCACCGTCCGGTCGGCGATCTTCAGGTCGTCCAGCGCCCCCAGGAGCTTGCCGACCCCCTCGTCCACGCTCTGGATCATGGCGGCGTAGATGGGATTGTCCTGCGGTGAATCACCCCTGGGCTTCGACCGGTACTTCGCCTGGACCTCCGGCTTGGCCTGGAGCGGGATGTGGACCGCATAATGCGGCAGGTAGAGGAAGAACGGCCGGTCCCGATGCCGCTGGATGAACCGCACCGCCTCCTCGGTCAGCCGATCGGTCAGGTATTCCCGGTTTGTGCGGGCCTTCAGATTGGGCGTGTGGAAGTCGAAGTAGCCGCCGGGGGGAGAGCCGGTCTGGGTGCCGCCGATGTTGAGGTCGAAGCCCTGGTGCTGGGGCCAGAACGGCCCCCCGCCCAGATGCCACTTGCCGATGCTCGCCGTGGCGTAGCCGGCCGGCCTGAGCGCCTCGGCCAGAGTGACCTCCTCCAGGGGAAGCTCCTGGCGGATCTGCGGCCGCAGGAGCTGCTGCGAGGGCCGATCCGACCGACCCGGCAGCCAGTCGGTCAGGCGCAGCCGGGCGGGATACTTCCCCGTCATGATGGCGGCCCGGGAGGGGGAGCAGACCGGACAGGCGGCGTAGGCATTGGTGAACCGCACCCCTCGGCGGGCGAGCCGGTCGATGTTCGGCGTCTCATAGAAGGTGCTGCCGGAGCAGCCGAGGTCGGCCCAGCCCAGGTCATCGACGAGGATGAGGATGACGTTGGGCTTGGGGGTGTTGGCTGGGGCAACGCTCAGGGCGAGCAGGGCGCACGGCAACCAGTGGCTCAAGGACATCGCATCCTCCTTCGCCATTCGGGCAGCTCGTCGGTGCAGGCGCTGGACCTGGTTGGCTGGGCTTGGTGCTTGGCTCAACGACGTCAGGTCATTGTACCAGCCGTCACATCAGGAGCCCTCCACAGTTCTCCCGGGCTCGTGGCTGACGGATTGATCCTCCCCGGGGGCGACCCCGCTCGCCAAGATCAGCAGGCAGCCACCGCCGCTGGAATGGATTTGCGTGATTTCATCGGCAGGTGCAATGTTTGAGACGAGGACTCGAGCCAGACGATCCGCCGGACAAGGAGACTGCGAGCAGGGCCATCCGCATGACGCTGAACGCAAGCCGGGATGATGAGGGTGACATGGATCATCTCCGGTCAAGCGGCCCGAATCGCGGGGACTCCAGCTTCCTGAACTTGGTCCGGGTCGCCTCCGAGCGGGAGGAGCGGATCATTCGATCAAGGCTGCTTCATGGAACCCTGCTGTTGCAGGTCGGCAATTGGGTAGGATCCTCCATCAAGGGCGTCGAGGGCGAGCCGGACATCGCCCGGCGTCTGGGCTTCCTGCAACCGATCGGCGACAAGTTCTGACCGCACCCACCCTCCTCGAGGATGGGGAGCCACGGCGGCGAGCCGCACGGCGACATTCCGCCCAGCGGGAAGATGGCGCCGCGGTTGAGGATGGCTTCGGCCTGCGCCTCGTCCACCCCTGGATGCCGCCGCCCGAACAGGCCGGGGACGACCGGTCTGGAGCCTCGTGCCTGGATTCAGCCCTGAGTCTCCATGTACTCCTTGAGGACGACGGCGCTGTTCTGTTCCCGGTCCTTGGCGGCGAAGACGAACGTGATCGGCCCCTCCTTGAGCCGCCCCCTCAAGTCATCGAGCACCTCGCCCTTGTCGGCCAGCTCCGCCCGGTATCGCCTGCGGAACTCCTCCCACTTGTCCGGGTCGTGGCCGTACCACTTGCGGAGTTCAGTGCTGGGGGCGAGTTCCTTCAGCCACAGGTCGATCGCCGCCTTGTCCTTGCTGACCCCTCGGGGCCAGAGCCGCTCGACCAGGATGCGGCTCCCGTCATCCGGCGCCGGCTCCTCGTAGGCCCGCTTGAGCCGGATCGTCGCCTTTTTGGCCATTCCACAACTCCTCCCGGACTTGCATGAGGGTCTGGCCGAGCCTGTTCTGGCCGCTGCCATCGCCGCCGTCGCCCCAATACTTGTCCTTCTCGGTGTGCTCGACGATCCGGGCATCGCCGGATCCCAGCAGGACCTCCCGCAGGTCGGCGTGCTGGGTGAACTTGGCCAGCACCGCCTCGTGCATGATGGCGTCCTTGACCGCTTCCCAGTCCTTGCGGAGCGGGCGCCGACGACTGCGCCCCATCCGAGCAGCAACCATGGGCGACTTCGCCTGACGGACCTCGTCCTCGTCGGGCGTGCCGGCGAACTTCTGCGCCTGGAAGTAGTGCTCGCTCGTCGGCCAAGTCTTGCCCTTGAGCTTGACGGGATGGGGCGAGAAGTTGGAGAAGCAGCCGTACTCGCCGCTCACGCTGTCGAAGTAGATCACCTCGCCCACGGCATCGCCCGCCGGTTCGCCGGTCGTCGCAGCCCTGGGAGGGACTCGGCGCTTCGCGCGGCTCGTGAAGGCATCAGACTCCCCACGGTTGGGGCCAGTTCGGGTCGTGGCCTCTTCCTCAGGCGTGGCGACTGACCGGTGCGAATCACCAGGCACATATTCTTCGTAGACCACCAGCGTACCATCCCAGTCCCCGAACACGGCCTCGACGATCACCCGGACCTTCTTCCACGATAACCCGCCGTGGCCCACGCCGATGCGGGGCATGGCAATGCGGATGATGCCCTCGGCACCCGCCTGCGTCCTCATCGACCGCAGGGCGGTCGCAATCGCCTCGTAACTGGCCCGTGATCGCCAGTAGCCCTCCTGGGTGCCGAGGTTGAACACCCAGGGCTGGTCGTCCTCCTTCCACAGCCAGCAATCACCGAGGTGGAACCGCCGGGGCTCAGCCTTGCAGCGGCTGCGGTACTCGTCGTACATCTCGGGGTAGAGGGAGCGGAAGGTCTTGGCGATCCCCGCCCCCATCGACCCCTGGCAGTTGCAGCCATGGGCGAATGCCTGGGCATGGTGGGCGTTGTCAAACAGATCCCCAGAGACGTACTCCGTCGGCATCGCTGGGTCCTCCGGACCGGTCCGTTACTCGTTCAGTGTACATGCGATCCAAGAGCGAGGCAAGAGCGGGGCTGGCGCTCCCCTGGCGCGGTGGTACCACGGGTGAGCAAGGAACGGTTCGAGTGGGCTTCCCGGGGGCACGCTCCCTCCCTGGGAGCCCCGTGGCGGCTCGTGGTGCGGGACACCGACCAGCGCGCCCGCCTTCTCGTATCGCCCATGGCGACTCTTTCCGTGCCTCCTTGGAGTGGCCCTGGACGCTCGTCTCATCGTGCTTCAGCCCTCCTCCCGAACAGCGCTTCCCTCCACGGCTTTCCCAGGGCCAAGACGACCCCGGGCGTCCGCGAGAAGAGCCGCTTGTAGGCGACGCCCGTTAGGGCCAGCGCCACCCCGATCAGCAGCGACGGGAGGTGGAACTGGATGACTCGCCCGATCCGCCGGGCCTCGTCCCTGAGACCAGCGTCTCTGACTGGTCCCGGGTGCAGAGCACATCGGTTCCGGTCGGTTGGCCGGGAGCCCCGCGACCGATCCGCATCGCCAAGACCTCTCTGCGGTCACTCCGACGAAGTGCGTCCGGAATCCGTGCAGCCATTCGAGCCGGGTAGCCGATAATCAACATCTCGGCGATCGCAGGGGCGAGGAAGGACCTGCCCCGATCCGCTCTCTCCCGGCCCCCCACCTCGCCCATGATGGATGCTCCATCGCCTCGGATTCACCTGTGCCTGACGATCTGGACCCTGCTGCTGATCGGCGTGGTCCTGGTTGAGAGTCGGCACTTGCCCCTCGGTTTGACAGTGCTCCTTGTGCCCTATCTGGCTCTGATGGCACGGCATGGGATCGGTCGTCTCCGCAAGCGGGACCTGAACGAGCCGGCGATGCCCCTCGACGATAAAGCCGAAACTCCAGAGGACGATGACCCGGACGAACGCGCCGACTTCCCCGGATCCGGCGGTCATTCCGGCGACGGCGACTCCTCACAGCCGGCCTCGCCCCGCCCGACCGAGGAGCCGCCTGCGCTTTCATCACGGCAAGTCCGGGCACGGCGCCGGCCCAAGGCTCCCCAGGTCGGACCGCTGACCGCCTCCTGGGTGCAGGTCCAGCCCGGTCGCTTCGTCAGGGTTGAGGAGATGTCGCCGGGGCACCCCGCCGACGAATCGGACAGCGACAGCCGGCCGAATGAGCCTCAGTCCGTTGAGCCGGAGGCGCCCCTGGAGACTGCTGGCTCGCCCGCCGCGGTTGCGGGCGCCGAGGTCTCCGGGTCCGAGGTTGGAGCGAATCACGCCAACGAGGAAGTAGCGGGCGCCACCGCCCCGGCGGCCTCCTGAAGTCGAAGATCTTGACACCCCGGTGGGCTACGGCGGTCAAGGGTCAGACCGCCGCCGAGCCCCTGGAGAGCGGGCGGATTGGCGTTCACCGCCGCCCGACGAGCCAGACCAGGGACATCAGGGCCAGGAGGACCACTCCGAGGCAGCCGACCCTCTGCGACGAGGCCAGACCACGCCGCTCGGCCATTCGCTCCACGGCCTCTTGCGCCTCCTCGAGCCCAGCTCCCGTGCGCTCCCGCAAGAGCTTGATCGCCTCGATCTTCTGGCCCGCCTCCGTGAGCGACCGGACCCTGGATCGCGGGATCGTCCACACGTCTTCGGGCCACGGTCATCGACACCGATGGAACGGGCCCGGAGACTCCACTCAGATTATTTCGTCCCGAGACGTTCACGTGGCAAATTGGCGAACATTCCCACACCACTCGAGCGCATTCACGATGAAGCCGGCGTCGCCGAGCCAGATCGATTGAACCGATTGGTCCAGGAGGGACCGCGCGCACACGCCCGAGTATTGCCAGAGATTGCCGCCGCACTCCAGCACATCGAGGTATCCTCCTCGGCCGACGAGGAACGACTTGACACCCGTATCCAGGTCGCAGAAGCCATTGCCGACCGAATCCATCAGCTCGCCATCGCTGCGCAGGGCGAAGAGGCTGCCGGCCCAGGCGCTACCGAGATTACCCAGGGCGAAGGAGGTGACGCAGGTGGCACTGTCGCAGAAGCCGCTGCCCGCCGACTCCTGCAACTCGCCGTCGTTCCGCAGCGCGAAGAGGTCGCCAGACCAGGGCGTGCCATTGTTTCCCAGGGCGAACGAGTTGACGCAGGTGTCGATGTCACAGAAACCGTGGCCCACCGACTCCTGCAACTCGCCGTCGCTCCGCAGCGCGAACACGCTGTTGACCCACGAGGTGCCGCTGTGCCCCACGGCGAAGGAGGTGACGCAGGTATCGATGTCACAGAAGCCGTTGCCCACCGACTCCTGCAACTCCCCATCCCCCTTGAGGGCGAACACGCCGTTGGACCAGATGCCCTTGCCGAAGGCAAAGGAAGTGACGCCGCAATCCGCGGTCGCCCACCCGCTGCCCGCGTTGGCCAGCAGGACGCCGTTGGACTGCAATACCAGCAGGTCACCCGCGAAGGCGGTGCCCGGATTGCCGAAGGCGAACGAGGTGACACTGGAATCCCAGGCTGCCCATCCGCTGCCGGCGTTGGCCAGCAAGACGCCGTTGGCCTGCAACACCAGCAGGTCACTCGCGAAGGCCGTTCCAGGATTGCCGAAGGCGAAGGAGGCGACGTCGGAATCCCAGGCTGCCCACCCGCTGCCGGCGTTGGCCAGCAGGACGCCGTTGGCCTGCAACACCAGCAGGTCACCCGCGAAGGCGGTGCCCGGATTGCCGAAGGCGAAGGAGGTGACGCCCGAATCCCAGGCCACAAATCCGCTGCCGGAGTTGGCAGACAAGACGCCGTTGCTGTGCAGGTCGAGCAGGTCGCCGGCGAAGGCGGTGCCGGGGTTGCCCACGGCGAAGGAGGTCACGCCGGTGTCGATGATCTGCCAGCGGGCATGAGCATACTCCCAGAGATTGCCCGAGCCGTCCAGAGTGAACGCCGAGAGCAACTGGCGTCCCTCCAGGTTGAGGGCCGCCGGCCTGAACCGGCGGCGGGCCGATCGGCCGTGGCCTGGGATCGTTCGGGTTCGCCCAATCCGGAGCGATTCGCGGAGCAGAGAGCGGATCATGGCAAGTTCGTCCTTTCTGGAGCTGGTGAAGCCGTCCTCAAGAACCAGGAGCAGCCCATCGAGGCGCGGAACGGACGCGGATCGGGTTCCGGCCGATCCTGCCCCGAGGTTGCAGGCCGGACCACACGAAGGGCTCGATCTACCCCGCTGGGCGTTGCGAGTCCCGGTTTCGGACATGGCGTGACCGAAAAAACCGAGAATTCGTTTTCCGGCTCGTGGAAGCGCTTTATAGAATGGGGAGGATGGTCCGACCGCCGCGCCTGCGGATGCTGGGGCTCAGTGCGTCGTCAGGCGATTCAGGGTCCAATGAAGGGGAACACGGCGTGAGCGGCACGACGACTCAAGACATCGCGGGTTTGCTCGATCGCCTCCGCCGCGGCGATGAGACGGCGCGGCGGGCGGTCCTGGAGCGGGCCTACCACCGCCTGTTGCGGATCGCGGCCACGATCTTCCACAAGGACTTCCGTTCCTTGCGCGACCGCCATGACGTCGAGAGCGTCGTGAGCGTGCTGTGGATCCGCCTGGTCGGTGCCCTGGAGAAGACTCAACCCCAGACGCTGGAGGGTTTCTTCGGGCTGGTCTTCGTCCACGTCCGCCAGGCCCTTCTCGACCTGGCCCGGCGGCAGCGCCGGGACGACGCCCGCCGCGGCAACGGGCGGCGGGATGCCGGCCAATCCGAGGCGCCGGCGCCCTTCGACCTGGCCGATACGACCCAGGATCCAGCTCGCCTGGCACTGCTGACCGAGGTGCACGAACAGGTCGCGACGCTGCCCGACGACGAGCGCATGGTCTTCGACCTGCGCTACTACGGTGGTTACTCCCAGGCCGAGATCGCCCAGATCCTGGGATTGCACCCGCGCAAGGTCAGCCGCCTGTGGTACGCCGCGACCGCGCGGCTTGCGCGAGGGATGTGGGGATACGGCGACCGGCCCTGAGCCGACGTGCGAGCGCAATGGAGCGTCCCATGGAGAGCCACGAGCTTGATGCATCCACAGTCACCGCACTGAGGACCGGCGCGGACGCCGCGAGCCACGACCCATCGGCCCTGGAGGCCGAGCCGAGAACCGACCGGCTGCTTCCCCTTCTGGAGCAGTGGGAAGAGTGCTACCTTCACCACGCGGATGCGTCCCTGGAGTCGCTCGGCGTCGAGGATCCCACGTTGCGGGAGGCGTTGCGCGAGCGGATCGATCAGCAGATGCAGTTGTACGAAGTCTTGCAGCTCCCGAGCCTTTCGCAGGGGGACGAGACGGCCGAGCTGAGTCCGCCGCCTCCAGTCCCCGATCCGCAGGGCATCGACAACCTGCATGCCGTGGAGCCGTCGCGGCGCATTGGCCGATATCTGGTCGTCGACGCACTGGGCGAGGGTGGCCAGGGGCAGGTCTTTCGCGTCATCCATCCTGAGCTAGGGAAGGAGTTCGTGCTCAAGCTGGCACGCCGCGGGGTGGCGGCGGATCCGGCCGGTCGGGAGCGGTTGCTCCGTGAGGCACGGCTCCTCGCCGAGTGCGCTCACCCCAATCTGGTCAAGGTGGTGGACCTCGACTTCGACGACGGCCGCCCGTTCGTCGTCATGGAACACGTCCACGGGCTGAACCTGGAGCAATACGCCGAGCAATGCCGGCCGGGCCCGCGCGCCATCGCTGGACTCGTGGCCGAGCTGGCCCGAGGGGTCGAGTACATCCATGCCCGGGGGATTATCCATCAAGACATCAAGCCGAAGAACGTGCTGATCGACGAGGAGAACCGGCCGAAGCTGATCGACTTCGGCCTGGCCCGGCTGCGGCACGCCTGGACCGAGGATGCGATCGGCTCGACCGGGGGCACGTCCTCGTACATGAGTCCCGAGCAGGCCCAGGGCCGGGAGGATCAGATCGGTCCCTGGACCGACGTCTTCGGCCTGGGTGGCGTCCTCTACTACCTCCTGACCGGCCGGGCGGTCTACCAGGGTGCGGGGGGATGGGCCGCGCTGCGGCAGGCGAGCCAGGCGGAGCAGGTCTCTCCGCGCCAGGTCAACCCGAGAGTCCCGCGGGGGCTGGAGCGAATCTGCCTGAAGGCCCTGGCCCCGGATCCACAGCACCGCTACCGCAAGGCCGGCGAGCTCGAGCAGGCGCTGCGGCGTTTTCGGCGACGCCCCTGGATGGTGGCGGTCGCCTCGGCTGTCCTGGGACTGGCCGCGCTGGCTTCCTTCCTCGCGCCGGCGGCGCCGGCGGTCGTCCCGCGGATCGTTTCCTTCGAGGTCAAGTATTTCCGGGGTGATCCCCCTGTCGCACTGGGCACGATCGGCGTGACGCCAGGACCGTTCCTCTTCGACGACGACGTGCGGGTGCACGCCCAGCTCAAGACGCCAGGCTATTGCTACCTGATCGCGCTGAACCCCAACGGCATGGTCCAGTTGTGCCACCCCAGCACGGACACCGGCCCGCCGCCGCGATCGGACCAGATCGTCTATCCCCTCGACTCGCAGTACTTCCCACTGTCCGACGGTACGGGTTTCCAGGGATTCGTATTGCTGGTGTCCCGGCAGCCGTTGCCGTCGTTCGCGCGCTGGGAGGGCCGGCGGGGGCTGCACTGGGAAACGGTCCCGGCCGACGGGGCCGGCGTCTGGAGCTTCCACGGCGGCGGCTTCGAGCCCCGGGCCGGCGAACGGCGGGGCCAACCGCGAAGCCATGCCGGCCCGCCCCGGCCTTTCCAGGAGGTCTGCGAGTACCTCCAGAAAGTCCCGGGGATCGATGCGGTCGAGGCGATCGCGTTTCCGGTCGTCACCCCGAAGTGAAGTGGCGGACGCCGCGGGACGGAAACCCCGGAGAAGGCGCGTGAGACGAGAGCAAAGCGGTCAGAACCCCACCGCAGAGGAGACTCCCATGTCTCGGGGCACAAGCCGGATCGCGTGTCGGTGCCTCCGATTCCTGATGGCCGGCTCGGTCCTGGTACTCCTTGCGAGCGGGTCCGTGACTGTGGAGGCCCAGGTCACGAAGCAACCAGCGCGGACGGATCGCGATGCGGACAAACCCCCACCCTGGCAACGCGTCCTGAAGGGCGACCTCGCCCAGAAAGTCGCGGACCTGGAGAAGCGGATCGCGGCGCTGGAGAAGAAGGGTCAATTCGCCGAGGCAGTCGCGCCGGCGCGGGAGGCCGCGGCGATCCGCGGGCACGTGCAGGGCGAAGATCACTGGGAGACCTTCGATGCCCGCATCACGGAGCAGACGTGCGCGCGGCTGGCGCGACTCGCGCGAGGGGATCAGACAGCCCTGGCGACGGCACTCGTGCAGTTCGAGCGAGCGGACGAGCTGCAAAAGGCAGGACGCCAGGCGGAGGCCCAGAACCTCTTGCACGAGTCGGCGTCGGTCCATCGCCGGCTGCTGGGTGAGGATCATCCCGGCACGCTCACAGTCCAACACAATGAGGCGATGGGCCTCGATTCTCAGGGCAAGTACGCCGAGGCCGAGTCCCTGCTGCGGGCCGTGCTCGCGGCGCGCCGCCGCGTGCTGGGTCAATCTCACCCCATCACGGCCCTCACTTACAGCAATCTGGGCTTCGATCTGAACAGGCAGGGCAAGTTTATCGAGGCCGAGCCCATACTGCGAACAGCGATGGCGATCTGGGTCCACGTCCTCGGCGAAGAACACTTCGACACGTCGTTGAGTTACAATAACTTGGCGGCCAGTCTCAACGGCCAGGGTCGCTATGCCGAGGCCGAGCCGTTCTTCCGGAGAGTGCTGGGGCTGCGTCGCCGGCTGCTGGGTGAGGACGCCCCCGCCACGGCGCGAAGCTACAACAATCTGGCCGTCAACCTCAGCGACCAGGGGAAGCACGCCGAAGCCGAGCCACTCCAGCGAAAGGCCCTGGAGATCAGTCGTCGGGTGAACGGAGAGGATCACGCCGACACGGCGATGCAAACGGACAACCTGGCGACCAATCTGGACGCCCAGAAGAGATACACCGAGGCCGAAATGCTGCATCGGCGCGCGGTGGCGATCTATCTGCGGGCGCGGGGCGAAAACGACCGCGACACGGCCATCAGCTACGGCAACCTCGTCATCAACCTCCATGCCCAGCGGAAGCTCGACCAGGCCAGGCCGTTCATCGAGAAGCAATTGGCGATCCACAGGCTCGTGTCGGGCGAGAATAGCGTCGGGACGGCCCGGGGCTACAACGCCCTGGCCGTCGACCTCACAGCGCGGGGGAAGTATGTCGAGGCCGAGGCGATCTGTCGAAAAACGGTGGGAATTCTCCATCGCCTCCTGGGTGACGACCACCCCAACACCGCCCTCAGCTACAAGAATCTGGCCGTGGATCTGTGGGCTCAGGGGAGGTTCGCTGACGCCGAGGCGACGGCACTCACGGCGGCCAGGAGCCTCGAGGCCGCGCGGCTCCGGGTCAGCTTCAGCGGTCTGGGCCGAACCGGCTTCGCTTCGAGCAATTCCGTAGGGTCTCTGCTGGCTCTCTTGCTGGCGCGAAGGGCCCGATCTGAGGACGCCTGGCGCTACTGGGAGTCCGACCTCGCGCGAGGGCTGTTCGATGACCTGACCGCGCGACAACGCCGTCTCCTGACTCCCGATGAGCGCCGACAACAGGAAGCCCTCGTCGTTCACCTCAATCGCCTCGAGAACCAGATCAGCATCCTGGCCGGCGCGAACGCCCTCTCGGTCGATCAGCGCCGGCGGCTCGATGAGCTCAGGAACGAACACCTGGAAGCGCAGGGACGGCTCATTCAGCTCGAGGCCGACATGGTCAAGAAGCACGGGGTGGCCGCTGGGGCCGTTTATCGGCTCGACCAGATCCAGGCCGAGCTGCCGGTCGACGCGGCGCTCCTGGGCTGGCTCGACCTCCAGACCGAGGCCGGCGCCGCCGATCGGAAGGGGGAGCACTGGGCCTGCGTGATCCGGCGCACCGGTGCGCCGCGGTGGATCCGGATCGCCGGCACTGGGCCGAATCAGGCATGGACAGAGGCCGATGAGCAGCACCCGGGTTTGATCCGGAAGATCCTGAGCGAAGGCGCCACATCCGGCTGGCAGAAACCGCTCACCGAGCTGGCCCAGCAGCGACTGGGGCCGCTCGAAGTCGCCCTCCGGGGAGAGGGCGATGTGCCTCCGGTCCAGCACCTGATCATCCTGCCGTCGCCCGCGATGGCCGGAATCCCGGTCGAAGCCCTGCTGGCGACCCGATCCACGAATGCGCCGCGCTACCTGGTCAGCTACGCACCGTCCGGAACCTTATTCGCGTGGCTCCAGGAACAGCGTCGCGGGGATCACGGCAAGCCGGCGCAGTCGCGCCGCCTGCTGGCCCTGGGCGATCCCATTCCACCTCCTGCGGAACCGGAAGCGTCGACCCAGGCCGCTGCGAGACCGCCCGATCACGGCATCCTGGTCCGGGCCGTCCAACCCGACGCCAACGCCGCGACGGCCGGCATCCAGCCCGGCGACGTGCTGCTCGCTTACGCCGGGACCAAGCTGGCGACCCGCGAGGATCTCCAGAACCAGATCCAGGCCGCCGATCCCAAGGCCACCGGCGTCGCCGTCACGGTCTGGCGCCAAGGGGAGACCCTCCAGCGGACGCTCAAGCCGGGGCGGCTCGGGGTCCAGTTGGAAACCAGCCCGGCCGCCGAGGTGATCCGCGCCCAGCGCGAGGGGGACGCCCTGATCCGCCGCACCCGCGGGGCGCGGTTCGTTCCCCTGCCCGGCACGCGCCGCGAGGTCCAGGGCATTGCCGCGCTCTTCGACCGCAAGGACGTCTTCCTCGGCTCCGACGCCAGCGAGCAACTCCTGGACAACCTGCGAGCCCGGGATCAACTGCGGAAGTTCGCCGTCATTCACCTGGCGACCCACGGCCAGATGGACGACCTCATCCCGATGAACTCGCGGCTGCTCCTCTCGCAAGATCAGTTGGGCGATCCCGCGGCTCCGCTGCCCCTCAACCAACCCATTTACGATGGCACGCTCACCGCGGGCGAGGTCATGAGCACATGGAAACTCAACGCCGAGCTGGTGGTCCTCAGCGCCTGCCAGAGCGGGCTGGGACGCAGCAGTGGGGGCGAGGGCTTCCTCGGGTTTGCCCAGGCATTCTTCCTGGCCGGCGGCCGGAGCCTGGTGCTCAGCCTCTGGGAGGTGGACGATCGGGCGACGTCGTTATTGATGACGCGGTTCTACCAGAACTGGTTGGGGAAGCGCAAGGGGCTGGCCCAGCCGCTGCAGAAAGCCGAGGCCCTGCGTGAGGCGAAGGCATGGCTGCGCGGGCTGACCGCCGCCGCGGTCGACGCCCAGTTCAAGCCGATCGACCGCGGAATTCCTCGCGCCAAGCAGGGCCAGCCGATCGCGGGGCACCCGTTCGAGCATCCCCACTACTGGGCTGGGTTCATCCTGATGGGTGATCCCGATTAGTCCGGTCATGGTACGTAGATTCGCCCCGTGCCGCGAATCTCATCGATCCGCATCAAGTAATCGAGCAACCGCTCGGCGACCTTCTCGGCATCGAGACGATCTTGAAGCACGCGGTCCGGATCCGAGATGGTGATCACGGGCAGTCTGTCGGGCTGGTTCTCGACTCGGATCGTCGCCTCCAAGGAATCCGGCCCGTCGTCGTTCCGGTTCCCAGTGATCAGTACGAGTTTCTCTCGTTGGCAGGTCTTCCAGATCAAGTCATCCGGCGCACGATACGACAGGCCCACGGCGGGGAAGCTGACCACCGACAATCCCAGAGCGCTCCAGAGATCGCGCCAGGTGTCGGAAGACCAGATCGCCAGAATGGCACGCCGCTGTTTCCCCACGTTAATGTCCGCGAGAATCCCCCGCATCCTGCGCCTCCCGGTTCTTGGCTTCGCGGCGCTCTCGGACCATCGCCAGAAAGCGCTCGTGCCCGGCGTCCAGCTTGGCTTGGAGCTCGGGCGGATTGCCTCGATGGATCCGCTCCATGTTCCTCGCATAGTCCGCCATCACCTCGTCCCGATGTTCTTCGATGTAACGGATGGCGGCCTCGACCTGTTGCGAGCTGAGCTCCAGTGTGTCTGCGATCATGTCGCGGTGCCAACCCGACTTGTGGTATTCGAGGACGTCGTAAACCGTGATCCGCGTCCCAACGATCTCAGGCCCGCGGCCGGTCTTGATGATCTTTGCTTCGAGCATGGTTCCCGCCCTCCTCATCGTGAGATGCGAAGCATTCACAAGATTCTACAGTCCGAGGAAGGCATTGTCAGGCCGGAAAGCTCCACCTATGGCAACCGCGCGACATGGCCGGCTCGGAGGCGGAACGGCACCGGCACCTTGGTTCGCTCCCGCAGGGCAACGGGGCCGCGACTGACCTTGAACGCACTGGTCGTCGCGCCAGGGAGGCCGTTGGTCGTGAGCCTCAGCGCATAGCCCCTTCCGGTCTTCTTCAAGGTCAGGTTGGTAAAGGTGGCGAGGCCCGAATTCGACTGTACGGTGAGCGTGCCGCCGAGCTTGTTGTGATTCGGGTCGGTGGCCAGGACCGCGGTCACGACCCCGTCGAAGCCCGTCGCGACGTTGCCGAAGGGATCCTCGGCCGCGACGGCGAGGCCGAACGGCTGCCTGGGCGCAAGGTTCCCCGGCGGCTGGATGGTCACGACCAGTTGGCTCGGCGCCGCGGCAACGACGTTGAAGACACTCGTCCGCGTCGCGGCCAGCCCACCACTGGACACTTCCAGCACAGAGCCGGCGCCGGCCCGGGTCAGCGTCAGGCCGGAGACGCGCGCCACGCCGCCGATCGCTGCCACCGTGATCGGCCCACCGAACGATCCGCCACCGGCCTGGCCCGCGACTGCGAGCGATACCGCTCCGTCGAACGATGAATCGATGTTGCCGAACGGGTCCACCGCCGCGACGACCACTCCGAAGCCAGAGCCGGCGGTGATCGTCGCGGGGGGCTGCACGGTCACGACCAGGCGAGCGGCCGGAGCCGGGCTCACCGCGAAGGACGTGGTGGTCGCGGCGGTGAGTCCGTCCGAGGTCACCTGGAGGGAATCACCAGGACCGGCCCGGTCGACCGTCAGGCCGGAGAAGTGCGCCAGGCCGTCCTCAGCCGGAAGGGTGAGCGTTCCCGCGAGCGGACCACCTCCCGACGTGCTGGTCAGCCCCACCGTCACGCTCCCCTCGAATCCGGTCGCCAGGTTGCCGAAGAGATCCTCGGCCGCGACCGCGACGCTCAACGGCTGGCCGGCGATGACACTGGACGGCGGCTGCGCCGTGATCACGAGCTGTGTGGCCGCGCCGGGCGCCACCGTGATGGCGTTTGAGGTCACGCCGGTCAGGCCGTCGCTGTGGACGTCGAGGGCATACCCCGAGCCGGCCTTGTCGAGTGTGAGTCCCGAGAAGCTCGCCAGGCCCCCGCTCGCCGCGGTCGTGAGCTGCCCCGCGAGCGTCCCGCCGTCGCCTCCGATCAGCGACAGGCTGACGCTGCTATCGAAGCTCTTGACGGCGTTGCCGAAGACATCCTCCACGGTGACCGCGAGGCCGAAGCCGGCGCCGGCCGTGAGGGTCGCGGGGGGCTGAGCGGTGATCGCGAGCAGAGCCGGCGCGGCGGGCGCCACTGTGATCGAGTCGGAGGTCACTGGAGGCAGCCCCGCGCTGTCCGCCGCGAGGGTGTAGCCGGCACCCGCCTGGTCGATCGTCAGACCCGAAAAGCTGGCCACACCCTGGCGGGCCAGGGCCGTGAGCGCGCCCCCGAGCGTCGCCCCAGCGGGGCCGCCCGCCAGGCCGATGGTCACGGGACCCGCATCGGTTGTCTCGACGTTGCCAAACGCGTCCTCGATCGTCACCGCCAGATCAAGACCCGCGCCGGCCGTGGCGCTCGCGGGCGGCTGCATCGTGATCACCAGTTGGGCCGGCGCGGCCGGTGTCACCGTGATCGGGTTCGTGGACGCGCCGATCAGCCCGGCGCTCGTCGCGGCGATCGTGTCCTCCGTGGCCACCTGATCGAGCGTCAGGCCGGAGAACTCGGCCACGCCCTGGTCGGCCGTCGTCGTGAGCGTGCCGTCCAGGACGCCCCCGGATGGGTTCAACAGGCCGATGGTGACCTCGCCCCCGGAGGACGTCGCGAGGTTGCCATAGGCGTCCTCCACCGCGACCGCCAGGCCGAAGCCGATGCCCGCCGTCACGCTCCCCGGCGGCTGCGAGCGGATCACCAGTTGCGCCGGCGCCGCGGCGGCGACGGTGATCGGGCCGGTCGTCACGGGCGCCAGATTGCCGCTGGCGGCCTCCAGCGCGTAGCCATTGCCCGCCTGGGTGAGGGTGAGCCCCGCGAAGGTCGCGACGCCGTCGACGGCCGCCAGGCTCGACGGACCGCCCAGGCTGGCACCGTCGGGGCCGCTCGCGAGCGAGACTGTCACGCCACCGTCGAAGGACGTCACGAGATTCCCGAAGCCATCCTCGACCGAGATGGCCAGGCCGAACCCGATGCCCGCCGTGACGCTCGCGGGTGGTCCTGTACTCACGACGAGCTGCGCCGGCGCCGCGGGCGTGACGTTGATGACCGAGCTGGACGCCGTCGGCAGGCCCGCGCCGGCCACCGAGATCGTGTAGCCGCTCCCGGCCTGGTCGATCGTCAGGCCGGAGAACGTGGCGATCCCGTTCACCACGGTCGCGGTGAGCGAACCGTGCAGGGTCGCGCCGCCGGCATTGTTCGCCAGAGTGATCGTGACGGTCCCCGTCGCGCCGGTCACGACGGCGCCGAAGGCGTTCTCGATCGCGACGGTCAGCCCGAAGGAGCTGCCGGCGGTGACCGAGCCCGGCGGTTGAGCCGTCATGACGAGCTGGTCGGGCAGGCCGTAGGCGGCCAAGTCGGGCACGAGGAGATTGGCACGCGGGGTACCCAGACCGGTCGCCTCATCGTAACCCGGCCCGGAGTTGGAGCCGCCGTTGCCGCCGCTGGTGATGTCGTGGAAGTCGGCGGCGGGTAGGGCGTACAGTGCCGGCAGCGTCTGGGTGGCGCCGTCGAGGGTCGTCCCGCCCGCGGCGGTCCGCCCCTGGTCGGCGATCGCGATCAGGGCGGCCCAGGAAGGGGCCGCCAGGCTGGTGCCGCCGATCGTCTCCCAGGGGCCGGCACCGGTGTTATCGTAGGAGTCGTACACGGCCACCCCCGTGGAAGGATCGGCGTCGAAGGCCACGTCGGGGATGGTCCGAAACCCGGTGCTCTGCACGCCCTGCTGGTAGGCCGGCTCCGGCTCGACCGAGCTGACCCCGCCTCCGCTGGACGACCAGGCCGTCTCACCCTGGTAGGAACCCTCGGAGTTCAGGCTCAACGTCGTGCCGCCGACCGCAACCACGTTGGGTGAAAACGCCGGGTAGACACCGGGCGATCCCCCATCCCCAGCGGCCGCCACGAAGGTCACACCCTGATGCCCCGTGGGAGTCTGGAAGGACGAATCCCAGGACGTCTCGTTGCTGGACTCGCTGTCGCCCCAGCTCAGGGAGACGGTCGAGACGCCGGGAAGTCCGGCGGCCGTGACGACGCCGCTGAAGAGATCGCCCGGACTGCTGGAGTTGCATTCGACCAGGATCAGGTTCGCCTTCGGAGCGATCGCATGGGCCCATTCCACGTCCAGAGCTTCTTCCATCTCCCAGTTCCCGGAGGGGTTGCCCGCGCCCGCCGGGTCGGTGCCCGGCAGGCCGGTGGTGCTCCCGTACTGATTGACCTTGGTAAAGCTGGGCGGATCGGGCAGGCCGAATTGCCGATCGAACTGCGCGAGGTCGCTGGAGCTAAAGTTGGGGGCCGTACTGTCGACCAGACCGGGATCGTCGTAGGCGTCGACAATCGCGATCGTCTGGCCAGTTCCATCACCGGCGATCGCGCCGAAGGTGATCGAGCGGATCCCGTAGGCGTCCCGAATCTGCTGGGGCGTGAAGCCGTTGGGAGAGGACGAGCCGGAGTCGAGCCTCTGGACGGTGTTGTGGTCCGGAACGGCCGGCTGGATCAGGACGGCCGGCGCGGCCGCAGCGGCGCCGGGAACTCCGGAGACGAGGGCGGGAACCAGCCGTGCCTCCAGGTCGTCGTGAGTGGTCAGGATCGCCCGATGGCTGCGCCGTCGGATCGGACGAGCGGGTCGTTCAGGGGCGGCCATGCCAGTCTCCAAGGTGTGGGCAGACGAGGCGCAGCCCTGACCCGAGCGGGGCGCGCACCCCGATCGCGTCCGGTTCCTGCCGCCGCGCGCTACCGCAAAGGTCGGCGACCCGAGACGGTGATCCGCCCTGGGTCCGTGATGGGCCAGCGGTTCGGCACGATGTCCCCGGGACCTTGGTGAGTGCGGCGCCTGGTGAAGAGGAGCCCCGCGTCGGCGATCCTGACCGCCCGCCTCGAGGAAGACTCCCCGGCCCTCCCGGAATCTGGATGTAGTCTAGCCTATGAATCGACGAGAGGAGGTGCCGGGCCGATCCCCTCCGGCTTTCCTCAATGGGGCGGCCACCGGATTGGACTTGAGCGAAACACGAGGGTCTGCTATGAATCCCCCGGCTAGGTTCCGGTCCGTTCCCCGCGGCGATCCAATCCCGGTGCGCACCCTGCGTCCGGCGCTCTCCTCAACGGTTGCGACCTCAGTCCCCGCCAGCTCGGCAAGGAGGCCTCCTGGCATGAACCGCCGTACAGCCCTGATGCTGTCGATGTTCTTCGGAGGCCTGGCCCCGGGAAGTCTGCTGGCGCAAAGCCAGGGCCGGCGAATCGCCAACTCGCGCGACCGGCGGGCCCTCCAGCCGATGGTGACCGACCGCGACGAGCCCGACGCCGCCAATTCGAGTACGGATACCGACCTGCCCGGTGCCGTGCCGAGAGAGCCCGGCTTCCAGTTCAAGAAGTACGATATTGCGCGGTACACCCGGGTCGCCTCCAACCAGGCCAACCCCCAGAAGGCTCTGATTGATTGGATCTTCCTGCGGACCGGGATGTCGGAATGGCATGGGGACCGGGTCGCCGTCCTCGCCGCCAGCCGGACCCAACTGCTGGCCTACAACTCGCCCGAGATCCTCAAGCAGGTCGGCGAGATCGTCGAGCGGTTCACCAACGCGGTCGAGGACACGCTCTCGGTCCAGTTCCAGTTCGTTGCGGCGGTGGACACCCGATGGCGCTATACGGTCTACTCGCGGCTGACCCACGTCGGCGGCGGCCCCCAGGGCCAGCAGATCTGGACCATGCGGACCGATGACGCCGCGCTGGTCCTGTCCACGATGCAGTTGCAGCAGGGCTTCCGCAAGCTGGCCAAGGATCGGGTGGAGATGATCAACGGCCAGACCCTCACGGTCCGGACGTCCGAAGAACGGTCCTTCGCCGGCGGCATCCTGCGGGACACGGTCCGTCCCGAGAAGATCGACGAGGGGATCGTGCTGAAGCTCAGCCCGTTGCTCAACTTTGATGGGAACGCCGTCGACGCCAAGATCGACCTGACGGTCAACACCGTGCGGTCGTTCCACCGCACCAAGGTGATCGCGCCGCGCGAACTCGGTCCCAACGAGTCGTCCATCGACGTCCCCGAGGCGTCCCAGACTCGGTTGGAACAGACCGTCAAGAACTGGCCGCTGGGCCAGACGCTGGTCATCTCCTCCGGGATCCACCCCGGGATCCTCGACAAGAAGAGCGGATTATTCAACCTGCCGATCCCGGGCACCTACCCGACCGGCACGGAAGTCCTGGTCTTCCTCGACATCGATTTCGCCAGTCGTGGCCGACCCGCGGCTGATGCCGTCTCACGCGCCCGCCCCCGAGCCGCCGGTTCGCGCGGCCGAAGCGGCGATGATGCCGACACCGAATCCAGTCCCGCCAGCAGCAACGGCGATCAGTAAGTCCGGCCGTAGGGCCGGTTCTGCCGGCCGGACCAGGTGGCCCCCCGATGCCATGCCGGTTCCGGTCGGCGGAGCCGGACCTACTGCTTACAGCCCGAACGGCGACTTGTTGGGATAGGCTGCGTAGCCACTGGGATCGTCGGGGAGCAGCTCGAGGTGGCAGGCGCACATCTCCTCGTCGCTGGTGACGCCGTAGCGGACGCGCCGGGGCGGCTTGTTGGGGTTGCGCGGATTGTCTTCAGAGTTGTCGAAGTAGGCCGCCAGGGTCAGTAAGGTCCCTTCGGGGAGGCGGACCGGCTTGGCGAAGCGATACTGGTCCTGCCAATCGAGATTCCAGTCGTGGATCCAGAGCAACGGCTGACAGGTGCCGTCGGGCAAGGTGGCGGCCAGCCGGAACTCCCGGCAGAGATGGTGGGCGTGGGGCACGACGGTGTGAAGATGAACATCCGCCTTGACGCGTGAGGCCAGGATCACCGTGTAGCGCTTCTCCCCCGGCGGGATGTCGATCTTGGTGGTGCAGAGCGTGTACCCGGCCATCTTCCGGGTCAGCGGCTTCCTGGCGAAATACAGGCCCACGCTCGATTGATCGGCCTCGGACTTGCCCGTCGGATGGTAGTGGATGTTCAGGACAACCTCGGATCCACGCCTGAGCACCCGCCCGGTCCCCTCCGGGGCGAAGCGGGGTGTCAGGCCCGGGGTCCACGCGCCGAGGCCCGGGTAGGGCAGCTCGACGAGCCGGTCTCCGTAAAATCCGGAGAAGCCGGGGATGGGATCGGCGCGCTCGCGGCGGCGGGCGTCGCCGGTCTCATCGACGTGGACCCGGCTGTGGTGCACCACGCGCCGGTTGCCGGGCCGGAACTCGACGCCCGTGATGGTGAGGTCCCGATCCGTCGGCAAGGGCAAGGCGAACGCCCGGTAGGTATCCCACCCCGTGGCCGGCACGACGTACGGCTCGGGCATCGTCAGGACGAGGTCGGGCTGGCCCAGCGCCCAGCCGTCGGCGAACCGCGGAGGTGGTGGCAGGTCGGCCGGGTCGCCTTGCTCGCAGCCGGTCTCCGCCCACCGGGCCAGGATGTCCTTCTCCCAGGCCGAGAGCCGCGGCGCGTCGAGGAAGACGCCGGCGCCGGGGTGAGCCTTCCAGGGCGGCATCTGACCGGCCGCCGTCACCTCGCGGATGAAGTCGGCCCGCTTCAGAGCATCGCGGTAAGTCAGCAACGGGAACGGGCCGACTTCCCCGGGCCGGTGACACCGCGCGCAGTTCCGATAGAGGATCGGGGCCACGTGCTTGTTGAACGTGATCGTCTCGTCGAGGTCGCCGCGGGTGGAGGCCGGCAGCGGAGTGCCAAAAGCCCGGGTCTGGGTGACCACCGGCATCTCCTCAGCCAGGATCGCGACCAGCGCCGCCTCCAGGTCGCTGCGGCGCGGTCGCGGCGCGGGCCGTCGTGGTCCTTCGCTCGCGGAGCGATCGTCAACCCGGCCTCGATAGAGCACCTGTCCGTCAGGCAGAAGCACGACGGCCTCAGGTGTGACCCGAACCCCGGCCTGGCGGATCACCTGCTGGGCCGGGTCGAGCAGGATCGGAAAGGGCAGCGCCCACTCGGAAGCGCGGGCGGCCACCGCCTCGGCCGTCTCCCGGGGCGCGGGACAGACTCCGAAGAAGACGATCCCGCGCGGCGCGAAGTCCCGGGCCAGGCGCGCCATCTCGGGTGCGGCCTGGCGCGAGCCGGGACAGTCCGGAGCCAGCACGAAAAGAACCACCGCCGGCCGGCCCGCCCAGTCCGCCGCGGTGTGGGTCCGGCCCTGGAGGTCCTTCAGCCCCAATTCCTTGACAGGACCGGCCCCCTCGCCGACAATCCGCTCGAACGGCGGCTCAATCCGGGGCGGCTCGCGGAGCCAGCCGATTACCGGCACCGCCAGCGCAGCCAGGACCGAGGCGACCAGAGACGCGCGGAGCACCCGTCGCCATCGTGGCATCCGGACGGGCCTCTTCACCGGGCGCGCTCGTGACCCTCGCGCCCGCCCACGGGTTGACCTCGTCCCGGCCGGCGATGCAGCAGCAGCTTCACTCATCCTTGATTGATCTCAATCGGGGTGCGGATCCTCGCGCCGCGATCGGGCTCCCGGTCCACCTCGACACCTGGCACAACGCGACGACTCGGATCCTGGATCGGTCGCTCGCCTCGCGGTTCTGCGGCGTCGATTGTGCGGCCGACGCTCCTGCGGTCAAGGCCGATCTCAGTGAGAGGATTTTCCAGGGTGGGTGCAACCCACCGTTCTCCAAGCCCAGCAAGGTGTTGCGTTGGTGAGTTTCACCCGCCCTACAACCGTCAGACTCGCCTCCGGCAACAAACTCGTGATCTCGCCAATGCGCGCAGCGAGGAGGCACACCGTGATGCGACTCCACGACATCTTCGACGCCATGATGGTCCTGAACCTGCCGGCGCGCCCCGACCGACGGCGTGACACGCAGGCCGAGCTGGACCGGATCGGATGGCCGGCCGCCCGTGTGATCTGGTATCCGGCGCTGGATCCGCAATCGGCCGGCGAGTTCCCCTCCGGGCCGCACCGGGGCGCGTGGATCAGCCACGCCCTGGTGATGAACTATGCCCGCAACGCGGGGTTCCGACGCGTCCTGATCTGCGAGGACGACGTCCAGTTCGCGGCGGACTGGACCGCACGGGAGTCCACTCTGGCCGAGCAGCTTGACCGCGCGTGCTGGGGCATCGCCTACCTGGGACACGTCGAGCCGGTCGAGCCCGATGGGGGGCTGGTGTCCTGGCCGCCGGACCGCGGCGTGCTGCTGACTCACTGCTACGCACTGGACGGGGCGGTGCTCCCCCGGCTCTGTCGCTATCTCGACTTGCAATTCCTCCGCCCGTCCGGCTCGGAGCTGGGCGGTCCCATGGGGATGGATGGCAGCCTGTCCTGGTTCCGCCGGGACCACCCGGATGTCCTCACGCTCATGGCGGCCCCGCCGCTGGCGACTCAGCGCTCGAGTCGGAGCGACCTTTCGCCCAGATGGTTCGACCGTGTGCCGATGCTCCGCAACGCGGCCGAGCAGGCGCGGGGGTGGCGGCGCCGATGGCTCGTGAGGGCCTAAACGGGAGTCCGAGCCGCCCCGCACGGCCCGCGGAGGCTCTCCGGTCGAAGACCTCGATCGTTGAACCCCATCGGCGGACTGAGTACGCTGGGCAGGTCGGGCTCAGTCTCGGTTTTCCGCTTCCGCCCACCTCCGGACGGAGTGCTGGCGATGATCTCGATCGGCCGGTTCACCACGCGGACGTGTCAGGGGCTGACGCGCCGGGCCTTCCTCCGCATCGGTGCCGCAGCCCCGTTCGCCTGGGGATTGCCATCCGTGCGGGCCTCGCGAGCGGCATCGGGCCTGGGGCAGGCCCGGTCGATCCTCCTTGTGTGGCTCGGCGGCGGGCCCAGCCACCTGGACTTGTTCGATCCCAAGCCCAAGGCGCCGGCCGAGTATCGCGGGCCGTTCGCCACGATCGCGACCCGGACGCCCGGCGTCCGGTTCACGGAATTGGTCCCGAGGTTGGCGGCGATGAGCGATCGGTTGGCGCTGGTCCGCTCGAACGTCAATTTCGACGCCGGGCACCGTGAGGCCGGATCCATCGCCCTGACCGGCGCCGGCGCGGCCGTGAAGTCCGGGGTGTATCCGCCCAATTTCGGGTCGATCCTGGCCCGACATCGCGGCGCGGGGGACCTGCCTCCGTTCATCTCCCTGGCGCGCGGGCCGATCGGCGACGGCGTCGGCCCGATTCAAGGCTCCGGAGGCGGGACCTGGGGCCAGGGTTATAACCCGTTCCTGGTCGGCTGCTCCGAGACCGGCGCGCTGAGTATCCCCAGCCTGCGGCTGGCCGAGGGAATCACCCCGGCGCGGTTGGCCGACCGCCGGGCCGTGTTGCAGGAGCTGGACCGGGCCCGTCGGCTCGCCGATGCCGGCGCGCTGCGGACCTGGGACGAGCTGCATCAAAAGGCGTATGCCCTGCTCTCCTCGCCGGCCACCCATGCCGCGCTGGACCTGGCGCGCGAGCCGGCGGCGGTCCGCGAGGCCTACGGCCGCACCTCCTTCGGCCAGAGCTGCCTGCTGGGCCGCCGCCTGGTCGAGGCCGGCGTGCCCTATGTGCAGGTCAACTGGAGCCAGTACGTCGAGGTGTTCTACCCGTTCTCCGACTATGGGTGGGACACCCACGCCGATAACTTCGGGCTGATGGCCGAGTGGCACGGCCCGTTGCTGGATCGCGTCTTGGCCACGCTGCTGGATGACCTCCATCGCCGCGGGCTGCTGGAGACGACGCTGCTCCTCTGCATGGGCGAGTTCGGCCGGACTCCGCGGATCAACGCCATCGGCTCGCGCGACCACTGGCACCATTGCTATTTCTCGATCTGGGCCGGTGCCGGGATCCAGCCCGGGCGGGTCGTGGGTGAGAGCGACGCCCGCGGCGAGCACCCCGCCACCGAGCCGATCACCCCGGCCATGGTCGGCACCACCGTCCTGGATCGCGCGGGAGTCAGCTCGGCCGACCGCGCCGCGATGCGGGTGCTCGAGGGCGGGCGGGTGATCCATGAACTGTTCTGATCGTTTCGACCTGGGCCCAGCGACTGGACGAATCCTCATGATCGAGCCCCGGTGCCGATCGGCGCGGGCTGCTGGAATTGCCTTCCTCGCGCTGCTCATCACCATGCCCACTGCCGCTTCCGAGCCGGTGCGGCTGACGCGCGACGGGACCCGGAAGCTGGCCCCGACGTTTGTCGACGGCGGCGCCGCGCTGGTCTACGCGGCCCACGAGCGGCCCAACCTGGTCGCGCTGGTCCAGCTCGACCGGCAGTCATGCTCCTGCCATCGCGTCCTGCCCAAGGTCGTCAACCACCAGTTTGACCCGGCCGTCACGGCCGACGGGCGGTACCTCGCCTATTCCCGGACGACGACCAGCCCCCAGAGCGAGCTGGTGATCCGCGACCTGCACGAGCAGCGTGATGTGACCTTCCGCCCGCGCGACTCGCGCGCGACCGTCCGGCACCCGTCGTTCGCGCCCGATGGCTCGCGCGTGGTGTTCAGTCTCTCCGACGTGGGCGGCCAGCAGATTGCCACCGTGAACCTGAAAGGTCAGGACCTGATGATCCTGGCGGCCTCGGCCGGCCTCAATGGCTGGCCGTCGTATGCGCCGGATGGACAACACATCGCGTTCACGTCCAGCCGGGACGGCGACCTCGAGCTCTACGTGATGGACGCCGCAGGCAACCACCTCCGCCGGCTGACCCGCAGCCCCGGCCGCGACCTGCAACCGGCCTGGTCACCCGATGGCAAGCGGATCGCGTTCACCAGCGCGCGGGACGGCAACGAGGAGATCTACCTGATCGATGCGGACGGCTCGAACCCGCGGAACTTGACCCGCCACCCCGACCGCGATACCGAGGCGGCCTGGCACCCCGACGGCCGCCAGCTCGCCTTCATCTCCGATCGCGGCGGCCAGTGCGACCTCTACCTGATTGAGCTGGGACTTTCACGGCCGGCGGAATCCGGCTCGCGATGAGAGCCTGTTGCGGAAGAGGTTCTCTGGACTTTCGGGAGCGCCGTGCGCGGCGTGACCACGGGCGTCAGCCCGGGGTTCGGACGGGGCACCTCCTGCCTCGCACGTCAGTGCGATCCGCTCACCAAGGGATGGGGCTGACGCCCGAGGTTGGGGGACTGGCGTCCCGTCCGAACCAGGCACTGACGTGCATGGTCACAGCCCACCGCGCTCGAGGTGCGACCGGGGGGCGCGTCACCTTCCTGGAGTGCCGTGGCGGGGAACGGCGAGTCAGGCGGATCCGCGGCGGAAGAACGCCGTCGCTTCCTGGACGCTCGCGAAGACGTCCCAGTAATCCGCCATCTGCATCTCGCCGAGGTAGTGCTGCATCTCGCGACTCAGGTTGGCCAGGACGGCCTCGCCGCGGTCGTGCTCGACCTGCCGGGTGAGGGTCATCAACAGACCCAGGAAGCTCGCACCCGTCTCCCGGGCGCCGCTGAGGTCCAGGACGAATTTCCGGTACCCCTGCTCGAGCAGGTCCCGGAGGTCCATCCGCGCGTCGACATAGCGTGGGTCGTTCATCAGCCTGGCAAAATTGCTCAGGATCGCGACGTCGCCCTCGATGCGGATGTGGAGTGGCATCTCATGACTCGAGAGGGTTCGGGATCGGGTCAGCCGGCAGGTCTGGTCTCACCCGGGTTTCAATGGGTGTCCAGCCCGCTGCCGACCCGGTGCTGGCCGAAGAAACGTTCGCGCTTGGCCTCCTCCTCGACGATCCGCTGGCGGGCCTTGAGCAGGTCGCCGATGACCACGATGCCGACGAGCCGCGTCGGGTCGTCCGGCGCGACGACCGGCAGCCGCTTGACACCCGACTCGGCCATCCGCTCGGCCGCCTCCCGGCAGGACTCATCGGGGAAGGCCACGATCGGCGAGGCTTCGATCAGGTCGTAGGCGATGATCGGAGTGGAACCGAGCGGATCGAGGCCGCCGGCCCCGCCGGTCAGGGCGCCCAGCCAGTGCTCCAGCAGGTTGGACTGGGTGATGACGCCGAGGAAGCGGCCGTCCTTGCCCAGGACCGGGTAGCCGGGGTGCTTGCGCGAGCCCGGGCTGAAGAAGTAGTTGCGGATCAGCTCGCGCAAGGGCAGCGCGGCCGGGACCGTCACCACGTCCGTCGTCATCACTTCGCCGACGCTCAGGCGTTCCAGCGGGTCGATCGAGTACTCCCGGCTGATGTGGTAACCGCGCCGGGCGACTTTCTCTGTCAGGATCGACCGCTTCATGAGCAGGACCGTCAGGCCGTGGGCCATGACCGAGGCGATTAGCAGGGCCGGGAGGATCCGGATATCGTTGGTCAGCTCCAGTGCGAAGATGGTGCCCGTCAGCGGCGAGCGCATGGTCCCGCCCAGCGCCGCGGCCATGCAGACCAGCGGCCAGAGGGCGGCGTCGCCGCCGGGCAAGATCGGAGCCGCCATCGCGCCGAGGGCGCCCCCCATGATCAGCAGCGGCGCGAGCACACCCCCGGAGGTCCCGGAGCCCAGCGCGACCGACCAGATCAACCCCTTGACGATGATGAGTCCGACCAGCGCCGTCGGGACGTACTCCCCCTGGAGCAACTGCCCGATGATGTCGTACCCCACGCCCAGGGCACGGGGCTGGACCATCCCGCCGAGGCCCACCGCCAGCCCGCCCAGGCTGGGCCACCACATCCAGTGAATGGGCAGCCGGTGGAAGGCGTCTTCGGCCGCGTAGACGGCCCCCGTGAGCACCATGGCCAGCAGCCCCGCCAGTAGACCGGCCAGGGCCGAGGCCAGCAGGGCCGACGTGGGCAGCGCGGCGTGGGCGGCGACCGGAAACATGGGACCCGGCTCCAGCAGGAACGGTCGGAGCAGGGCCGCCACGAAACTCGCCAGGGCGACCGGGATCAGGCTCCGCGGCTTCCACTCGAACAGGAGCAGCTCGACGGCCAGGAGCACTGCGGCCATCGGCGTGGCGAAGGTCGCCGACATCCCTCCGGCCGCGCCGGCCACCAGGAGCGTCTTCCGCTCGGCCCCGGTCAGGTGGAACCCTTGGGCGACCAGCGACCCCAGCGACCCGCCGGTCATGATGATCGGCCCCTCCGCACCGAACGGTCCACCCGAGCCGATCGAGATGGCCGACGACAGGGGCTTGAGGACCGCGACCTTGGGCTGCATCCGGCTCTTGCCGATCAGGATGGCCTCCATCGCCTCGGGGATCCCATGCCCTCGGATCCGCTCCGAGCCGTAGCGGGCCATCAGCCCGATGATCAGGCCGCCGGCGACCGGGACCAACACCGACCACCAGCCCAGGTGATGGTCCGCCGGAATGCGGTGCAGGAACGAGAAGGTCCCGTAGTAGAACAGGTTGGTGAACAGGTCGATCAGCCGCAGGAGGATCACCGCGACCACCGAGCAGAGGGCGCCGACCCCGATCGCGATCCCCGCAATCTCGACGAGCCGGACCTCCGCCGTGAAATCCCCGCGTTGGCGCTTCATCAACGGTTGTCCTCCCCCAGGACAGGAGCAGACGTCTTCCCTCCCGCGATCGACCGGGTCTCACAATCCAGCCGATGTCCGTGCCGGGCAGGACCGGCGCCGCCGCCATCCGTGCCTGGGCATCCGCCGGGAATCCGGCGGGGATCTCCATCATAGCAGAGGACGGCGTTCCTTGTCCTCACCGCCCCAACGGCGGTACCATCGGCGGAGGACTCGGCTGGGACCACCCTCCGGGTCCCTTGCACCTGAGTTGGAGGATCCCGTCATGGCCGAGTATCCATCGCTGTGGATCGAGATCGAGGGGGGCCAGGTCCATTACCACGTCGCGGGCCCCGAGCGCGGGCGACCCGTCGTCCTGCTCCATGGTGCCAGCTTCTCGTCGGCAACGTGGGTTCAGATCGGCACGATGGAGGTCCTGTCCCGGGCTGGGTATCGCGTGATCGCCGTGGACCTGCCGGGCTTCGGCCGGTCGTCGCCGTCGCACGGGTCGGTTCGCACCTGGCTGCGGGTCCTGCTCGACCTGCTGAAGATCGACCGCCCCGTGGTCGTCTCGCCATCGATGAGCGGGCAGTACTCGCTCCCCCTGGTGACCGAGGACCCCGAGCGAGTTTCGGGCTTTGTGGCGGTCGCGCCGGTCGGCATCCCCCGCGCCGGCGATCAGCTCCACCGGATCACCGCCCCGGTCCTGGCGGTCTGGGGCGAGAACGATACCTTGATCCCGCAGGAGCAGGCTGACTTGCTGGTCCGGTCCGTCCGGAACGGTCGCAAGGTGGTCATCCCCGGCGGCAGCCACGCACCCTACATGAGCGACCCTGGAGCGTTTCACACCGCGGTGCTCGAGTTCCTGGGCGAACTCTCCTGAACGAAAGCCGAGTCCGCAACGGAGGCCAGGCCGACATCGTCCCGGCTTCCATCGAGGCAGTGATCAACCGGGGCGGCCGGCTGCGTTTCGAGGTCGACGACCACTACGAGATGTCTTGGAGTCTGTTCCTGAAGCCCCCGCAGGGGGCGGACGAGCGTCGCCAGGGGCGTCCGCCCCGGGGGAACCGCCCAGCCACCCAACCCGCCCCTTCCTGTGGGAGATCCGCCGCAACCGCAGGCAAAGCAAAGCCCGCGGTTGCGGCGGCGGATCAGAGGGATTTGGGGACGAGGGGTCCTGGTCCCGAGGTCCAGGGGCTGACGCCCCTGGCGACGTCCGATCGCCCCTCCGGGGCTTACGGTACTGACTCTTACTGAGCGTTGCAGAGAAGAGTACACTCTTTGGATCCGATCGGGGGACAGAGCCCCCTCCTCCAGGCGGCTTCTGTAGGAGCCGGCTCCGTTCGGCGATCCTCAGCGCCATGCGCCAAGCCAAGTTTACTTTTCTCTGCAACGCTCAGGAGGAGGTGGTCCCTTTGGCGGTCATTCGATGGGCGATCCGGCTGGTCCGTCGCGACCTGGCACGCCGCGCGGCCGAGCGCCACCCCAGCGACCTCGCGCCCCAGTCGCTCGCCGCGATCTTCCTGGCGGTGGCGACGCCCTGGGTTTGCCTGGTCATCGTGCTCTGGGCATCTGAGCACTGGATCGATGCAGTCGTCTGGCTCCGACGATGGCGGGTTGCAATCCTGGGGGCCGGATCGTGAATGCTGGGGCTGGCCAGTACCGGTTACGACGCTCTGGCGACGGCGACTCCGGCGCGCCGCCGCTGGTCGGCTACTTCACCCATGCGAGGCGGAAGTCCACCCCGCTCCGGTTGATGTCGCCGCGGCTGATCAAGATCGACGAGGGATTGGCCGACGTCTGGGTGAAGCCGGGGGAAACCGCGAGGCGCACGGTGTAAATCCCCGTGCCGCTGAGACCTGTGAATTGGTTGAAGGAGTAACGGCCCTTGCTGTCGGTCACGGCCGTCGCCAGGACGTTCCCGCCGCTGTCCTCCAGCTCGACGGTGATCCCGGGCAGGCCTCGGCGCGCGGTGGCCCGGTCGCCGGTTGCCCCGTGGCCCGAGGCTACGGTCCCGCCGATCGACGCCTGGAATACGAAGGCGTCACTCTGGAGGTTCGTGAGGCCCGTGTTGGCCTCGATGACCTTGCTCAGCGTGTCGCCTTGCCGGAGGATCTTCAGCTCGGCCGGACTCCACGGCTCGTTGAGGTAGAAGAAGCGGTCGCCGTCGCGGAGCCGGGCAAACTGGTTGACCAGGATCGCCTGGAACAGCGGGCCCACGTCGGAGCCAGGGACGTGGTCCTCGGCCAGGCCGCCCTCCAGGGCATCGATGTTGTTGACACTCCCGTAGGCCTGCTGGAGCTCCTGCTGCACCTGGACGTTGCTGGTGATCTGCGCGAAGCTTGTCACCGCCGGCAAGCCGTAGGCGAGGCGGACCGTGTTGTAGTCCGGCAGGCCGTTGTCCCGGCCGCGCTGGATGTCCAGGGCGATCAGATCCTGGCCGCCGGCGCCGGCGTTGCCGAAGAGGAGGTTGCGGACCCCGCTGACCGCCAGGGGATCCATCGCCTGCTCGTTGCCGTCCGCGTCCCCTTTCAGAATCGCGTCGATATTCGAGGCCGTGTGGCCGGTGAGCGGGTCGATGGCGGAGTCGGCGCTCAGGAGATTCGTGTCGAAGAAGTCCTGCGCCAGGGGGATGGCGGAGCCGCTCGGATTGACGTCGGCGATGTCGAGCCCCTGATTGTCCTGGCGCGCGACCTGGTCATCCACCAAGCTGTGACCGAAGCGGAACGCCACGGTCGAGAACTCGGTGGCGATCCCGGGGTTGACGTCGGGATTGTATCCCGTGTACGCCGGCAGGGCATTCGGGCCGAGCACCGCGGGGATCCATTCGTTGTAGATGATACTCTGATACTCGGCGATATTGATCTTGCGGGCCTCCTGGTAGAGCTGCTCGTCACTCCAGCCGGGATGTCGCTGACTCAGCTCCGACGCGATCCGGTTGTGGTTGCGGACGAAGAGGGTTTGGAGAGCCATCAACTCGAGGTTTTCGTTGCCCCGGCTGTCACCGGTGGCGAACAGGTCGGCGGTGGGCAAGGGGCCGTCGTTCTCCATGCCGCCCACGGATTGGTTGAGAGCGGCTAGCTGGGACGCGGTGAAGGAATTGCTGTTGTCGTACGGCGGCAGGTCCCCGGGGCTGGTCTTGAGCTGCCCGCCGACGTGGGTTCGCAGCGCGTCGGCTGTGGCCGCGTCCGAGCCGTAGACCTGGGACAGGTCCAGGAAGGACGTGACGGCGTTGATCTGCTGGCGCGGGTTGCCCGGGCCGGTCCCAGTGCTCGGATCGAACTGGGACCGGGTCAAGGGCAGAGGGGCGGGTCCGATCGGGTCCCCGGGCGCAACCGGGATGGGGAATGAGGCGCCACCAGCCGGGGTGAAGTCCAGGTCGTGGTCCATGAACTGGCCGAACGCGTAGCCGAACCGGGAGAGGCTCTGCTGATCGACCGTGTTGAGATCCTCCGAGGGGTCCTGAGGGTCCGCTTGATTGTTGAGGATGTTGCTGACGGCGCGGGCGCTCTGGTCCTGCGGCAGCGAAGGTGCGCTGATCCCATCAGCGTAGCCTGCGGGCGCCAGCCGGAGGAGGTCGGTCCCGGCTTGACCCCAAGTGGGATTGGCCAGGTTGTTCCCCGACCCGTCCGGGGAGCGATAACCGGCCGCCTGCTGAGCCGGCGCGTGGCGCGTTGTCGAACGGGGAAGCACCAGCGCCTGCGCCGCCCGAAGCGCGGGCGATCCACTGGGCCTCGCCGCAGGGCGGATCCCAGGGGACGCCGTCATCTCGGCCGGCAAGCCCTTGGCCGGAATCGCGACCGACAGGACACCCGGTGCGGCCGTCACTCTCCCCGGGACCGTGCGCGATTCCAACGGCTCCAGGTTGCTGAACTCGGCCGCGCGCCGGCACCGGACCCGAGATCCCGTGATCCACGCGCTGGCCCACCGCGGCAGCCAATCGGGAACACCGTGCATGGGATGCCACCTCGAAGTCGGCTCAGGACCAGGAACTCCCGCCGATGGTCTGGCTTTGGGTCGAGCTCGAGGACGAAGCGGCCGAGGCCGAATTGCTTTCGAGGAACATCATCGCGGCCTTGGACGGGACGCCCTGACCGTTGAGCAGGAAGAGCATCCAGGGGCCCGGCGGCGCGTCATTCGGGTTCGTCGGCATCTGCACTTCGAGCGTGCCGTCGGCGTTGCGCGTGAACGGCACGTTGACGAACCTCTGGGTCATGTTGAAGCCGTGGGTCGTCGCACCGGGACGGACCAGGTTGATCGTGGTGATCGAGGCCGCGTCGGGCGAGGTGACCGAAATGGTCTGGCCGTAGGTCGCCGTCGCGGGGGCCGAACTGATCACCGGCTGCGGTCCGCGGAACAGGTATGGCGGAGAGAAGATCTGCATGTTCTGGTGAGTGGTCCCAGTGGCCTCGCCGGTGCTCTGGGGCTCGCCGCCGCCAGCGACGAGCACGCGTCCATCGGGGAGCAAGAGCGCCGTCGAGTGATACATCCGGGGGACCTTCATTGAGGACATCGTCGTCCACTGTCCCGTCTGGGGATTCCAGAGCTCCGCGGCATAGACGGCGCCCCTGAGGGCATTGCCGTTGGCATCGTTTTGCTGCGAGGTCCCGCCGGTCACGAGCACGGTCCCGTCCGGGAGGAGCGTCGCGTTCTCCAGATAACGGTGGTAGTGCATGGACCCCGTGTACTGCCAGGTCGGGTTGGGCGAATCCATGTTGATGATTTCGGCCGTGTTGGTGATATTCCGGCTGGAGCCGCCGGTCGGCGGCTCGCCCGGCGCGGAATCGCCGCCGATGGCGAGGATCTGGTCCGGCGCGTACATCACCGACGAGCCATAGAAGCGGCGGGGATAGTTCATCGCAGGCCCGCCCACGATCTGCCCGGCTCCGTTGGGGTTGATCAAGAACGTGCTCCGCCCCGGAAGGGTCCCGAACACCTGGCCGTTGCTGAGCTGGTAGATCTGGGGATACCAGTCCGGGTAATACGTGGTGTTAGCCGACGGCAGGGTCCTCCAGCCCTGGCCGGCGGTGTAGATCTGGATCAAGGGGTCGTTGCCCCCGTCTTCGTTGTAGCCGCCGACCGCGATCACCTGGCCGGTCCCGAGGGTGATGGCACTGCCGTAGTACCGGCCTTCGGCCATGTTCGGGCCCCTGGTCCACGTGTTCGTTTGATAATTGTAGATCTCCACGAAACGGTTACCGTAGTGAGTCTGGAGGCCGCTGACCGGGACCGCCGCGGGGCCATGCCCGCCCAGGATGATCAGATCGCCATTGGGCAGGAACGTGGCGCCCGAGCAGAAGATGTTGGTCGGGAGGACCGGCAGGGGCTTGTAGGTATCGGTCGCCGGGTCCCACAACATGATGTCGGGGGTGTAGGGTGCGGCGTGTCTGTTTTTGAGGAAATAGTTGTAATCGTGGGGCCAGGTGAGGACCATGCCGTTGGGTAGCAGCGCCATGTGGATCGCGACATAGGTCCCCGGCGCGCCCGGAGGCCGGAACGGCCTGGGCGGGGTCCACGAGCCCACGACGGCCGGGTTCCCCCGCTGGCCCCGGCTGAGGTCCACCCGCGCCGGGGATGCGGCACTGTCGGTGGGCTTGGCCACCGCAACCCGCGGGGTGATCGCGTGCTGGGCCGCAACCGGACCGCTCAACGGGTGCGCGGCCAAGGCCACGGCGCGATCGCCGGCGGAGGACAACAGGCGGCGCCCCTCGAGCGCCTCGATGGCCATCACGAGGAAGGCGCGCCGCCGCCGCTTCCCCGCCCGCACGCGGCCGAAAGATCCGCGCCCTGGCGATCCCGATGATCCGTCGCTCATGTCTGTCGAACTCCGTTATCGCCGGCCTGATCCGGGCCGGTCTGGTCGGGTCTGGTCTCGTCTCAGCATGATTACGGGGATGGCTGATCGGCATCGCCTGGGTGGGCGATGCCGACGTCTCGGGGCCGGGCTCTTGCCGGTCGAGACCGAAGCGAACCGCGGGCGCAACTAACTCGGGAGGACCTCGATCTCGACGTTCCGGAACCGATAAATCCCCGGGCTCCCGTGATCCTGCAGGGCAAGGTGTCCGGTGCTGGCGATGCTGTTGTACGTGTTGACGGTGACCCTGCCGTTGACGGCGATCGTGATGTGGTTGCCGATCGCCGTGACCACGTAATGATTCCATTGTCCCGGTTGGACCGGTGCCCTGGGGTGGGCTCGAACCAGCCAGCCCCGGTCTTGGAACCACAGGCCGCCCGCCCAGTTGCGGCTCGCCGTGGTATCCATGTCCGCCTGGTAGCCCTGCATGAAGTTGCGGCCGTACTGGCTGCGGAACTGGAGTCCGCTGTTGCCCTTGGGGGGAATCCAGACGTCGGCCTCGACGATGAAGTTCTGGTAAGTCTGTTTGGAGACAAGGAAGAAGTTCTTGTTGCCGGTCAGGAGGATGTCACCATTCTTCGCGACAGCGGCCTGACCCCAGTCGTAGGGGATGAACCAACCGGACAGGTTGACTCCATTGAACAGCGGTACGAAGCCGGTGCCACCGGCCGTCGGGCCGGAGACCGGTGCGGCGGCATCCGCCGGGCCGACCGCGGCGGGTCCGGTCCGCGGCGTGGGCAAGCCCGAGACGTCCGAGAGGACCACGCGATCCTCCAGGTTCTGCACCGCCAAGCCGCAGGACGCCCGACGAGGCCGTCGGGCCGCGACGGCCGATCGAATCCGGTCGTCACCCAACCGCCAGCCGCCGATTCGCGACAGCATGATCCCCTCCCTGACGCGGCTCCAGAAACCTCCCGGCCAGCCGCCACTGCCGGCCGCATTTCGGGCGCACCTCGACCGCGGGAGCGACCGCTCCGTGCTCCAGCAAGAGGGAACCACGCAGCAAGATGCCGATCCGTGCACCCGGCCAGGCTGTGCTCCCTACCAGGCCTCCTCACCTGGCTCCGTCAATGCCTTAACCCCGCGGTGTCATCCCTGAATTCCGGGCAACGCAGTGCTCGTTGAGGTAGTTTAACACACCCCGCCGACTTCGCAAGCAGCTCACCGGGGTGGACCACAGCGAGGGTTTCTTACCCGATCAGCCGCAGGAGCTTAGGCCCATCGACCTTGATCCGGGACGCGGTCATCCCCAGAACCCTCGCTGGCTGGGAGGCGATCGGACCCCTCGCTGTCTTCGTCGCGCCCTCGCTGATCGGCGGCAAGGGATCCTGAGGGAAGCCGCGCACGGCGACCCGAGCGAAGGGGACAGCCGACCCCGGACCACGAACCAGGGACAACCCGCCGTTTTGAGTGCGAGACGACTTGCTCCCCTGCGGCGAGTCGCCTTAAGATCAGGATAGACGTCGCGACGGGGAGGCTTCGCGGCCGGCCCGGGTCCGACAGCGGATGGCCCCGGGGGATTCCTCCATCGCGGTCGCCAGCCGTCACGCTCCTGAAGGTCTCATCGATCCGGAGTTTTTCCAATCATGGTACGGTGGGTGATCTTGGCAGTGGCGGTGGTCGGGTTGACCGCGCTGGCGACCTTCACAGTCGCGTACCTGCCGGATTCCGAGTCCGGGGCGCTGGTCCCGGCCGCGACCCCTAAGGGTCCTCAGCCCAAGGTGGAGCTCGACCAGCCTCTGGTCTACGAATTCGGCAAGATGTCGCAGCACTCCATCGGCAAGCATACCTGGAAGGTCAAGAATGTCGGTGAGGCGGAGCTGCAGCTCTGGATGGAAGGGAAGCCGACCTGCTCCTGCACCATCGCCAAGCTGGAGCACGGTCAGAAGGCCGTGGTGCCGCCGGGGGAATCCACCGACATCGAGCTCGAGTGGAACACCAAGGATTTTGAACGGGAGAATTACTCGCAGGGGGCGACCTTCGGGACCAACGATCCGGGCCGTCCCCTGTTCCACTTGACCGTCGCGGGGACCGTGGCCCGCGCGGTGATCGTCCTCCCGCCGCAGATGATCCAGTTCCAGACGGTCTCCAACGAGGAGACCCAAAAGGCCCGGATCGCGGTCTTCTCGCCGGACCGGCCCGGACTGAAGCTGACGAAGCTGTCGACGTCCAGGCCGGACCTGATCGTCGCCCAGGCCGCGCCCCTGAGCCCCGAGGAGGCCAAGCCGCTCAAGGCCGAGGCCGGCTACCGGGTGACCGTGGAGATCAAACCGGGCATGCCCGAGGGGGCCTTCCAGGAGGAGCTGGTGATCCAGACCGACCACCCGAAACAACCCGAGGTGCGGCTCGCCCTCGTGGGGAGGATGATCGGGCCGATCAGCGTGGTCCCTGAAGGGCTGCGAATTCCCGACGTCTCGAGCCTGAGGGGAGCCCAGCGCGAGCTCATCCTGCTGGTCCGCGGGGACCACCAGACCCATTTCGAGGTGGCGCACGCGCCCGCGAAGTTCCAGGTGGAGATCGCCCGGGACGACACCCCGACGCTCAAGGGGCGGTATCGGATGACGGTGACCGTCCCGCCCGGCACGCCCCCCGGCCCGATCAAGGACTCGATCATCCTCAAGACCGACCACCCCAAAGCCCACGAGGTGAGGATCCCGGTCAACATCCGGGTCTCGCGCACGGGGGCGGCCTGATCCGCGTTCGGTGTTCAGTGTTCAGTGTTCAGTGTTCAGCCGCTGTCGCGGACTGGTTCGGTCTGTGGCGAAGCAACTGGACACTCGGATCCTTGACGTCTTGAGCCGACGTCAGCAAGAGAAAGATCAAGCCTGCGACCCTCTTGGTCGTCGCTGAAAATTGAATACTGAAAACCGGAGCGAAGCGACCATGCGTTGGATCAGCCTGGCATTGATCGTGGTGCTCGGGACCGTGGCGGTGAGCCTCGCCGTGTTGTACGACCCGGATACGGCGCCGGCGCCCAGCCGCCCCGCGACCCCTCGTCCCACACCCCACGAAGGCCCGCCGCCGAAGCTGGAGCTCGTCGGCCAGCCGGTCTACAACTTCGGGACGATGCCCAAGCATGCCAAGTCCGCCCATACCTGGCAGGTCAAGAATACCGGTCAAGGCCCCCTCTATGTCTGGCTGGAGGAGTCTTCCTGCTCCTGCACCGTCGCCAAGCTGGAGAAGAAGGGAGCGGAACTCGCGGCGCAGGCGTCAGTCGAGGTCCCGCCGGGGCAGTCGACGCCGATCGAGGTGAGCTGGGACACCCGGGAGTGGAGCGGCTTTCATCAATTCGCCAGGCTGGGGACCAACGACCCGGAGAATCCCTCGTTGACCCTGGCGATCCATGGCAAAGTCCTGCCCGCGGTGGCCGTCTTCCCCTCGGAGACGATCGCTTTCCCCGGTATGACCACTGAGGACACCCGTCACGAGAAGCTGACCGTCGCCTCGCCGGACCGGTCCGGCTGGAAGCTGACCAAGCTGGTGACCTCGAAGCCGGACCGGATCCTCGCCCGGGCCACGCCGATGACTCCCGAGGAGGTCAAGTCGCTTCAAGTCGCCGGCGGTTACCAGGTGGACGTGGAGATCAAGCCGGGCATGCCGCCGGGGGCGTTCCGCGAGGAGCTGGTGATCCACACCGATCACCCGGACCAGGCCGAGGTCCGGGTGGCGCTCCTGGGCAGGGTGACCGGCCCCATCACCGCCTCGCCTGAGCGGTTGCGCCTGCCCAACGTCACCAGCGGCGAGGGGGCGACCGCGGTCGTGACGCTGATGGTCCTCGGAGGCCGCGCGGTGCATTTCGAGAAGGCGCACGTGCCCGCGAAGCTCCAGGTGGCCATCGAGCCGGAGAACACCCCGACGCTCAAGGGGCGGTATCGGATGACGGTGACTGTTCCCCCCGGTACGCCCCCCGGGACGGTGATCGATCAGATCGTCCTCAAGACCGACCACCCCAAGCTCGACAGGCTGGAGATCCCGGTGACCATCTACATTGCGCGGGGGGGCGGGGGCTGAGCCGGCGCCGGGTCGAGCGGGTTGTCCGTCGGACCGTGAGTTGCCGCACGGCCCCGATGCACCGGGGTCGCGGCCCGCGCCGAATTGATCTATTCGCCGATCTCCCGGAAGGCTAAAACTCACTCGGGTTGCCGGTGGTGAGTGTCGAAGCATCGCCTTCGCCAGCCGCCACGCGCCGCGAGTGTGAGGAACTTGGGAAAGGGAAGCAAACGATGACTCGGATCGATCCCCGCCCCTGGACCGGGGTTGCGCTCGTCGTGGCGGTTCTGGCCTATGTGGGTTGCTCGTCGACGACCACACCCGATCGCTCAACCTCGCCTGCGGTGGCGCCGGGGCGCGGATCCGTCAGCGGAGCGCCGGCCGCGGCGAAGCCGGACGCGCCCGGGGGTGGGGAGAAGCTGGTCTCCAACCTGGGCAACCCCGCGGCCGTGCTGATCGTCACGGGCCAGAAGGATGGCTACCTCGAGCCGTGCGGCTGCTCCCCCGAGCAATTCGGAGGGCTGGTCCGTCTCTACGATTTCGTCGAACGGCTGCACAACCAGAATCACTGGACGACCGCCCTGATCGACCTGGGCAGCCTGACCAAGGACCCCGCTGTCGCGCGGGGCGGCTTCGAGCAGGCCAAGCTCAAGTTCGACTACGCCTTGAAGGCCCTGAAGCTCATGAAGTACGACGCCCTGGCCCTGAGCGCCGACGACCTCAAGGTCGGCGTGGGCGAGGCTCTGGGGTATTTCTCCAACGACCTGGGAGATACGACCAAGGTCGTGGTCGCCAACGTGCAGCCGGCGGCCGGGTATGAGTCGATCTTCCGATCCAGCCTGGTGGTCATGGCCGGACCGGTCAAGCTGGGCGTCACGGCGGTGATCGATCCCGAGTCGCTGCGAAAGCTCACCGATCCCGATAAGGAGGCCCTGCTGCCGAAGGTCCGGGAACCTCAGCAGGTGTTACCCCACGTCCTGGCCGAACTCGAGTCGAAGAGCGACTACCAGGTCCTGATGGTCCAGGGGCCGCCAAAACTGGCCAACGACCTGGCCCGGGCCTACCCGGGCTTCGAGATCGTCGTCGCGACGTGCGAATACGACGAGCCCTTGAACCCGGAGCCCGACCAGCTCAACGGCGGCAAGACCCTGCTGGTCACCGTCGGTCATAAGGGCAAGTACGTCGGGGTTTTTGGCTTCTATCCCAACGACACGCCACGGCTGCGCTATTACCGCGTGACCTTGAACAAGCGCTTCAATGACCCCGCCCCGCCGATGAAGCGGCTGATCGAGGAGGAGTATCGCGAGACGCTCAAGACTTACGGGGTGGTGGAGAACTTCACGCGGCATGACTACGTCGGGGAGCCGGGGGCGACGTTCATCGGAGCGGCGAAGTGCCAATCCTGCCATCCCAAGACGTACGAGTTCTGGTCCAAGACCGGGCACGCCCGGGCCTACACCTCACTCGAACGCGACCACAAGCCGAACACCATCTACGACGCGGAATGCATTAGCTGCCATACGACCGGCTTCGAGTACAACTCGGGCTGGGTGTCCGCCGACAAGACGCCCGATTTGAAAGGGAACCAGTGCGAGAACTGTCACGGGCCGGGGTCGAAGCACGCCGCCGATCCCGACAACGCCCAGTACCTCGCGAATATCAAGCTCACCCTCGAGCAGGCCGAAAAGAACCGGCTCTGCGTCCGCTGCCACGACGGCGATAACTCGCCCAAATTCGACTTCGATACCTACTGGAACAAGATTGACCACAACGGGCTGGACACCTACACCGACCCGAAAGTCCACCGCCCGTCCCCGGTGGTCGGCAAGGCGCGCTGACGGGGCGCCAACATGGCTGTACCCGAACCGGCCGAGGCATCATTCCCCGGAAGATCATTCGGAGATTTAACCACGAAATCCACGAAACACACGAAAAAAGAGAACGAGACTCCTTTCCCTTTCGTGCCTTTCGTGTATTTCGTGGTTAAGTCTTCCCAAGAATCCAGAAGTCTTTTGCGGAGCGGCACGGCATGAGGAAAGGAGTTCTCCGATGAGCGAGCCCGCCGCGGTCTTGTCGGCGACCTCGGGATCCGTTGACGTTGAGTCGAGCCCTCGGCCGGTCGGCCTGGTGGCCCGCTATCGCCAGGACCACCGCCACCCGGTCAACCATCTCCTGCACGTCGGCGTCGGCTGGCCGATGGCCGCCCTTGCCGTCCTCCTGGTTCCGTTCCGGCCGTTCTGGTCGCTCGCCCTGTTCCTCTCGGCCTACGCCTTCATGTTCTTCGGCCACTTCGTCTTCGAGCGGAACATTCCCACGGTGCTCAAGCACCCGAGCACTCCCTTCGTCGTCGCCGCTGCGGTGATCGGCCGCCTCTGGGACGGATTGTTCCGCCTGGTGAGGCCGCGGTAAATCCGGTCCACTGGCGGCCGCGTCTAGTGATAGTTCGTACATCAGTCGCCTTGACAGCCGTTGGCGTGGATCGCTACCCTAAGTTGATGGTCCTCCGCTCCGGGGTACCGCGCAACAAGCCCAGGGCCATGAGGGAGATCGCGATGGCTGAACCGGTTTCCTACGAGACGTTCGCCAAGCTGGAGCTTCGGGTCGCCAAGGTGTTGGAGGCGCGGCCGCACCCCAATGCGGACAAGCTGGTCTTGTTGCAGATCGACGTGGGGGATCAGCAGAAGCAGATCATCGCCGGGATCCGCCAGCACTACAGTCCGGAGCAGCTCGTGGGGAAGTTGATCGTGGTGGTCAACAACCTGGAGCCGGCCCTGCTGCGCGGCGAGACTTCCAACGGGATGCTGCTGGCAGCCACCTCGGGAGAGAAGGTGATTCTCCTGACGGTGGACGACCCGGAGTGCACGGTCGGAGCCAAGATCAAGTGAAGTGATCGATCGCCCGGGGCTCGGCGGCGGCTGGCCCGCACCACGGCCGTCGTCCTCCGTGAGCGCACCGCCGCCGGCCGTGCCGGTCCGGGATTGGCTGGCGGAGGAATTCTCGAGGCGGCACCGTTGCAGCCGGGCCCACCGGCCGCTATTCTGTGACGGATGAATGGGTCAGCGGCAGGAACCGGGAATCTCCCCCGGGATCCGGCAGGCCCGTCCTCTCCCCTCGCTCGCGCTTGGTCCGAACGCTCTGATCCAAAAAACACCATGAAACTGCTCAGGATCGTCGCCGCGGTGCTGATCGCCGCGGTGCTGGCCCACGAATCCCGCCTGGCCGGATCGCAACGGCTGGGATCGCCCCGCCTGAAGACCCGCAATGTCTTGCTGGTCACGACCGACGGC
>JAJPJC010000101.1 GCA_021324445.1 Isosphaeraceae bacterium
AAACCCCTGGACCGGACGCGACGTCTCCCATTCCCTCCCCTGCCGAGCCCCGACGGGGCGACGGTACGACGGTTTCGCCCAATCCTCCAGGGGTTTCACCCCTGGCTCTTGACCGCCGCCCCTCCGGGGCGTTCCGCACCGGCTCGCATTCGTTCCCAACGCTCTTACGAAGCGGGGCAGGGGGGTTGAGGAGCCAGCCCTGACTGGACCACGGACCCCGGATGCCATCCGGGCGGAATCCGCTGTAGTGGCGACCCGGTCCGGATGGTCAGGCACCCCGAGGCTCGGGTTCCTTGCGAGCGATGATCCGGAGGGCATCGTATTTGAGGTTGGGCTTGGCGAAGAGCGACGCGGCGAGCAGACCATAACGGCTCAGCAGGGTCGGTCGCACGGGGAGGGAGGCGCGATCCGATCCCCTGGCGAGGAAGAAGTCGAACTTCCGTCGCTCGGCTTCGATCAAGGCCAGGCGGAACTGCCGGCAATACTGGGCCCAGCGGACGTCCTCGACCCGGAGTGAGGCGCGCTCGATCAGACGACGGAGGCTCCGCAGCGTGAAGGCGTTGGCCTGGCGGGGGACGTCGAGCGGGCACCAGGCGATGCCGGCCCGGCGCGCCCCGAGGCATTCCTGGTTGGGCACCTCACAGATCAATCGGCCGCCGGGCGCGAGCCGCTCGGCGATGTTGCGCACGGCGGCGACCGGGTCGATGCAGTGATGAAGGACGTGGCTGGCCACGATCACGTCGAAGGTCTGGGCGCGGACCGGCTCGGGAAGGTCCTCGGCGGTGCCGGCATGGACGACCAGGCCCCTGGCTATCGCGGTGGCGCGGGGTTTGGGGTCGGGTTCGACTCCGACGACCGTGTGGCCCCGGTCCCGGCAATAGGCCAGCAGGTCCCCGGGGCCACAACCCACGTCGAGGATCGTCGCCGGGTGCCTGGGACAGCAGTGCTCGACCTCCTCCCCCGAGAACGGGACGCCCCAATCCTGCGACCAGGCGAGTCTCATGAGGAGGCGCGCCAGAAACGGTCTGAGTCCCCCAGTTCGCTGGGTGCTCGCGGGCGTTCCCTTCACCGCGTCCTGAGGATCGGCGTGGGTGTAGTAGCGCGCGCCTTCCGTCTGGTAGTAAGCGAGAGTCTCCCAGGGATCCTTGGCCCGAGGATGGACCATGCCGAACCCGTTGACATCGTCCCAGTAGAGGTCGAACGTCTCGCGGCGGCTCGGCCGCTGATGATCGCCTGGGATGTGGTGCCACAGCCGCGTCGGACCCCCGTCGATCAAGCTCCGCGGGGTCGGGGCCAGCCCCGGGCGCTGGCCGTTGACCGATTCCTCAATCATGGGAAGATGTCGGCAGTCTCAAAAGGCTCCCCGGAAGCGGGCTGGGCTCGGGTGTGGGACCGAAGCTCCCTTCAGCGCAACCCGCCGGGTGAGCGAGCCTTGCGTGGGCTTTGGGCGGTCGCACTCCGCCCAGACTAGCGCAACCCCTCGACCCTCGTCAAGACCCGGATGGCGATGGGCGATGCGTCCGATCGCGGGGTGAGGAGCCCGGCGATCTCCGCGGTCGGCGGCGCGTCGTCGCGAATGCTTGACGAGCCGTGCTCAAACCGATAACCTTCGGTATCCCATGGTATTACGAACAACAACGACCACCGCCGTGCTCATGGCTGCGCGGAGACCTGGGAGGGAGCAACCACGATGGCGAACACGCAGAAATACGTTTATTCGTTTGGCGGAGGGGCGGCCGAGGGCCGAGCCGACTTGAAGGACCTGCTGGGCGGCAAAGGAGCCAACCTCGCCGAGATGAGCGTCATCGGCATCCCGGTCCCGCCGGGGTTCACCATCACGACCGAGGTCTGCGCCGCCTACTACGACCGCGACCGCCGGCTTCCCGAGGAGGTCAAGCCGCAGGTCGAGGCCGCCCTGGCTCGGATGGAGCAGGCCGTCGGTAAGACGTTCGGCGACCCGTCCGACCCGCTGCTGGTGAGCGTCCGCTCCGGCGCGGCCCTGTCGATGCCCGGCATGATGAACACCATCCTCAATCTCGGCCTGACCGATGCCTCGGTCGAGGGCCTGGCGAAGAAGACCGGCAACCCGCGCTTCGCCTACGACGGCTACCGCCGGCTTATCGACATGTTCGGCTCCACGGCGATGGGCGTCGAGCACGAAGCCTTCGAGCACGAGCTCGAAGCGCTGAAGAAGCAGCGCGGCGTCAAGCTCGACACCGACTTGAACGCCGACGACCTCAAGGAGCTGGTCCGGCGCTATAAGGGAGTGTATGAAAAGCACGTCGGCGCACCGTTCCCCCAGGACCCGAAGGACCAGCTCTGGAAGGCGATCATGGCCGTCTTCAATAGCTGGATGGGGAAGAAGGCGGTGGAATACCGCCGGATCGAGCGGATCAGCGGGCTGAAAGGGACGGCGGTCAACGTCCAGGCCATGGTCTTCGGCAACACGGGGAACAACTCGGGCACGGGCGTGGCGTTCACCCGCGACCCGAACACGGGGGAAAACGACTTCTTCGGCGACTACCTGGTCAACGCCCAGGGCGAGGACGTGGTCGCGGGGATCCGCACTCCCGAACATATCAGCCATATGAGGGAACACCTGCCCCAGGTCTATGACCAGTTGCTGGACATCCGCCAGAAGCTCGAGACGCACTACAAGGAGATGCAGGATATCGAGTTCACGGTGCAGGACGGGACGCTGTACATGCTCCAGACCCGCACCGGCAAGCGGACCGGCACCTCGGCGGTGCGGATCGCCGTCGAGATGGTGCGCCAGGGACTGATCGACGAGACGACGGCGATCCGGCGCGTCAGCCCCGAGAGCCTCAACCATCTGCTGCTGCCCCAGCTCGATCCCAAGGCGAAGCGTACGGCGGTCGCGCGGGGGATCGCGGCCAGCCCCGGCGCGGCCTCCGGGAGGGTGGTCCTCTCGGCCGAGGCGGCCGTCGCGCACCACGCGGCCCATCCCCACGAGCCCATCCTGCTGGTGCGGAAAGAGACCAGCCCCGAGGACGTCGCCGGCATGCACCTGGCCAAGGGGATCCTCACGGCCACCGGCGGCAAGGCCAGCCACGCGGCCGTCGTTGCCCGCGGCTGGGGCAAGCCGTGCGTGGTCGGCTGCGACGCGCTCCACATCGACGAGTCGGCCGGCCGGGTCGCGATCAATGGACAAGCGGTCAAGGCCGGCGACTACCTGACGATCGACGGCACCACCGGCGAGGTCATGATCGGCCAGGTGCCGACCGTCGACCCGACCATCTCCGGCGATTTCGCGACCTTGATGACCTGGGCCGACAAGGTCCGGACGCTCCAGGTGCGCACCAACGCCGACACCCCCGAGGACGCGGCCCGCGCCCGCTCCTATGGCGCCGAGGGGATCGGCCTGTGCCGCACCGAGCACATGTTCTTCGCCGAGAACCGGATCGTCGCCATGCGGAAGATGATCCTGGCCGACGACGAGGCGGGCCGCCGGGCCGCCCTGGCCGAGCTCGAGCCGTTCCAGAAGCAGGACTTCATCGGCATCTTCGAGGCGATGGACGGCCTGCCGGTGACCATCCGCCTGCTGGATCCCCCGCTGCACGAATTCCTGCCCAAGGACGACAATCCCTCCGGCCAGGCCGAGGTTGCGCGCCAGCTCGGGATCTCGGTCGAGAAGGTCCGGCGCCGGGTCGAGCAGCTCCACGAAGCCAACCCGATGCTGGGCCTGCGCGGCTGCCGGCTGCCGATCAAGTTCCCCGAGATCGGCGACATGCAGATCCGCGCCATCATCCAGGCGGCGATCGACGTCCAGAAGCGGGGCAAGACCGTCCTGCCGGAGATCATGATCCCGCTGGTCGGGACCGTCGAGGAACTGGCCTTGCTCAAGAAGCGGGCGGTCGCCGTCGCCGAGGAGGAGATGAAGAACGCGGGAGTGAAGGTCGAGTACCTGATCGGCACGATGATCGAGGTGCCCCGCGCCGCGCTCACGGCCGACCAGATCGCCGAGGAGGCCCAATTCTTCTCGTTCGGCACCAATGACCTGACCCAGTTGACCTTCGGCTTCAGCCGCGACGACATCGGCTCGTTCATGCCGACCTACGTCGAGCAGAAGATCCTCCCGGTCGATCCGTTCCAGACGCTCGACGTCAAGGGGGTGGGGCAACTGGTCGAGATCGGCACGGCCAAGGGCCGCAAGGCGCGGCAGGAGAAGCACGGCGAGCACTTGAAGGTGGGGATCTGCGGCGAGCACGGCGGCGACCCGGACAGCGTCGCCTTCTGCCACAAGGTCGGCATGGATTACGTCTCGTGCTCGCCGTTCCGCGTCCCGATCGCCCGGCTGGCCGCGGCCCAGGCCGCCCTGGCCGGCGGCGGGACCATCAGCCGGGATAAGTAGGATGGATGCCCAAGACCGTTCCGAGTTGTTCAGCGCGCAGGAGATTGTCCGCCGCTCGAAGGATGGGAGCCACGGCTTCTCTGGGGCCGTGTCGTTCTCCGCTCAAGAATAGTGCTGGATCACCGTCTCCACGGCGTGCCGCCATCGACCCCGCGCTTGCTTCCTCCAATCGTCGTCGCGGGCGGGGGCGAAGGTCTGGCCCCCGGACTGCACCCGCTCGATCGCGGAGGAGGCATCCGGCCATAAGCCCGCGCCGAGCCCGGCCAGGAGCGCGGCGCCGAGGGCCGTCGATTCGGTCTGCGGGCTGCGGCGGATCGGCAGGCCGAGCAGGTCGGCCTGGAACTGGAGGAACGGGTCGGACCGGGCCATGCCGCCGTCGGCGCGGATCTCGGTCAAGGGGTACCCGAGGTCCTGGTTCATCGCCTCGATCAGGTCGGCGACCTGGAAGGCGACCCCTTCGAGCGTGGCCCGCGCCAGGTCGGCCAGCGAGGTCGCGCGGGTCAGCCCGAAGATGGTCCCCCGCGCCGAGGGCTGCCAGTAGGGAGCGCCCAGGCCGGTCAAGGCCGGTACGAAGAGGACATCCATGGTCGGATCCGAATCCAGCGCGAGCGGATTGATCTCATACGAGGCGCCGATCGCCTTGAGCCCGTCCCGGAACCACTGGACGGCCGCCCCCGCGACAAAGACGCTCCCCTCCAGGGCATACTGGGGCGGCTGATCGCCGATTGTGGCCGCCAGGGTCGTGATCAGGCCGCTGCGCGACGGGACAATCCGACCCCCGGTCTGGGCCAGCAGGAAGGCGCCTGTGCCGTAGGTACACTTCGCCTGGCCCGGCTCGACGCATCCCTGGCCGATCAGCGACGCCTGCTGATCGCCGGCGATGCCCAGGATCGGCAGGCCGTCGGGCAGGAAGTCGAGCCCCCGAGTCTGGCCAAACTCCCCCGAGCTGGGACGGATTTCGGGCAATAATCCGGGTGGGACACCGAATAGTTCGCAGAGATCCTCCCCCCATTGGAGCGTCTTGAGGTCCATCAGGAGGGTCCGCGATGCATTGGTGGCGTCGGTGACGAACCGATGACCGCCGGTCAGGTGCCAGACCAGGAAGGCGTCGACCGTCCCCGCGGCGAGCTCGCCGCCCTCGGCACGGCGGCGGGCGTCCGGGACATTGTCCAGAATCCAGGCGATCTTGGTCGCGGAGAAATACGGGTCGATGACCAGTCCGGTGCGATCCGCGACCCACTCCTGCCGCTGCTTGAGCTGCTCACAGGCCGCAGCCGTCCGGCGGTCCTGCCAGACCAGGGCCGGCGCGATCGCCTGGCCGCTGGCTCGTTCCCAGACGATGGTGGTCTCGCGCTGGGTGGTCAGGCCGATGGCTGCGATCCGATCGGGTGATGAGCCGGCTTCAGCCAGCGCACGAGTCACCTGTGGTCCGACCGAGCCAAGCAGGGCCGCCGCGTCGTGCTCCACCCAGCCCGATTGGGGATAGCTCGGCAAGACCTCGGCCTGGCCTTGCCCGAGTGCCTGGAGCCGGGCGTCATAGACGACGGCCCGCGTGCTGGTCGTTCCCTGGTCGATCACCAACAGATGGTCGCGCGCCATGGCTTCTTCCTCTCCGTGCCCTCGTTCGTCTGGATCGAAATGAAACGCCACCTTACCATGCATGAGGCGCATCGGGCGAGGGGTGGTCGAGTTGAGTTTCCCCAGGGCCCTGGCCGCCTCGCACTCCCTCCCTCTTTCCTCGAGGAATGAATGCAATGGAAGAAACGATCATCCCGGTCACGACAATCCTGATGCCGCTGGTCCTGGTCCCGACCATCATCACGCTCAAGCATCGGCAGAAGAAGCGAGAATGGGAGCATCTCGAGCGGATGCGGGAGCTGGAGCTCCATCTTCCCCGTTCCTCGCGCGGGGAGTCCCTGGGACCCAGGAGTGTGGTCGCCATCGGCGCGGGCGTGCCGACGGCGTCCGTGCTGGGCGCCTTCTTGACGTGTGTGGGCGGTCCCCCGTCCGTCGAGGGCGTTCCCTTGGCGGCCATCGCCTGGGGCAGCGCCGCCTTGATCAGCCTCGGGGCGATGCTCACCAGCCTGATCCTGGCGTTGCTGGTCGCCCGCTCACGGGACCGAGTCGAGGCTGGGTCTCTGCTCGACCAGGCCAAGCCCGTGTATGACCCGGATGCCCTCGACGTGGTGGGGAGCCGGGGTTGAGCGACCTCCGCGGCCGGCTTCCCAACGCGTCAGACCCGCCGCCCCCCAGAGGGCCATCATCGGCTCGATGGGGATGTGGAACCGGGCGGAGACGATCGTCAACGTGTGGAAGACGGTGAGGGCCGCCGCGATCGCGATCGTCGGCAGGAGCCGCGACCGAACCCCGGGACTGGCCAGCAACAGCCCTGCCAGGGCGAAGAGGGTCAGCCCCAGGTGGGCCACGCGATAGGCCCAGACCCTGGACTTGGGATTGGTCTCATCGAACAGGAGGAAGTAGCGGAGCCGCCGCAGGCAGAGCCGCAGATATCGCCAGGGTTCGGCGCGGAGCTCGGCCAGTGCTCGATGAAAGAGGATGCGCGATCGCTGCGGCTCCGTGACCGAACCCAGCAGTCGGTAGTCGGCCCTGGTCAAGGCGATGTCATCGAGGTAGCCGGCCTCGTGGCGGGCCGTCCAGAGCATCCGATTCAGGCTGCTCAGGCTTGCGGCCGTTCGGCTGCGTTCCACGATGCGGTCGACCGACGATCGTCGGACCTTGTCCGTCCCCTCGCTCAGCGCACAATTGCCTTGCCAGAACGCGTAGCCGAAGGTGCTCTTGATCGCGACGAGTTCGCCGTGAACCTGGACGTTGCGCGCCAGCCAGGGGGCGATGCCCGCCAGGCCGGTGACGATCGCCAGCGTCGTCAAGCGGAAGGACTGGCGCCGCCGGCCGGGCACGCCGGTGCGGCCTTGCGCGATCGCCCAGGCGACGCCGATGCTGGCCAGCGACAGGATGGGATCAGTCAAGGCAAGCAGGGCCAGCCATCCACCCGCGATCACGGCATCCCGCGGTCGGCCTGTCGCCCCGGCCTGGTAGCCGGCGGCCAGCGTCCAGACCAGCACGGTCGTGCCCAGGGTGGCCACCTGCACGTGGGTCGCGGCGTAGACGAGCGTCGGGTGGACCGCGACGACGAGACCGGCGACCGCGGCCAACCACCGATGCCCCGGAGCCACGAGCCGGGCGAGACGGAGCACGCCCCAGACCAGAAGACCGCCCAGGACCGATTGCCCGAGCTCCAGGATCAGCAAGGCCCGAGGCGTACCGACTCCACCCAGGGCGTACGCGGCGGCCACGCACAGCGGGTAGACAGGCGCCTGCTGCGAGGTCGGACCTTCCGCTCCCAGGAACCGCATCGAGAAGCCGTGCCCGGCCAGCAGGTTGGCCGCGATCTCGCCGTGCTCGTACGTGCTTCGCGAGACGTCGTAGCTCCGCAAGACGAGCACGGCGGCCACCCGGACCGCGATCGCCAGGAGGATGAGCGCCGTCTCGCCAAACCGCCTCGCTCCGGCCATCCGCCTCGACTCCACGTCCTTGTCTGATTGCGAGTGCAGTCGAGATCGGATTGTGGCCGAGACCGCCCGTTCGGTCAAGGTCGCGGCTCCGGCCTGATGATGCTGTCCGCCCCTGCCTGGTCTCTCGCGACGCGACCGGGTTGAATTGATCGACGGCAACCTGGTGACGAAGATGGGGAAGGACCCACCGCACGTGGGGACCGTCGATTCCCTCGAGGAATTCCGACACTCCGCGGCGATCACCACCTTTTGGACCACCCGTCACACCGCCGAGCGGGAGGGGACGGATTCACCGCAGAGACCGCCGAGACCGCCGAGGAACACGCCGAGGAGCCGACCGGGAGCGCATCGGGCTCCAGTCCCCCGGACCCTCCCGACCCGCCCTCCTGGCTCTGCCGCGAGGGAGGGGACGGATTCACCGCAGAGACC
>JAJPJC010000063.1 GCA_021324445.1 Isosphaeraceae bacterium
TACTTGGGCTGGGCCGTGGCCGTCAGCGCGGCGTAGGTCCGCCCATGGAAGCCCCCCTCCATCGTCACGATCTGGAACCGCCCGCGGTCGTGACCATACGCCCGCGCCAGCTTGATGGCCGCTTCGTTGGCCTCCGCCCCGCTGTTGCAGAAGAAACACTGACCGCCAAACGACCGGGTCGACAGCGCCTCGGCCAGTGCCCCTTGGGGCTCCATGTACCAGGTGTTCGGCACATGGATCAGCCGGCCGACCTGCTCGCGGACCGCCTCCACGACCCGGGGCGGGCAATGACCCAGCAGGTTGCAGCCCCAGCCCGGGAAGAGGTCCAGGTAGCGATGGCCCTCGGCGTCCCAGACCCACGATCCCTCGCCCCGCACCAGGCAGACGGGGAACCGCCGGTAATTCGGAATGACGTACTTCTCAAACCGTGCGATCGTCGCCTGGGTGCTGAGACTTGCCGGATGCATCTTCTTTTGTCCTTTGTCCGTGGTCCGTGGTCCGTGGTCGGAGCTGCCGCTCCCCTGCGCCGTCGTGGCCTATCTTCGAGTGCCTCAATTTCCCAGGCCAGGCCCGTCAGCCCGCGTCAGCGAACCACGGACCACGGACCACAGACTAAAGCGTCAGCGAACCACGGACCACGGACGACGGACCACGGACGAGCGAGTTTCCTCGACAGCGATTTCGGTACCGATCCCGGTATCGGTGAAGATCTCCAGGAGCAACGCATGGGGGAGCCGCCCGTCGATGATGTGGGTCTTGTGGACCCCGGCCTCCAGGCTGGTCAGGCAGGCCTCGACCTTGGGGATCATCCCCCGGTCGATCACGCCCTGGGCGATCAGGTCGCGGCAATCGATGGGAGTCAGACCCGGGATCAGGCTGCCGGGTTCGTCCTTCTTGCGGAGGATCCCCGGCGTATCGGTCAGGAACACGAGCTTCTCGGCCTGGAGGGCCCGCGCCACGGCGGCGGCGGCCGTGTCGGCATTGACGTTGAGCAACTGGCCCTCGTGCTCCTGGTCCTCGGCCAGCGACGGCAGGACCGGAACCACGCCGGCCAGGCAGTGATTCTCGATCAGGGGCGTCTCGACCTCGGTCACCTCGCCCACCAGCCCCAGGTCGACCGGCTCGCCAGGCCCGTTGGCGAGTGTCAGCCGGCGCCCGTACAGACACTGGAGCGTCGCCTTGTGGTGCAACCCGGAAGCCCGGCCGCCGAACTTGTTGATGTGCCGCACGATGTCGGCATTGATCTCCTCGGCCAGCACCCGGGCGACAATCTCCAGGGTTGCCGCATCGGTGTAGCGCCGGCCTTGCACGAACCGGGGAGTCAACCCGGCCTGCTCCATCGCCACGGTGATCGCCTTGCCTCCACCATGTACGACCACGGGACGCATCCCGACCGTCTGCATGAAGACCACGTCCACCAGCAGGGCGCGAAGCGTCTCGGGATCCTCCATCACCGAGCCGCCCAGCTTGATGACGGTGAACCGCCCATGGAACTTGCGGATATAGCCCAGCGCCTCGATCAGGACATCCGCCTTGCGGATGGCTTCCTCATGCACGGCGTCGTCCCCTCGTATCCCCAACCCAGTGGTTCGAGAGAGTAAACCGTATATCATTCCTTCCGCGGGACGCGTTGTAAAGATCCGACAGGCCGCCGGGGCCAAGCCGTTACCCCAAGACCGGGAACGCCTTGGGTGCGGCACGTCGATTCAGGACGAGAAGGTTTGGGGGCTTCGCTCAGATGGGATCGGAGACCCAATGAAGGTGAGCGCCATGCGGACTCTTGATCAGGGCGTCGTAGAAGGCCCGGTCGGCCGTCACAAGGCGGCATCCCAGGGCGCGCGCCAGGGCTAGGTAGCAGGAGTCGTAGACGGTCAGCCGCTCCGGACCGACCGCCAGGTCATACGCCCCCTCGAGCAGCGGTGCCATGGGATGGACCGTCAGGGCGACTTTCCATAATAGGCCGATGATGTCCCGGCCTTCATCCACTGTAATCTCGGGCACCTTCAGGACGCGGGCCTTCTTCCAGAGGATGTTGCCGAACTCCGGGAAGAAGAACTCGGGGACATGCAGCCTGAACGACGGGTCGAGGAACCGTCTCGCCTCGGCCTCGTGGACCTCCGGCACATACCACTTGATGGCAACTCCCGCATCGATCACGAAGTGAGCGGTGCCGTTTGCCGACGGGTCTTGAAACCTCTCGCTCAGGTCGGGTGCGGAGGGTCCGGTCATCGGTCACGATCCTCGCGGAGGAGCTCGGCGCTGTCGGTGTGCGTGCGACCCGCCAGCCGCCGCGCCATCTGCTCAGCGAGAGCGCGGGCCGTGGTCATGGCTACCTGCGTGGCCGCCTGCTCTAGGATCATCCTCAACTCGGCCCCCAGCGAGCGCCCATTCAAGTGGGCCCGCTCCTTGAGACGCGCCACGGTTGCCTCATCAACGTCACGAACCAAGAGATCCGGCATAGGACCCTCCCTCGGATGAGCTTGCGACAGCCTGATATAGAAATGATATCAAGGGGTTCAGCCGAAGTCAAGTCCGCGAAAGATAATGATCTGAATCGAGTCCTTTGATGCCGATCAGGAGTATTCGAAGTATCGCTTCAGGGCCAGGAACCGTTTCTCATAGAGGTGCCAGCTCAGCCAGGCCAGGCCGTATGATCCGGCGGCGATGATCACCACCTTGACGACCAAGGCGATGGCCGGGTGCACCTCGGTCAGCGGGGCGGCACCCGGGACGACCTGGAAGAGCCAGTGCACGCCTTGGATCAAGGGTGGATGATAGACATAGAGACCGAAACTGTATTTGCCCAGGTTGCGCAGAGCACCGTGGTTGAAGAACTGGCCGATCCTCGACCCTCGGGGGGCTGTGACGCCGAGAACAAGGACCGCGCCGTAGAGCGCGGCGATCAGCGGGTACTTGACGACCTGGAGCCAGACCGAGCCGCTGCCCCGCATGGTCCCGCAGAGCGGCAGGCCGAGTGCGAGGGCGGCCAGCGCGAGGGCCACCGCCTGCCTCGACCAATCGACCAGCCCCAGGGGCGAGCGTGCCGCCAGCGCCAGCAGGGCGCCCAGGAGCAGGGTGTCCACCCGGCAGGGAGTGATCATGAAGGAAGAGACTCCCTGCGACTCGACCAGCACGCGCACGCCGGCGGCCGCCACCAGGCTGACCAGGCAGACGCGCATCAGGGCCGCGCGACCGAGGGCGTAGACGATCCACGGCCAGGCCAGGTAGAACTGCTCCTCGATGGCCAGCGACCAGAAATGGCCCAGCATCCCCCCGTCGGCCCCCGCCGCCATCGCGAAGTTGGCCGAGAAGGTCCACAACCAGACCGGCGCGATCCCGGTCACGCGCAGGCCGAAGACCGCCGGCAGGATCACGAGGAGCACGACCAGGACGCCGTAATACAGGGGGAAGATGCGCAGGGTCCGCCGGCCATAGAAGTTGAGGAAATAGCGCGGCGACGTCTTGGAGTCGAACAGGATGCCCGTGATCAGGAATCCCGAGAGCACGAAGAAGAGATCGACGCCGGTCTGGCCGAACCGCGTCGCCGCGTAACCCAGGCGGAGCCAGGTCTGCCGCGGGGCCGGCTCGACCTGGAAGATGTGGAAGACCAAAACGAGCAGGACGGCCAGGCCACGGATGCCGTCGAGGGCCGGGACGTGCCGGCCCGGTCCCGCCACGGCCTCGGCAATCGGTCGTGCGCGCGCCGTCAGAGGCCGAGCGACCGGCCAGGCCAGGAGCGAACTCATGGGGCGAATCCTTTCGCTGGTGAGGAGCCTCGGGGGTCCGTCCCGCCGGCCGGCACATCATAGCCGGCCGCGCCCGCCTGGCAAGGTGAATCCGGATCGCGGTCAAGGGCGGGTCCAGAGCCAGACAAGGACGAGGAAGAACGCGGGGCCCAGGAGGTAGGTCCAGAGGACGAGCTGAGTCGTCAGGCCAGGGCCACGGAACAGGCGGAATTCGCCCTTCCACCAGCGACCCCGCACCGCAGGGCAGGCGTGCCGGCGCGCCTGCCAGATCCAGCCGGTCCGGCCGCAGTCGAGGCAATGGAACTGGAGCAGGAAGAAGGCCAGAAGAAAGAGCGCAACGCCCGTGACGAACCAGGGGAAATGGCGCGAATGCAACGAAGCACGGACCAGCTCAGCCGCGGCCACGCAGGTGACGAAGGTGAGCAAGGGGTTCACGACCAGGCGCTGGTGCTCAGCCAGGGATCCTGCACCAAAGCCGGCCAGCCGCCGGGGCTGCCAGTCCAGAATGCGGTCGGAGGTGTCCTGCCCGGGTTCCCGTTCCACGACTCGATCGTCTCCCCAGTACCCGTCATCGCGCGGTTCGATCCACTCCATTCTATCAAGAAACCGGCACAAACTGGAGCCGATGCGACCGTGCAACGTCGCTTGACACCCAAAAACGAAACGCACGATAATCAAGCCGGCATTCGGTTTAGTGTACCGACTGGTGCGAAAGAATTGGCCTTGACCCACTGCGCACCAGGCTCTTGAGGGGCGACAGGAGATCGATGGCGACGACGCAAACGAAGGATATTCGCGGCCGGCTCGAGGACATCCTCTCGCGGCGGATCATGCTCCTCGACGGGTCAATGGGCGCGCTCCTCTACTCTTACCAGCTCCGGGAGGAGGACTATCGGGGACGGCGGTTCGCCCAGCACCCCTGCGACCTCAAGAACTGCACTGAGATCCTCGTCCTGACCCAGCCGCAGCTCGTCGAGGGGATCCATCGCGCCTACCTCGAAGCCGGCGCCGATATCATCGAGACCGACACGTTCAACGGCACCGCGATGTCGCTGGAGGAGTTCCAGCTCCAGGAGCACGTCTCCGAGCTGAACCGGACCGCGGCCGAGCTGGCCCGCCGCGCGGCCGACGAGTTCACCCGCAAGGATCCGAGCAAGCCTCGGTTCGTCGCCGGCAGCATCGGGCCGACCAAGCGCCAGCTCTCGATGGGCATCCACGTCGAGGATCCGGGCCGCCGCGACACCACCTTCGACCAGATGGTCGCCAACTACACGGAGCAGATCCGGGCCCTGGTGGAAGGCGGGGTCGACATCCTGCTCCCCGAGACCTCATTCGACACGCTGGTCCTGAAGGCCTGCCTCTTCGCCATCGACGCCTTCTTCGAGGAGACCGGGACGCGCTTGCCCGTGATGATCTCGGGCACGATCTTCGACAACCAGCGCACGCTCTCGGCCCAGCCGATCGAGGCGTTTTATTACTCGGTCGCGCATGTCGAGGCCCTGAGCGTCGGGGTCAACTGCGCCGTGGGGGTCGACCTGATGCGCGGCGCGATCGAGACCCTGTCGTCGATCTGTCGCACGCGGGTCAGTTGCTATCCCAACGCCGGCATGCCCGACGGCTTCGGCGGGTTCCTGGGCGACAAGGACCACACCGCCGCCGTGCTGGGCGAGTTCGCCCGCAACGGCTGGTTGAACCTCGTCGGGGGCTGCTGCGGCACGACGCCGGAGTGGATCGCGGCCATCGCCCAGGCGGTCGACGGCGTCCCGCCGCGCCGGGTCCCCGATTTGCCCCACTGGTCCACGTACAGCGGCATGGAGCCCCTGGTCATCCGCCCCGAGACCAACTTCCTGATGATCGGCGAGCGGACCAACATCACCGGCTCGAAGCGGTTCGCCCGCCTGATCAAGAGCGGCGACTACGAGGCCGCGCTGGCCGTGGCCCGCGACCAGGTCGAAGGGGGTGCCAACCTCATCGACGTCAACATGGACGAGGGCCTCATCGATGGCGTGCAGGCGATGACTCGGTTCCTCAACCTGGTCTCGGCCGACCCGTCGATCGCCAGGGTCCCGATCATGATCGACAGCTCGAAGTGGGAGGTCATCGAGGCGGGACTGAAGTGCGTCCAGGGTAAGTCGATCGTCAACTCGATCAGCCTCAAGGGGGGCGAGGAGGAATTCCTCCGCCAGGCCCGGCTGGTCCGCCGCTACGGGGCGGCCGTCGTGGTCATGGCCTTCGATGAACAGGGCCAGGCCGTCACCAGGGAGCACAAGGTCGCCATCTGCCAGCGGGCGTACAAGCTCCTGACCGAACAGGCCGGCTTCCCGCCCGAGGACATCATCTTCGACGTGAATATCCTCACGGTCGGCACCGGGATCGAGGAGCACAACAACTACGCCGTCGAGTTCATCGAGGCGGTGCGCGAGCTGAAGCGGCTGCTGCCGCACTGCAAGACCTCGGGCGGCGTCAGCAACGTCTCGTTCTCGTATCGCGGCAACGACGTGGTCCGCGAGGCGATGAACGCCGCGTTCCTGTACCATGCGATTCGCGCCGGGCTGGATATGGGCATCGTCAACGCCGGCCAGCTCGAGGTCTACGAGGAGATCCCCAAGGACCTGCTCGAGCGCGTCGAGGACGTGCTCCTGAACCGCCGGGCGGACGCCGCCGACCGGCTCACCGAGTTCGCCGAATCGGTGAAGTCGGCACAGAAGAAGGACAAGGGGAAGGACCTCGCCTGGCGCGACGCCCCGGTCGCGCAGCGGCTCGAGCACGCCTTGATCACCGGGACCATCGACTACATCGAGGCCGACACCGAGGAGGCGCGGCAGACGTACGAGCGGCCGTTGCAGATCATCGAGGGCCCGCTCATGGACGGTATGAACGTCGTGGGCGACCTGTTCGGGGCGGGGAAGATGTTCCTGCCCCAGGTGGTCAAGAGCGCCCGCGTGATGAAGAAGGCCGTCGCCTACTTGACACCGTTCATGGAGGCCGAGAAGGCCAAGGCCGCGGCCGCCGCGGCCGACGGCTCGGCGGGCAACGGGGCCGCCGCGCATCGGCAGACGCGGGGCCGGGTGCTGATGGCCACGGTCAAGGGGGACGTGCACGACATCGGCAAGAACATCGTCGGCGTCGTCCTGGCCTGCAACGATTACGAGATCATCGACCTGGGCGTGATGGTCCCCTGCGAGAAGATCCTCAGCGAAGCCCGCGAGCGCCGGGTCGACATGATCGGGCTCTCCGGCTTGATCACGCCGTCGCTCGATGAGATGGTGCACGTGGCCCGGGAGATGCAGCGCAACGGCTTCGAGATGCCCCTGTTGATCGGCGGGGCGACGACCAGCGCCAAGCACACGGCCGTCAAGATCGCGCCGCAGTACCAGGGGACCGTCATCCACGTCAAGGACGCCTCCAGGAGCGTCAGCGTGGTGGACCGCCTGAGCCGGCTCGACGCGCGCGCCGCGCTGGACCGCCAGAACCGCGCCCAGCAGGAGCAGGAGCGCATCGCCTTCGGCCGGCGCGCCCAGCGGAAGCTCGTCCCCTATGCCGAGGCGTTCCAGCGCCGGCTTCGCCTGGACTGGTCGAACCCGCCGATCGCCGTACCCTCGTTCCTCGGCACGCGAGTCCTGCGCGACATCCCGCTGGCCGAAATCGTCCCGTTCATCGACTGGTCCCCCTTCTTCCTCACCTGGGAGCTGAAGGGGAAATACCCGCGGATCTTCAACGACCCCGAGCTGGGTCCCCGAGCGCGCGAACTCTTCGACGACGCCCAGTCCCTGCTGCGGCAGATCGTCTCCGGGCGTCGTCTGACCGCCAACGCGGTCTACGGCTTCTTCCCCGCAAACGCCGAGGGGGATGACATCGTCGTCTACGAGGACGAGTCCCGACAGACTGAGCGAATGCGGTTGCCGATGCTTCGGCAGCAATGGGAGCGCGACGGTCAGACGGCGTTCCGCTCGCTGGCCGATTACCTGGCGCCGCGCCAGACCGGGCTGCCCGACTACCTGGGCGCCTTCGCGGTGACAGCCGGCCTGGGCCTGGAAGCGATCGTCGCCGAGTTCGAGCGCGAGCACGACGATTACAACGCCATCATGAGCAAGGCCCTGGCCGACCGCCTGGCCGAGGCCCTGGCCGAGATGCTGCACCAGCGCGTGCGCGGGGAGTGGGGCTACGGCCGCGGGGAAAACCTCGGCTACGACGACCTGATCGAGGAGAAGTACCGCGGCATCCGGCCGGCGGCCGGATACCCGAGCTGCCCCGACCACACCGACAAGCGCGCCTTGTGGCAGCTGCTCGACGCCGAGCCAGCCGCCGGGATCGTCCTGACCGAGTCGTTCGCCATGTACCCGGGAGCGTCGGTCAGCGGCCTCTATTTCGCCCATCCCGAGGCCCGCTACTTCGCCGTGGACTTCATCACGCGGGACCAGGTCGAGAACTACGCGGCCCGCAAGGGCATGCCCATCGCCGAGGTCGAGCGCTGGCTGGCGCCCAACCTGGCGTACGATCGTGATTGATTACCGAGAGTGACCATGAGCATCATCACTGGCCCCCGGCGGATCATCTATCCGGAAACCGACGGGAAGCCGATGGCGGAGAACACGCTCCAGTTCCGTTGGATCGTCACGATCAAGGAGGGGCTGGATCGGACTTATCACGACCGCGCGGATGTCTTCGTCGCGGGCGATCTGTTCTGGTACCCGGTGGAGGGTCACCCCGAGATTGTCCAGGCTCCCGATACGCTCGTCGCCTTCGGCCGGCCCAAAGGCGATCGCGGCTCGTATAAGCAGTGGGAAGAGGGGGGGATCGCCCCGCAGGTCGTCTTCGAGGTCCTCTCACCCGGCAATCGTCCCCCCGAGATGATCGGCAAGTTCAAGTTCTATGAAAAATATGGTGTCCAGGAGTATTACATCTACGACCCGGACGAGGTGGAGCTGACCGGGTTCCAGCGCACGGAAGGCGAGCTGAAGGCGATCCCGAATATGAATGGATGGACCAGCCCCCGGCTCGGCATCCGGTTCGACCTGTCGGGGAGCGAGTTGACGATTTACGGTCCCGACGGCCGGCGGTTCTTGACGTATCAAGAGCTCGCGGAGGAACGCGATCGCCTGGCTGGGGAACGCGACCAGCTCGCCCAGGAGCACCACCAACTCGCCCAGGAGCACCACCGCCTGGCTGGGGAACGCGACCAACTCGCCCAGCAACTTGAGGCCGAGCGTCAGCGAAATGAGCGGATGGTGGCTCAGTTGAAAGCGCTGGGGCTCGAACCGCCAGGTGAGGCGGATCGCGGCCGAGGTCCGATCATCCCGCCGGCACCATGACACTTGTCAAATGTCGTGCCCCATGCGAGAGTGAGGTATCTTTCGCTCGCACGACGCCCGACCGGGAGCACGCCATGCGCTAGTCCCCTGGCGGCCGTCGGAAAATGCGTCGATCTCCTGATGGCACGGTCGGTTCACTCTCAGGATACCCTCTGGTCGGTCAGCTTCTGGGACATCGAGGCGATCGTTCTGACCCTCGGGTTGTTGTGGCTGACCGTCGGGACGTTCGACCGCTGCTGCGTTCGCATCCCGGACCGACCGCGGCGGACATCCGTGCTCGCCGATGGGGTTGTGGTCCTGGCCGGACTGGGCGGCGTCGGCGGCCTCTTCGTTGGGTACTGGGACGTCGGGATTGCGCTGTGGACCGCCGTGGTCTCTGCCCTGGCCATCCGGACCTTGGTCCGCAGCAAGTCCCGAGAGCCTTCACGCCCGAGGAACGAGGTGCAACAGCAAGAGCCGGCCGGCGCGACTCCGGAGCGAGTGGCGGGCGAAGAGCCGGGCATTCGGGTCACCTGGCATTCGGGTCAGGTTTAGTTTCAAGTTCCTTCCGAGGAAAGGAAAGGGGACGCGCGATGCTCTCGGTTTTCTGTTCCCCCGGGCGGTACACGCAGGGCAGAGGAGCGACCGCCGCGCTGGGGCGGGAGATGGCCGCGCTGGGACTGGAAGGCCCCGCGCTGATCATCGCCGGCAAGACGGTGATCGGCCGGCTGGCCGAGACGTGGAAATCGAGCCTGGACGCGGCGAAGCTGCGGCACGCCGTGCACCGCTTCGGCGGCGAATGTTCGCTGGCCGAGATCGAGCGGGTGAAGGCCGCGGCGCGGGCGTGCGCGGCCCGCACGATCGTCGGCGCCGGCGGCGGCAAGGTCCTGGACACCGCCCGGGCGGCCGCCGCCGACCTGGGGCTGCCGGTGGTCAACTGCCCGACGGTTGCCTCCAGCGACGCACCGTGCAGCGCCCTGTCGGTGATCTACACCGAGGAAGGCGTTTTCCAGGAGTACCGGTTCTATCGGAAGAATCCCGATCTGGTCCTGGTCGATACCCAGGTGATCGCGCAGGCACCGCCTCGGCTGCTGGTCGCCGGCATGGGCGACGCACTGGCCACCTGGTTCGAGGCCAGGACCTGCGTCGCCGGCGCGGTGAAGAACATGCGCGGCGGCGGCTCGACCCAGAGCGCGCTGGCCCTGGCCGAGCTCTGCTACCGGACGCTGCTGGCCGACGGCGCCGCGGCCTTGCACGCCGTCACGACCCAGGTCGTCACGCCCGCGCTGGAGCGGCTGGTCGAGGCCAACACCCTGCTCTCGGGCCTGGGCTTCGAGTCCTCCGGCCTGGCGGCGGCCCACGCCGTGCACAACGGCTTGACCGCCGCCCACCAGACCCACGCCTATTTCCACGGCGAGAAAGTGGCTTTCGGATTATTGGTCCAACTGGTCCTCGAAGGGGCCCCGCGCGCGACCGTCGCCGAAGTGCTGGGCTTCTCCTCCGAGGTGGGCCTGCCGATCACCCTGGCCGGCATCGGGCTGACCAAGCCGACCCGCGAGCAACTGGACCCGATCGCCCGCCGCGCCACCGCGACCGGCGAGACCATCCACAACGAGCCGTTTGAGGTCACTCCCGACATGGTCGCCGACGCGATCCTCGCCGCCGACGCCCTGGGCCGGGCGTGGCAGAAGCGCCCATGAATCGAGATGGGCCGGGCGGTTGACGCCCGTTGCTCCGAACTCGGGCTTGATTCGCAATATTGCGAAGCGTAGAGTGTATGGAGAGCGGTTGCGAGGGCCAGAGGAGGACCTGATGATGGCAAGTCGAAAGAAGGCCAAGACAACGACGGACGCTGTTGAGATTCTCCATCGACGGTCTCTTGAGGGCAAACCCGAGATGGAAGCGATCTTGGAGGAAGAGGAGGGAAAGGCCGAGGTGGCCCGGCTGATCTACGATCTCCGCACTCAGGCCGGCCTGACCCAGAAGGAGTTGGCCCAACGCGTGGGTACGACGGCGTCGGTCATCAGCCGGCTCGAAGACGCCGATTACAGCGGACATTCGCTCACAATGCTCCGCCGCATCGCCGCGGCGGTGGGCAAGGGCGTTCAAATCCGCATCGTTCCTCTCGAGCGATCTCCCAAGGATGAGAGCGCTCGCCCTGCGCGGGAGCCTCAACCCGTCGCGGTGACATGGCGGCCTGGGAGGGATCGCTGGCCGGACGAGCCCTTTCTCAGCCAGGAGATCTCCGCTCCCTTCGATCTTCCCTATCCGGGCACGCCAGTCCGATGCACGGCACGACCGGGCCCTTATCGCCTACCCGATCCCCCGCTTCCCAGGGGCGGAGAGGACCCTGACCATGTATGAGCGTCATCCACCCTCCGAGTCGATCTCGCAGGGGGATATCATCGATGACTGTCCCGTCTTCGGCCACGATCCCTCGGAGGATCCTGACGCCGAGCCGTTGCGGTGGAGCATCCGCGGGGTCGTCTTGACCCAGGCCTGTGACCTGGTGCAGGAAAAGGCCACACGTGTGGTGATCGCGCAGGTTCACTCCGCCCGGGATCTAGTCGAGCGCGGCCTCCTGAAGGTCCCGTTGATTCGCGACCAGATCCGCCGCGGCCTCGTCTACGGATGGTACTTTCTCCCGGCCGCACCGCCGCCCTTGGACTTCCCGGAATCGATCGTCGACCTCCGCGATCTGCACACCATCCCGAAGGGAATCTTGAATCGCCTGATTACCGAAGGAAAGCGTGTTTGTCGAATTCAGACCCCCCTATCGCGAGCACCTGGCGCAACATTTCGCCGTCACGTATTCGCGCATCGGCCTCCCGGAGCCTTATGAGACGCGAACCTGACCCTCCATGGCAAGCCGTTGGAGGTCACCCCCGAGATGGTCGCCGACGCCATCCTCGCCGCCGACGCCTTGGGCTGGGCGCGGCAGACGCAACGAGGGCTCGGGTGAAGTCCGGTGGCGTCGACCGTCATCTCGGCAACGCGAGGCTCACCGCCATCGTCGGGCCACGGTCGCCCGCTGCCCATCACTCGCCGAACAATCCAGCCAGGAACCATCCAGAAATGTCGCAAGAAGCCACGGCCAGGAGTGAGAGCCACAACACGAGCGAAAGGAGCAAGCGCACGGCGGCCTTCGATGGCTCAAGGCCCTCATACCGGACACTCACAACGGCCTGAACGATCACAAGGTAGACAGTCAGGAGCGGGGCGAAAGGGAAAAGCCCCACGAAGAGCGTCAGCGTCGACACGAACGGCATCGAGACGATCGGGCTGATGTGCTTGGGATCATCAAGCGACAGACGTGGCCGATGGCCCAAGACAGACCAGGCGGCGAACCAGGTCGCAGAGAGACACGTGACGAGCAGCACCGGGTAGAATGTACCAACCCAGGCTGCGACCGAGAGCCTTCGCGACGGCGAGACCATCACGATCGGGAGAACGACGGCGGAAATCGCGATCAGCACCCCAATCCCGGCGATCACGCCGCAAATGGCGAAGAGTCCGCCAAGGATCGCGGTCGCCAGCATGATGTGCCAGAGTTTGTATCTCAACCGGGCGGGTCGCATGCCGGATTGGATTCTTCGTCGGTCCAGGCGGCAGCCAGCTCGCGCCCCAGGGCGAGGAGCCCTTCGACCTCCTCGGGGGTGAAGTCGCGCTCTGCGCTGGTGGCGACTCCCAGCACGCCGAGCACGGCCTCATCACGGAGGATCGGCACGGCGACGGCACCGCCGGCGCCGGTGGCCCGGGCCCCGGGGCGGATCACCCCGCCGGCGTCGTCCTGCTGGAGGTTGCACGTCGTGACCGGCCGCCGCGACTGGGCCGCCACGCCGGCCATCCCCTTGCCCAGGGGGACCTCCTGGATCTGCGCCAGCACCGGCGGCGGGATCTGCCGCGCCGCCAGCAGCCGCAGCACGGCGCCGTCGGCCGAGAGCCGATGGATCGTCCCGCTGGTCGTCCCCGTCGCCTGAAGGATCAGGTCCAGCGCCTGCGCGGCGGCCTGCTCGGCCGTTGCGGCCCTGGCGAGCGACTCCCGGAGCTGGGCTGCGGTCAGGCTGGACATCGATCACTGCGCCGTTGCTTGGAGCTGCGTATTGTTCTGCACGGTCAGCTCGGTCTGGCTGGACGTGTCCGTACCACCGCCCGAGAAGGTCATGGTCCCCTTGACCTTCGTCCGTTCCCGGGCTTCGACCAGCACGCCCGCCTCCCGGTCGAAGAGGATTGTCCCCTCGGACGAATCGACCTTCAGGTTGCTCTTGGTCACCTTCAGCGGCGTCGCGGCACTGGAATCGGGCAGGCATTTGACCTCGAGCACCGTGCAGGTGATCTTGTCGAGCGTCTTGCTGCCGCGTTTTTCGGTGCCGGCATATTCGTACTTCTTGCGGAAGCTCAGCGCCTGGCCGCCGAAGTCGAAGATCTCGGTCCGTTCCCAGGACGTGCCGGGGCGGACCGGGTCATCGGGCAGGTTGCGGTGCTCCTGCTCGAACTGGGCCTTGAGCCGATCGGGCTCGATCCGGCTGCGGATCTGCTCCCGGGCGATGGCATCGAGCCGGGCCGCCTTCTCCCGGAGCGGCTCAGTCCCCTCGATCGCTTTCACCTTGCCCTGGCCGTCGAGCACGACCGTGTAGGCGACCGCGCTTTCGAGCTTGTACAGCTCGACCAGGGGAGCAAAATCCGGGTCGTCGATCTTGGTGTCGGGCTTGGCCGAGTCGAAGGTCAACCGGGTGCCCCCGTGGAAGCCCAGGTTGGCGCGGAGCGATCGGACTTTGACCTCGACCGGCAGGCTCGAATCCGGGCGCCGCTGGCCGATCGCCTGCGTCACGACGACGGTCTTGTTCTCCCGGCTCTGGATCTCCATCCCCATGAGCGTGATCGTCTGGAAGAGATTCGCGTTGGTCCGGTACGTGAGCGTCTTCCCCTCGGGGAACTTGTACTCGAGCTTGACCTGAGCCCGGACCGTCTGGGACCCGGAGAGCATCAGGCACGCAACAGCGGCCAGGGTCCAGCCGGCGCCGGCGCGGCGGAGCTTCATGATCGACCTCCTTTGCTCCCGATCATCTTACCGGCGCGGGAGTCCCGGGCGGAAGCGGTTCCCGGCCCGACCCGGGCGCCGGCCGGCGGGCGCGGGATCCGGGCCGGTCGGGCCGCTTCGGTCCCTCGCGATCGCGACGGATGGTCGGACTGCGCCGCCGCCGTCTCCTCACTTCGCCGCGGGCTGGAGCTCCTCCTTGGATTCGAGTGTCAAGTCGAGGTCGCCGGGGAGCTCCTGGCCGTTGATCGAGAAGGTCATGCTCCCCTTGATCCGGGTCTTGCCGCCGGCCTCGACCACGCAACCCGCCTCGCGGTCGAAGAGGATTGTCCCCTCGGAGGCTTCGAGCTTCAGGTCGCTCTTGGTCACCTTCAGCGGCGTCGGGGCGTCCGGATCCATGCTGTACTTGACCTCCAGCGCCTTGGTGGTGATCTTGTCCAGGGTCTTGCCCCCCTTCGTCTCGGTGCCGGTGTATTCGTACTTCTTGTGGAAGCTGAGCGTCTGGCCGTTGCCGATGTCCATGGTCTCATCCCGCTCCCAGGGTTCTCCGGTACGGGCCAGGACGTCCGGCAGGTTGCGATGCGACTGCTCGAACTGCCGCTTGAGCTTCTCCGTCTCGACCTGGCTGCGGATCGCATCCCGCGCCGGGGGACTGAGCTTGTCGGCTTTTTCCAGCAGCTTCTCGGTCCCCTCGATCGCCTTGACCTTGTTCTGGGGATCGAGGACGATCGTATAGACGACCTCACCGGCCAGCTTGAACACCTCGCTCAGGAAGGCGAGCTGCTCGATCTCGACCTTGGCGTTGGGATCCTTCGTGTCGAAGGTGACGTTGATACCGCCCGGGAGCGACAGCTCGGCGCGGAGCGATTCCACCTTCGAGGTGACCGGCAGTGTGGAATCGCCGCGTCGCTGGCCGACTGTCTGCGATGCGACCACCGTTTGATCCACGTCGGTCGGGACCTCCTGCCCATTGATCGTCAAGATCTGGTGGATCTTCATCGTCGTCTTGTACGAGAGCTTCTGCCCTTCCGGGAACTTGTACTCGAGCTTGACCTGGGCCCGCGCCGCCTGGGGGCAACCCAGTGCCAGGCACCCCACAGCGATCAAGGCCAGCCCAGTGGCACCGTCGCGGTGCATCCTCATGACGAACTCCTCGTTTCTCGTGGTAACCCCATGGTGAAAACGACCCGACCGGAACAGACCGGTCCATCCCCGGCAACGGCGGCGCGCCGCCGAGCCGGGCGTCATCCGGCCCGCGAGACGGGCCGCGGCGGCGCCGGAGGATCTCTGCGGGTATTCGCCGAAGCGTCGATCATATTCGCTCGGCGTGCGATCCGCAGCGCGGAACGGTTCTGGGGTGGAGACTCCGCCGAGCCACGGGTCGTCGTTCCCGGCCTCCGAAGCGGAGGCCCTCTGCCGTCGAATCGAAACCAGGGCTCCCGTGGACGCACGCCGGTCACGCGGGATAAGCTGGACCGGGCGAGCGATGGGTCCCGCGGGCCGCCCTCTGGGCGGGGCGATCGTCGAGGGAACGGCGCGGAACACGGGCGCAGCGGGCTGTGCCACCATCTTCGGCTGGGATTCAGAGACCGAGACCGATTCTCTCAATCGAGGAACCCGCGATGCACGCGATCCGGATTGCCCTGACCTTAGCTCTCGGCACCGTCCTGTCCGGACTCCCCGTCGCCGGCCAGGAGCCGCGGGCCGGGCACCGCACGGGAACGCTCGAGGCGCTCAACGCCGCCTATCACCAGCAACTGCGCGCCCTGGAAGGCCGATGGATTGCCGACCTTGCCGCCCTGGCGGAGAAGTCCACCGGTCCGGAGGCAGATGCCGCCTACCGGCAGTTGTTCCACCTGGCGATCGCCCGGGATCTGTGCAGCGAGGCGCAGGCGGCGGCCCAGCGCTACCGCGCGTCCAGAGCCTCCAGCCAGGAGATCCAGGCCCTGGCCGCCCTGGTCCAGGTGCTCGCCCGGGCCGAGAAGGGCGAGCACGACCGCTCGCTGGCCGACCTCAAGGCGCTGTTCACCCAGCCCGGCAAGGGCGATCCGACCGCCACTCAGCTCGATGCCGAGACGGCGCTGGCCGTCGGCGAAGCCTACCTCCAGCGCCTGCTCCGCGACGGCCGATACGATGTCGCCCGCAAGCTGTGTGACCTGGTCTGCCAGGGCGATGCACCCGCCGTGGTGAAAGACCACTTCGAGGACCGGATGGCCCGACTCGCGCTCGTCGGCAAACCCGCGCCGCCGATCGCCGGGTCCGACGTCGACGGCAAGCCGGTGTCCCTGGCTGAGCTGAAAGGGAAAGTCGTCCTGGTCGACTTCTGGGCGACCTGGTGCCCCCCATGCGTGGCTTCGATTCCCGTCCTGAGCGCCCTGGACCGGAAATACCACGACCGGGGCTTCGTCATCCTGGGCGTCAACCTCGACGCGATGCACCAGAATGTCCAGGAGACCAGGAAGGCGCTGCCGCTGGTCCGCCGCTTCCTGGTCGATCACCGCGTGACCTGGACCAACATCCTGAACAGCCAGGGGACCGCCGATTTCGCCGCGGCCTATGGAGTTGAACAGATCCCGGCCAACTTCCTCGTCGGCCGCGATGGTACGGTCGTCGCCGTGGAGCAGAGCGGCGATGCGCTGGAGCGAGCCGTCGTCACCGCCCTGGGCAGCCCGGCTGAGAAGCCGTCCCGATGAATTCACGATCCAGGAGATTCCCTCATGACACCGCGACGATGGGGCAGGGCCTGGCCGGTCGTGTTCCTGGGCCTGGCGATGGCCGCGGGCGACCGCGCCCGGGCGCAATTCGGCAGCTTGGGGCGCACGGTCGGCTACGGGGCCAATCCCTTTGCGGGCTACACGGGCACCTCCGCCCTCGGATATAACCCCCTCGGAGGAACCGGGTATGGCTATGGCATCAGCAACGGTCGGATCGGGGCCGGATACCAGGCGGCCAGCCGGTTCTATCAGCCATACTATCCGGCCGCCAGGCCGGGGACGACACTCGCCCTCCAGCCGCTCTACAACGCCATCACCTCGGTCCCCGGCTGGTACGGCCGGACCCATCGGGCCCGGCATCGGCTCCAGACCCGGCCGAGCGTCGGCCCGATCATCCCCCGCACATCGTTCTTCGATGATCAAGGCAAGGTCATCTGGCCCAGCACGATCCCCAGCGACCCGACGACCGCCGAGCTGCGCCAGGCCGCCGATGCCGCCGTCCAGGCCGTCGTCCGCGAATGGAAATCGACCGGGCACGGCTCGGTGCGGCCGGTGATCCACGCCAAGGACCAATTGTCGGCCTTCGAGCGGAAGGTCCTGCCGGAGGTCAGGGCCAAGAACACCACCGATGGCGCCGCTCTCGAGACCTTCTTCTCTGACCTCGACAAGTCGCTGGACGCGATGACCTACACCTACTGACCAGGCCAATGCTCCCAGCAACCCCGGACACCTCGGGCCCGAGGCGGCGCCAATCCGACACTGGACGGCCTCTCCGCTTGACAGGAATTCGTTTGGACCGACAATACCAGCATGAGGGCCGAAACGAATAAGACCGGCAGCGATCCCCGGGAGCAGGCCGACTCTGAGGCCGTGCTGCGGCATGCCTTCGAGGGCGAGCCGCTGGACCCTGAGGTCGCCCGACGCGTCCAACAGCGTGCGCACTGCATCACCGAGGAAATCCGGCGCGTTCACGGAGTCATCGATGACGAGACGTTCCAGGAGCTGCTCCGCGACGATGACGACCCATGAGGTATGTCCTGGATGCCTCCGTCGCGCTCTGCTGAGTCATCCCTCGCCCGCTCTCGCCCAAGGCGTTGCGGCTACGGGATGACTACCGAAAGTCCCTTCACGAGCTCATCGCCCCCTCCATCTTCCCCGCCGAGACCGCGAGCGCCCTCACGAAAGCGGAGCGGCAGAAGCTCATTCCCGTTGCCGATGCCCGGCCATTGCTTACCGAGATTTTGCGAACCTTGCCCGCGTTGCATGCCTACGAGAGGCTGCTCTACCGGGCAACCGACATCTCTTCGGGGACGCGAAGCGGCCTCTATGATTGTCTCTACGTCGCCTTGGCAGAACGCGAACAGTGCCAGCTGGCGACCGCCGATGACAAGCTGGTGAGGAACCTCCAGCCTCAGTTCCCCTTCATCGTATCCCTGGCGTCCCTGCCCTGAGGGAAAAACGGGGAATCGTGCGCCGTGCCAAGGTGTAGGTCTTCAGTCGCCGTCGACTCCTATACCGACTCCGGAAACAACTACGCTTGGAATGGGTGGACCACCATCAGCGGGAACGGCCAGAGTTTTACCTCCATCTCGGCCATGCTCGCCGAAGGGGTGGGCCCGCAGGTCTTCGCCTGCAATGCGTCGGGAGTCTATCAGACCGTCTTGGTGGGCACGAGCTTCCCCCGTTCGCCCAGATGGCCTCGTCCAACCCGATCTCGCCCGTGGCACTCGCTGGGGTCGGTACCGCGAATTCAACCGTCGAATACATCTTGGAGGTCGGGGCCAGCGGGTACGTCGGCGGCGACTCCTACAGCGGAACCGGTTGGAGCGGCTGGGGCTTGGTGGCGGCTGGCGGCTTCGCGTCCGTAAGCTCGATCACGGTGGGTACGAGGGTCTACGTGTTCAAGGTCGGCTCCGACGGTTCGGTCTACGTGTCCGATGCCACCGACCCGTCGAACGGTACCGAAGCCCAGTGGACCGCCTGGACCGATCTCGGCGGGGCGAACATCACTTCCATCTCCGCCGTCGTCGCCGATGGAGTGAGCTTGCAGGTCTTCGCCTGCAATTCGACGGGGGTCTATCAGTCCGTCCTCCTGAATAGTGGCTGGCCCGCGCTCGCACCGATGACGTCGGGCTATGCCGATTTGCCCGTCGAGGTCGCCGCGGTGGCCGACGCGAATTCGACGACCGAGTACGTGTTCGAGCTCGGGGCCAATGGCAACGTCGCCGTCGACACCTACAACGGCTCCGGTTGGTCGTGGACCTCCCTCGGAGGGAATTACACGTCGATTTCCGCGGTTATGGTCGATCTTCAGAACCCCCAGCTCCTGGCCAGCAATGCGACGGAGGTCGATCAGTTCACCATTGGCACGAATGGCGGCTGGGTGCTTGGCTTCTTGGGGACGTCCAGCGGTATTCATGCCATCAAGAACACTTCGGTCGCCGTCCTGAGCGCGACCAGCGAATATGTCTTCGAGCTCGGGGCCAACGGCCAAGCCGCAGCTCGCTGGTACAACGGCTCCGTGTGGAGTCCCTGGGAGAGCCTCAACGGGAACGGGCAGAGTTATACGTCGATCTCCTCCGTCATGATTGCTGGTCAGGACCTCAGCTCATCGCCAGCAGTCCGACGGAGGTCGATCAGTTCATCTTCCTCGGTAATAGCTGGAGTAGCGCCGGCTCACTCGGCACGGCATCTGGCATTGGCGTTTCCCCCATTGCCACTTCGGCCGTCGGCTTCTCGAATGCCGATGAGTACGTCTTCGTGATCGGGCCGAATGGCATCGTCTATACAGATCAATATAACTATTCAGCGTCGGAATGGAAGGGATGGGTCAGGGTGTCGTGAGGCCGGGGTTGTTCAATTCCACCGCCCAGGAAGCGAATCCTACCAGCCCGAAGCGCCAGTGAGAGAAGGGATGGTCCCCGCCGGAAGGCAGAGGCCGGGTGGCACGACTCCGCCTTCCCCACGCGATGTCCCCGCTCCCCACCAGGGCGCGCACGACCCTCACGAACCAACCAAGCCCGAGGCGGCTGCCCGTTGCGATTGGGATTGCCCCGCCTGGGGAGTTCGACTAGAGTTCGCCGCAACTGCGGACGTGGGGACCCGGCGCGCGGAGCGCGGGCCGATCGGAGAGCCCGCGTCCCGACGTGCCAGGGAAGGAGCGTCGTGAGGATCGGCCGATTCGGCGGCGTGGCGGTGCTGGCTGTGGGATTGTCCCCGTGCTGGGGCTGCGGGCTGGGCCCGCGCCGCTTCGGCCCGATCCAAGAGCCCGCGCCGTTGGTCCGCGCCCGTGCGATCACGCGGGACGACCGCCGGCCGGACTCCCAGGTGGTGCCGGCGCTGATCGGCCGCCTGGAGGACTCCGATCCGGTCGTTCGCCTGGCGGCCCATGAGGAGCTGAGGCGGCGGACGGGGCGCGATTTCGGGTTCGTCCCCTGGGCCGACGCCCAGGAGCGTTCCGGAGCGGTCGCGCGCTGGTGGGGCTGGCTCCGCGGTCGCGGCGCGCCGGCCCGGACCGAGCCGAAGCCCTCGCCCGGTCGACCGCCGCGCCCCCGACCGACCGCGCCGTCCCCGCCGAGTGCCCCGGAGCGGGCGCCGGTTCCTTGACCCCACCCCCGGAGGGGGCCTGCGATGAGCACACGCTCCGATGCCCTGCCGTCCGCGCGCTGGCTCAGCCCGATCGGTGGCCTCGGGCGGGCGGTCCTGGCCAGCCTGGCCTACGTGGGCGGTGTGACCTTGCTGAGTTTCGCGGCGGCCGGCGCGCTGGTCCGCGCCGGATCCGAGCGGGCGGACCCGCCGGCCGGCTTCACCAGGACGATGGTCCGCCAACTCTCCTGGATGCTCGCCCTGGGACTCCCCTTGGTGGGCTTGGTGCATATTGCGATGGGCTCGTTCCTGGCCCTGCAAGCCTACTATGGCAGCACGTTCATCGAGGGGACCGGCGCGGTGGTCGGCGTGGGACTGCTGCGCAACCTGGGGGGCATGATGACCGGGATGACGCTCTCGGGCATCCTGGCGGCTCGGATGATCCCGGAGCTGCAGCAATGGGTGCGGCCCCGCGCCGGCGGCGAGTCCCGCCGGCCGGCGGTGCTGGGCCTGCCGGCCGTGGCGGGCCGCCTGGTCGCTCCCCGGATCGCCGCGGCCGCGCTGGCCTGTCTCCTGCTTTCCCAATGGGGGGTGGCCGTGGGCACCTTGGTGGGATGGCAGGCCTCGATCTCGATGATGGGGCTGCCCACCGAGACCTTCTTCCTGATGATGACGCGGATGCTCTGGTTCCGCGACGTGGTGGGCCTGGCCATCAAGGGCCTGTTGTTCGGCATGCTGCCGGCGGCGATCTGCGGCTATGAGGGCCTGCGTGAAGTCGCGCGGAGTCAAGAGGATGGGCCCCAGGTCGCGGCCGCCGGCTCATCCCAGGCCGACCCGGGCGTCCCCCTGGCCATCCCCGTCTTCCGGGCCACCTGCCTGGGGATCGTCGCCATCCTGATCGTCAACCTGAGCTGGTTCATGCTGGTTTATCACGCGGTCCCATTTTACGGTCCCACGCTGCTCAAGACGCCGTCGCCGTGAGGATCCCTGCGGCGACCGGGATGGGGATGGTTCCACGGAGGGAACGGACATGAGCACCCGTGTTTCAATCCGGGAGATCTCGGTCGGCCTGATCGTGATCCTCGCCGTGGCCGGGCTGATCGGCCTGGTGAGCCTGGCCAGCGACGGGCCCGGCTTCCTGGCGCCGCAGCGGACCCTCGATGTGATCTTCCGGGACGGCCAGGGCATCCGCGTGGGCAGCCCGGTGCGCGTGGCCGGACTGGATACCGGCAACGTGGTCGACCTCGACCTGGTGGAGGTCGGCGGCACGCTCCGCGCCCGGGTGCGGATCTCCCTGCCGGCGAACCTCGTCAAGAAGCTGCGCCAGGACGTGAAGGTGGCCATCCAGCCGGCACTGACGGGCATGAGCCATGTCAATATCCTCTCGGCCGGTCGCGCGACGGCGCCCCTGGCCCCCGGCGAGCCGGTGACCGGGGTGGAATCGTCGTTCTTCGACCCGATCATCGAACAGGTCGGCCTCGGGCCGGTGGAGCGCAACGACATCCGGCACATGATCGCCGAGGCGCGCCAGACCGTGGACTCGGTCGCGCCGCGCCTGCGGCAGATCCTCGAATCGCTCCAGGAGTCCTCGACCCACCTCCGCGAGGTGAGCGAGGGGATCCGACCGGCGATCGAGTCCACCGTCAGCCAGATCGAAGACCTGACCCGCCGGATCCGCGTCAATTCCCCCAAGATCGAGTCAACCTTGAGCCGGATCGAGAACCTGACCGGCGAGGCGCAGGCCATCGTGGCCGAGAACCGCCAGAACGCGCGGCAGACCGTCGCCTCGGTGCGCGACCTGACCGCCTCGCTCACCGACGTGGTGCAGAAGGATCGCGTCAAGGTCGAGCGGCTGCTCGACGGCCTCGACCTGATGCGCGCCCGCGGCGATCGCGTCTTGTACCAGGCCGACCAGATCGCCGGCCAGGTCGGGTCGATCCTGGTGCGCAGTCGGGCCGAGATCGAGCGCTCCGTCTCCAACGTCCGCGATGCCACCGATTGGGCCGACAAGCTGGTCCAGAAGATTTACACCAACCCGTTCGTCTTGAGCCCCTTCTACAAGCCGTCGCATGAAGACCTCAGGGTCCAGGGGGTTTACGCCACCGCGCTGGCCTTCAGCCATGGTGCCGAGGAGCTGCATGACGCGGTCAAGACGCTGGATGCCCTGATGGGGCGACCGGCCACGGCGCAGCAAAAGCAGGAGATGCACCAGATTGAGCAGAGGGTCCGCATCCTGGCCGAGCAGCTCCACGAGACGGCGCAGCGGGTCGCCGAGAGCTTGAAGCAGCCCGGCGGGCGCGACGGCCGGTTGCGGCGATGATCCTCGGGGCGGAATCTTGCGGGTCAGACCTGGAGGGCAGCCGTCCTCGGCTGTCTCGGGCCTGTGGGTCGCACTTTCCGTCCTTTGATTAAACTCGTTCCGGTTGCCGGTCGATAACCATCCCTAGAGATGCCCTTGACAGGGCATGACGGGGTGGACGGAGACCGGAACCCAGGGGATCTGACGGCCGCCAGGCGGGATCCTCACGCGTGTGGCCTCCGTGGGTACCGAGTTCAACATCACGGGGTTCTGCCGAAGGTGGAGCCTTCGGCCCAAGCACCAAATTGGGAGGCGCGATGGAAATCTTCGGCGCGGGGGGAACTCAAGGCCCCCAACCCATTTACCCGCGACTGGCTGCCTACAGCGTGGATGCTGGTCAGACGGTGCATGCTGGTACACCGCGCGACCATGTCGAGATCTCCCCGCTGGGGCAGATGCTCGACGGGATCAGCCAGTTGCCCGAGATTCGTCACGAACGAGTCGAGGAGATCCGCCGGCAGATTGCCGCGGGTTCGTACGAGACCCCCGAGAAGCTCGAGCTGGCCCTGGATCGGCTGCTGGAAGAGCTCCGCGGGTGGTAAGGGACACGGCCCGGTCGATCCCCAGCGGCGCTGCCGCCGGGGCCGTTCACCGGCCGGCGTTGGGGGGCGGTCGCGGACCGCACGCCCTGGACGCCGGCCGTTTGGCTTTCTCGGGAACAAAAAACCGGCCGATGGGCGGAAGATTTCTCTTGGCAATTGATGGGAGATTGCACAACAATACGCGGAGCATCGGCCCTTGACGACCCATCCTGATCCGACGACTCGCTCTCCCTTGCCTGGGTGTCTGATTGCGGTCGCTTCCGCAGGAACCCGCCCGCGGGCGGACCGCACCCTGAGGAGGTCTGCACCTTGGACTCGTCCACCCCATCCTCTGCTCCGCCCAGAGGCCCCGCGCCGGCGGATCCCCTGGCCGTCGCTCCCGGCGGCGAGACCGTGCTGCCGGCATTCTCCGCGGCCGAAGAGGCCTTGCTCACTGTTTTGCTCAAGAGGGGTCTGCTGACCACCGAGCAAGTTCGGACTGCGCAAGTCTATAGCCAGGAACACCATCGCGATCTCCGCCAGGCGATCCTGGAACTGAACTTGATCACCCCGGACCTGCTCAACCAACTGGCCTTCGAGCGACTCAGCGCGCTGGCCGGCGACAACGGCCAGCCCGGGGTAACCACGGGCACCGTGGTGCCGGTTCCCGCCGGGACCCTCTCGCCCAATCGCACCCAGCACCATCGCGACATCCGCAAGGAGCTCCAGGAGAAGGCCGTCACCGCGACCTTGTCCGAGCTGGTCAGCGAAATCCTCTACCGGGCGTGCGACTGCCAGGCCACCGACATCCACTTCGATCCCCAGGAGAACGGCCTGCGCGTCCGCTACCGCATCGATGGCCAGCTCCAGGACATCCTGTTCATCGAGCCGGCCATGGCGACCCCGGTGATCAGCCGGCTGAAGATCATGTCGAATCTCAATATCGTCGAGCGCCGCCACTCCCAGGACGGCCGGATCACCATCCAGCACCACCACCGGCCGCGCGACCTGCGGCTGGCCACCTTCCCGACCATTTTCGGCGAGAAGATCGTGATCCGGATCCATGAGGTCCTGACCGACGTCCAGGGATTCACTCATCTGGGCATGAGTGCCGAGCAGGCGGGGATCCTCGACCGCTTGATCTGCCAGCCCTACGGGGCGGTCCTCGTGGCCGGCCCGGTCGGGGCCGGCAAGACGTCGACGTTGTATAACTGCCTGGAACGGATCAACTCGCCGCTCCAGAACCTCATGACGATCGAGGACCCGATCGAACACCGCATCCCCGGCGTCAACCAGACGCAGATCACTCCGGGCGAGATGGGTTTCAGCGAGGGCCTGCGCGCCATGCTCCGCCAGGACCCGGATATCATCATGATCGGCGAGATCCGCGACGACGAGACGGCGCGGATCGGCATCCGGGCGGCCCTGACCGGCGTTCTGGTCTTCAGCACGCTGCACGGCTCGGACGCGCCCAGCACGATCAGCAACCTGTACAACTTCGGCATTCCCGGCTATCAACTCTCGAGCAGCCTGCTGGCGATCGTCTCGCAACGCCTGGTGCGGCGGATTTGCCCATATTGCCGGGTGACCTACGCGGCCGACGAGAAATCCCTGATGGCCCTGGAGCTGGACCCGGCCGAGCATCGCGACCTGCACCTGCATCGCGGCCTGGGCTGCCCCGCCTGCTTCCAGACCGGCTACCTGGGCCGGACCGGGATCTTCGAGATCATGGTCGTCGGCGAGGAGCTCCGCGACCTGATCTTCCAGCAGATCCCCCGGGATGTCCTGCGCCGCGTGGCGGTCGACCTGGGAATGCGAACGTTGAAGCACTCCGCGGTCGATAAGATCCTGGAAGGGACCACGACGTTGGAGGAGGCCTACCGGGTGGTTTCGTTCTGAGCCCAACCCGCAGCCTCCCCCACGGCGGCGGCGCGGAGACGATGGTTCCATTCCGGACGAGCATGCGAACCGGCAAGGAGGTCGGCGATGCAGGGCGGATGGTCGCAACGACTGGGGAGATTCCTCCTGGGATTGAGTCTCTCCCTGGTGGTCACGGGTTGGGGACGGGCCCAGGCGGAGGACTCGGGGATCCTGGGCCGGTTATTCCGGTTCGGCGGGTCGGCGGCCTCCCACAGTGGGGACACGGCCGGCGGCCAGACCGGGGGACTTCCCTACGGTGGGGATCCGGGGACGGCCGGAGGGGTCGTCCCACCGTCGACCGCCCCCACGACGGCGCCCAATGCGCTGCCGACCTTCGGCGGCCTGCCCGAGACGCCCCCGCCGGCCACCGGCACGGGGCCGGCGCCCCGCCTGACGCCCAGGCCCCGCGTCAGCCCGGCCGTCACGACCGCCGATCCGGTCCTGACCCGCCTCGCCCTGGGACGCTCCAATGACGGCAGCACCTTCGGCATGTTCCTCCAGGTCTTCGCCGATGGAACCGTGATCGATTCCGAGGGTGTCCACCGCCTCCGGCCGAGCGAGCTCAAGCCGATCACCGAGGTCGTCCAGTCGGGCGAGATCTACCGGCTGCGGGGCCACTGCGGCGCCCCGTCGACCGATTTCATTGATTATGTGCATATCATCGTCTACGAACGCCGGTTCGGCCGGCTGTCGGCGCATTCGTTCTCCTATTCGGGCAATCCCCAAGGGTGCGACCACATCATCCGGCACCTGCACACAGCCCTGGAGAACCTCCAGGCCAAGCTGAGCCGGCAGCCGATGATCGAGAGCCCAGGGGCGAGTGCCGCGCCCCGACCGGTGGGTGCCTCGCCGTGGCTGCCTCCGGCGTCGTCTCCCTACCCGATGAATTCGGCCCCGGCCGTCGTGCCCGGCCGGCAGCCGGCTGTGTCCCCGACGGGTCCGGTCATCCCCCTGACCCCGGCCGACTCCACGCCCTAGCCTCGACCCGGCGAGTCAACTGGCCGGGAAGTCCCCTCGCGGATAGAATGAAGAATCATTATTGATTCGCGGACCGGCCTCGAGGCGATGGCACCGGGGCCGGGTGCACTTCCGAGGATTCCCAACGTGGCCGACGCCCAGCGCGACCAACTCGCACCCGTAGCGGTCTCGGACTCGCCGCTGGTGAAATTCCGCGAGTTCCTGGAGATCCGCGGCGAGAAGCTGACCGAGCCGCGGCGGGTGCTCGTGCGCCATATCTTCAATAGCCACAAGCATTTCGACGCCGATGAGCTGGTCCGCGACCTCCACGACGCCGGGCACCAGGTCAGCCGCTCGACCGTCTATCGCACCTTGAGGTTACTCGTCGAGGCCGGGCTGCTTCGCGAGCTTCGCCTGACCAATCGCAACGCATTCGAGCATGACTACGGTTATCCCGCGCATGATCACTTGCACTGTACGGCCTGCAACCGGGTCGTGGAGTTTCGCAATGAGGAGATCCTGCGGTTGCGCGACGCGATCAGCCTGGAGCACGGGTTTCGACCCACCGGCCACCGCTTCTTGATCGATGGCGTCTGTGCGGCGTGCAGCCGCGCCCACACCCCCCGTCGCCGGCTGGACTTGATCTGAGGGCGGAGCTCATTCCGGCGGCTCGTCGTCCCGACGGGATTCGCGCGACGTGCGCAACGGGCGCCCCTTGGTCAAGTTGGAGGGAATCCCATTGGGATACATCTGCTTGAGCTCGGCGCGAATCTCTTCGAGGCGGGTTTCCGGCAGCGGATGGGTGGCCAGGAACTCCGGCGGATGCTGGTCGCCGCTGGCCTTCTTGAGGATCTTCATGACATCGAGCATGGCGCTGGGGTCGTAGCCCGCCTCGGCCATGTACTTCAACCCATAGTGATCGGACTCCGATTCATCACCGCGGCTGAACCGGAGCTGGGTCATCTGGTTGACCATGGCCGCGACGAGCTGGGCCTTGCGTCCCCGGTCATCGTTGCCGCTGGCCCCGACACCGACGGCGACCGTCAGGATCTGGCCGAGCTGTCCCTTGGCCATCTGCTGGGCGGCATGACGGTTGATGACATGCCCGATCTCGTGACCGAGCACGCCGGCAAGCTGGGCCTCGTTGTCCATCCGGTCGAGCAAGCCCTCGGTGATGAAGACCTGGCCGCCGGGCAGGGCGAAGGCGTTGATCGTCCTGGGATCGCGCAGGAGATGGAAATGGAAGTTCTCGACGTACGGGCTCTTGCGCGCCTCGCTGTTCTGGACGAGCCGCCGGCCGACCTCGTCCACCAGGGCGGCGCGGGGATCCTCACGCGGATTGACGTCCCCGCCCATCTGCGCGGCCATCTGGGGGGCCGCCTGGAGCCCCAGGGCCATCTCCTGATCGACGCTCATCGCCACGTGCTGTTTCTTGCCGGTCACCGGGTTGACCTGGGTCTGGCTCATGTAGATCACGACGCCCAGCAGCGCGATCACCAGGGCGCCGATCAATCGCCCCAGGGGAAATGGCCGGCCCCCTCCGTAACCCGAGTCATCGCCGTAGGACATGGTGGAACCCTCCCGCAGCTCGTGGCGGTCCGGATCGCTGGACTTCCAAGTCGGCCTTGATGGTAAGCAATCGCGGTGCCGTCGGCTACGGGCTTGGTGGGTTTTCTTCGTGGTCTGTGGTGCGTGAAGCGAAGAATGTGGTGCTTTGTCCGAACCGCTGTCAAGTGCCTGCTTCTCCCGGACTCGGCTCCTCAGCCCGCGACAGCGACGCACCACACACCAGGCCCCACGAAGTAAGCCACGCACCACGAAAGGACCTCTGGCGATGCCTCGGATCCCGATCGAGGACCTGGATGACCCGCGGCTGGCCGTCTATCGCTCACTCAAGGCCACCAACCAGACGCGGCGGCTGGACCAGTTCGTGGTCGAGGGTGAACGGCTGGTGTCGCGGCTGCTGGAGAGCCGCTTTCCCGTGGTCTCGGTCCTGATCGCCGATCGGTACGAACCGAAGCTCGCCGCGGACCTCCCCGAGGCGGTGCCGGCCTACGTGGTGCCGCACCGGTTGATCGACGCGGTCGTGGGGTTCCCGTTTCACCGGGGCGTCCTGGGCTGCGGCCAGCGCCGCCCTTGGCCGTCGCTGGCGGAGCTGGTCGGGGACCGCGATCGCCGGCTGTTCCTGGTGATCTGTCCCAAGCTCTCCAACCCGGAGAACCTCGGGGCCATCGCGCGGATCGGCGACGTGTTCGGCATCGACGCGATCCTCGCCGGCCCGGAATGCCCCGACCCGCTCTCGCGACGCGTGCTGCGTGTTTCGATGGGAGCCGTCCTCCGCCTCCCCGTGATCGTTGCGGATCGGCTGGTCGAGGCGGCCGGCGAATTGACCCAATCCGCGGGCGTCGAGTTGCTGGCCGCCGTCGCCGACCCGATCGCCCAACCCTTCGAGGACGTCCCTCCACCCCGACGGCTGGGCCTGGTCCTCGGCGACGAGCACCAAGGCATCGACCCCCGGTGGCTGGGCCTCTGCCGGCGGGCCCTCACCATCCCGATGCGCCCGGGAGCCAGCTCGCTCAACGTGGCCGTGGCCGCGGGGATCTTGATCTATCACTTCCGCAAGCAAGACGTTCCCGTAGGTCAGGCTTGAGCCTGACAGGAAACCCGATCCCGTCAGGCTAAGAGTCTGCTCCCAAAGCCCCGGAGGGGCGGTGGTCCGTAGCCAGGGGCGTCAGCCCCTGGTCGACCGCGGAGCGGCCAGCACCCCCTCTCTTCCCCAGAGCCCCGCAGGGGCGACAGGGGTGGCTGTCGCCCCTGCGGGGCTCTCCCAAGGGGAGAGGGGCGGCTGTGGCCACAGTCCCAGGGGCTGCCGCCCCTGGCTCTTGACCACCGCCCCCATTCGGGGGCTCAGAGGGCGTTCGCAACCGACTCGAAAAGCCTGACCTACACGGAGAACTCGCCGGAGGAGACATCGCGCTCGTCCATCCGCGGCTCCAGCCGTTTCCGGATCAGCTGCATCTTCAGCTCGACGCACCGGACCGTCCGATCCAGCATGCAAGCGATCTCGGCATTGGTGAACCCTTCCAGTTTCCAGACGACGATCCGGCGATACTCGTCGGGAAGGCCCTGAAGGAGGCGATCGAGCTCCTCGACGACCACCACGCGCTCTTCGGGGCTGGGCTGGGCGCGGTCGACGTGATCGAGCATCCAGCGCGGGAAGAGAGTCGGAGTGGTCCCGTTCGGCTCAGCCGCGGGGTTGCGCTCGCGCCGCACGTCGCGGCGGGCCGCGAGGTGCCGGTTGGCGGTGTTGACGACCTTGCACATCGTGATCCGCACCAGAAGCTTCCAGAGCTCTTCCCGGCTCGCCGGGGCGGTCTTGCCCCGGAGCTGCCCGGTGCAGAAGCTCACGTACATGCTCTGGAGGATGTCCTGCTCGTCCTCGCGGCGCCGGATGCGGTTATCCAGGTGCCGGCGGACCAGGGCCTGTAACCGCGACGCGAACCGCTCCCAGATCACCCGGGCCGCCTCCTCGCGCTGGCGATCATCAGGCGACTGGAGATGCTGGATGTGCAGTGTCAGGGAACCGATCGAACTCATCCCCCACCTCCTGGAGGCCGCGGTGATCGCTCCGGCCAGGGCAAAGCGCGGCGCCTCGATGGGATATCTTGTCCACAGGACGCTATTCTAATCAACACGCAAGCGGACGCGAGCCAAGAAAATCAATCGAGTGCCGACCGTCGGGGCCCCATTCCACCGCATTTCGAAGCACCCCCTGAGTTTGTGGATCGATTGCGTTATGATGGAGCAGGTTCCGTGGTCCTGGGAGTCTCTCCGCCGCGGTGCGTGAACTGTGCGCCGATCGCAGCGCGCGTGGATGCCCTCGGGCGCGGCCGGTTCTGGTCCGCGCCGGCCCGGATGGCTCGAATCGAACAGGGTGGTGCTTGCTGGACCGTTGGCCCCACAACCGACCTCGGCCTCACGGTCAAGAGAGCCCACAAGAACGCCATGTCCACTTCCCAGAACATCGTTCCGACGCTCCAGGTGATCAGCGGGCCGCTGTCCGGCCGGCTGTTCACGCTCGACCGCGAGGTGACGGTCATCGGCCGCAACCCGGAATGCGACCTGGTCTTGCAACCGAAGTCCGTCTCGCGGAAGCACGCGGCCATCCAGAGGAGGAATGGGGGGTTCCTGCTCAAGGACATCGGCAGCACGCGCGGCACGTTCGTCAATGGCCAGCGGGTGACGCAGCCGGTCGTCCTCCAGGACGGCCACACGATCCAGATCGGGGAGGTCTTGCTGAGCTTCAGCAGCCGGGTGGTCCAGATCTCCGACGGGGACGACGAGCAGTCGACCGTCTACGCGGCGATCGACGTGGTGGGCTCCAGCGGCAGCCATCTGCCGCTGGTCCGGCCGGAGGCGAAGCTGCGGGCCTTGCAGATGATCAGCCAGGAGCTGGGCGGCTCGCTGGTCCTCAATGAGCTCCTGGAGCGGATCTTCAACTCGCTGTTCGAGATCTTCCCGCGGGCCGAGCGGGGCTTCGTGCTGGTGAAGGAACCCGGCAGCGAGGACCTGGTGCCCGAAGTGATCCGCTCGCGGAGCGGTCCCTTGGGGGAGCTGTCGATCAGCAAGACGGTGCTGAACCGGGTGCTCGAGCAAGGGCAGGCGATCCTCTCGAAAGACCTCCCCAAGGAATTTCCCGACAGCGAGAGCGTCTCGGACAGCCGGATCCGGTCGCTGATGTGCGCGCCGCTCCTGGACCAGGAGCGGAAGCCTGTGGGGATCATCCAGATTGACACGCGCGACGGCCGCGGCCGGTTCGAACAGGACGACCTGGACCTTCTGGTGGCCGTGGCCAGTCAGATCGGCATCGCGGTCCAGAATGCGCGGTTGCACCATGCCCTGCTCCGGCAGCGGGAGATGGAGCAGGAGCTCCAGTTCGCCCGGCAGGTGATGCAGACCCTCCTGCCCGTGCGGCCGGCGTCGGTTCCCGGTTACGAGTTCTGGGCCTGCTACGAGCCGGCGCGGCATGTCGGCGGCGATTACTACGGGTTTATCCCGATCGGGCCGGCCGCGGCGGACCGGGACCTGCCCGCCAGGAGGTGGGCCATCGCCGTGGGCGATGTCGTGGGCAAAGGGATGCCGGCGGCCTTGCTGACCGCCAAGCTCTCGGCCGAGGTCCGCCTGTTCCTCCAGGGCGATCCCGACCCGGCGAAGGTCGTCGGCCAGCTCAACGATCAATTCGACGCGCGGGGCCTGCTCGACCTGTACATCACCTTCCTGCTGGTGGTCCTCGATGTGCAGACCCATCGGCTCAGCGTCGTCAACGCCGGACATCCCTACCCGCTGATCCGCCGCCGCGACGGCCGCATCGAGGAGATCGGCGAGAGCGTCTCGGGCTTGCCGCTGGCCATCATGAGCGGCCACCAGTACGAAACCGCCGAGACGACCCTGGAGCCCGGCGAGACCATGATCCTCTTCAGCGACGGCGTCACCGACGCGATGAACGCCGCGAATCAGCGCTTCGGCGAGGCGCGACTCCGCCAGGCCCTCGGCTCGGCCCCAGGCGCCACCGCCGCCGGCGAGGCGATCATCAAGGCGGTGCAGCGCCACGTCGCCGAACAGCCCCAGTTCGATGATATCACCCTGGTCTGCCTGGGGCGGTGTTGATTGAGCGGCGCGGCGAGCCGGGAAGTCATCGCCGTGGCCTCCCTGGGGCTTCTCGGACACGCTCTCAGGGAAAGCTCCAGGTCGGCCGCGGTGACGATCGCAAGGCGCCCGGTTGGTCGCGGGTCGCCTCGGTGGCCTCGGCCAATTCCTCAAACGGGTAGACGCGGAGAAGGTCGACGCCCTGGCGCGGGATGGCGAAAATCGGATGGCCGTGCCGTTCCAACCACCAGTCCAGGGGGGCATACACGCCTTTATTGCGCGGAAGGACATGGACAGGATGCGTTGCTTCGCCCAGGTTCGCGACCTGCACGCCCGGGGGGAAGATGCCCCAGTCGCGAAGGATGATGATATTTAAAAGGCCGAGTGGGAAGTGCAACTCCACGGGCCCCTGGAGTGACCGCTGACGCACCCAGGTGAGGAACTCCGGACCCAGGGTCTCGCCGTAGTAGGTCGGCTCGAAGCCGAGCCGCTCGGCTCCCGGTAGGCCGCCCACGGCCAGGTTGTAATAGGACAGATTGTAGGGGTAGGTTTGGGCAATGCCCAGCAAACATTCGCCGATCGCCAGGGCGGCGACGGCGGGAGCGACGAGGGCACGGCGCCGGGACGCCAGGCGATCGGCCAGGGAGCCCACTCCCAGACCAGCCAGGACCGAGAGGCTGGCGAGACTGGGCAGGATGAGCCGCTCGACATCGTGGCCCGGGGCGTTGGGGAGGGCCCGGACGATCATCAGGACCGACCAGCTCAGGGTCCAGATCAACTCGTCGGGGGCGGACCGCGCCCAGGCCAGGGTCGAGCCGATGCCGAGGAGTCCCAGGGCCACGACCAGGACGGGCGTGGTGACGGCGGTCAGCACCAGCGTGTTGTGCCAGGGCAGTGCAAAGCGATAAACCGTACCGAGATAGAGGGACGTGACCGGGATCGACTGATCGCGGGTCAGATTCGAGGCGAGGAACCGCTCGACCCCCCAGATCGGTGCCGACCACCAGGGGGGCTGGATGGCGTAGAGCGTCAGGGTCGCCAGCACAGTGCCCAGGACCAGGGACCGGGTCGCTAGCCGCTCGAGTGGTGGTGCCGGCGCGGGGGCGCGCGGTCGGCCATCGAAGCGGATAAGGCGCAGCAAGCGGCGGCCCAGGGGGATGCCTTCCTGGATGGCCCACCAAGCCAGTGGAGGAACCACCGCGAACCAGCCGGTGAACTTCGTACCGGCGGCGAGCCCCAGCAGGACGCCGAAGGCGGCGATCCACCAGGCGGATCGCAGGCTCTTGAGAAAGGCGATCTGCGCCAGGAGCCACAGACACGTGACCGGCAGATCGTAGTGGGCATAATGGGCGTGCGCGAAGGTCCGGGGCAGGAGCACCAGGAGCAAAGCGGCCGTCAGTCCAGCGAGCCGGCCGCGCCGCCCCGCCAGGAACACGGAAATGCAGCCGGCCGTCGCCGCCGTCAGCGCCATGGGGCCGAAGCGATAGGACGTCAGAGGAGTGACCCAGTCCCGCACCAGCCGCCAGCCGGCCAGCCCGAGCAGGGCGTAGAACGGCGGGTGCCCGTCGGGTTCCCTGCGGCTGAATTTCCAGTATCGCTCCAGCACGCCCTGCTGGAAGTATTCGGAGCGCGATGTCCCCGGCGGTGGCTCGACAACCCTGTCGAACCACTGGGCCAGCGTCTTCTCACGGTCAATGGTGAAGCCTTCGTCGAGGACCATCGCGTAGTCGCCGCTGCTGACCAGCAGGGCGGCGAGTACGGCGGCCGCGAGCAACGAGCCGAGCAGGGCATCAACCGCACACGCAGACCGAAAACGCAGAAGTCTTCTGTTCATAGGGAGAGCAGACGCGCGGCGCCCCGTCCCGTCTCGCCGGGCATCTCGTCAACTGAGGCGGACGAAGGAAAATCACTGGTCCCTCAGCGACGCGTTTGGTCGTAAGGAGTAGGCGTCGGACACCTGTCAACTGGACCAGTTTTTTTTGGGCCGCCTTACCCGTCCCCCAGGAAACCGTCAAGGATGACCGGGCAGCGACCGGACCGATCCCTCCGCGCCGGCGCCCTCGGTTTGGCCTGTGGGGCGTCGAGGCTGGACATCCTGGCCCGGGTGGAGTCACTCTTTGTAGAATCCCCTGACCCTCATGGGCTTGCAGGGGGAGAGCCCGAGCCGCGAGACGGCGCGGAGAACCCATCTCGTGAGTACCACCACTCCGTCGGATCGGAGCATGTCCTCGTCGGGACCGGCCGGTGTTTGGGCGCCCCGGCGCCTGCTCGGCCCACTGGATGTGCTCATGCTGTCGGCCTGGTGCGGCCTGGCCGCAGGGCTGCTTGAGGTCGGTACGAGAGTCCTCTGCCGGAGCATCGATCCGACCAACCGGCTTTACCTGATGAGCCGGCACTTCGTCTGGTTGGCTCCGATCTCGAACCTGATGCTCTTCGCGGGGATGGGATTGTTCCTGGCGGTGGCCACGAAGCTCTGGCCGCGGCGCGGCGGGTGGTTCTGCCCACGGTTGATCACGTTCTGGGCGGTCCTGCCCGTGCTCATGGTGGCGAGTCCTCGCATCTATCCGCAGGCTTGGGTGATCCTGGCGTTGGGGGTGGCGTCACGACTGACTGCGATCCTCGACGGGCATGCGACCAAGCTACGGCGGTGGCTGATGGTGAGCTTCCCGGCCCTGCTCGGGTTCCTCTTGCTTCTGGTCAGCCTGCGGTTCGGGGAAGACTGGCTCAAGGAGCGGCGCGAGGCCGGCCGTCCCTGGCCGCCGGCCGATTCCCCGAATGTGCTCCTGATCGTGCTGGACACCGTCCGGGCGGACCATTTGAGCCTCTACGGGTATGAGCGTCCCACCAGTCCCAACCTCGAGCGGCTGTCGCGGCGAGGCATCCGCTTCGACGAAGCGCGCGCGACGGCGCCCTGGACCCTCGCCTCGCACGCCAGTCTCTTCACCGGCCGCCTGCCGCACGAGCTCGGCGTGAAGTGGCTGACTCCGTTGCGCGCGCCGTTCCCAACCTTGGCCGCATACTTAGGATCTCATGGGTATGCGACCGCGGGATTCGTCGCGAATACGCTTTATTGTTCCTACGACACGGGCCTGGACCGGGGCTTCACTCACTACGAGGATTATGTCCTCGAACACCTCATGCCGTATCGGACGGCCTGGCTGGTCGACCGCGCCCTGCAAGCGGTTTCCGACCTGGGCGTGTTCCTGGGAAGGAGTCTCGACGTCGGTCCTTTCCGCCCGATGCACCAATCCTGGATTGCGTCCCTCTTCATCGTCGATCGGCGAAAGGATGCGGGGTCGATCAATCGCGAATTCGTGGACTGGCTGGCGCAACGCCGAGAGCCGGGGCGGCCATTCTTTGCCTTCCTCAATTACTATGATGCGCATGCACCCTACGTCCTTCCCTCGGGAGCGACCTACCGATTTGGGCTCAAGCCCCGGAGAGCGGCCGACTTCATCTTCCTCGTCGAGGACTGGGAAGCGATCGACAAGCGGCGGTTACGTCCGAGCTACCGTGAGCTGGCTCGAGACTCCTATGATAACTGCCTGGCTTACCTGGATCAGCGCCTGGGCGAATTGATCGGCGAACTGCACGTTCGGGGCCTGCTCGATCGAACCCTGGTGATCGTGACCTCCGATCACGGCGAAGGGTTGGGGGAACATGACCTGTTCGACCATGGCGAGAGCCTGTACCGGGCGGAGATCCGCGTGCCGCTGCTGGTCGTGTTGCCCGCAGGCAACCGGTACCGAGGTGTCGTGCGGCAAGCGGTGAGCCTCCGCGATCTGCCCGCGACGATCGTCGATCTGGTCGGACTGGCCGACGGCTCGCCCTTCCCGGGCCGGTCGCTGGCCAGCCGCTGGCGAGAGCCCTCCCCTGCTCCGGAGCGGCCCGGCGCGGCGGAAGGAGCGATCGCTGAGCTTCAGAGCCCCAATCCCTTCGAGCCCAATCAGGGTCGATCGCCCGCGCATCGGGGTCCGCTGCTTTCCCTGGCCGAGGGGGATTTCGCCTATATTCGCAACGGGGGAGATGGCACCGAGGAACTCTTCAACGAGCGCGACGACCCCAACGAGCTGCACAACCTGAGCCATGTCGACGCCATGCAGCCCGTCTTGAGACGGTTTCGCCACCGCCTCGGCCAGCTCCAGAACGGCTTCACCCAGCCCGGCGGCTCGGCTGCGGCGTCCGGTTCGGACCAAGCTCATCGCCCAGAGCTCGGGCGCGGCCGGCCTGACCTGCGGACCGGCCGAAAACCGCCATCCGCGACCCTCGACAGCGCCTCAGCGGCCCCTGACCGCCTCGAACCAAACCCTCCGCACGACCCTCCTAGAATAGGGGTGCGCTGATTCTGAGGATCATTGAGCCTCTTAACAATTTAAGAGATCGGTAGGCGAGAAGATTTTTGTTGACAACCGATGGCGTTGTCCCATAACCTCGCAAAGATCCATCTTCGCATTGTATTCATCGTACGAGCCTCACGGGTCGGCTGAACCTGGTCGGTCCAACCGGGACTGCGGCCTATTATTGAGGCACCGGCTACACATCTATGCATTCACGCTATCATTTATTTCCCGACAGGAGAGGACGCAAGATGACGTGGTTGACCCGTGAATTTCGACTGGCCTTCTTGGCCTTGGGGTTGGTCTGGGTGGCGGGATCGGGCTGCAGCAACGAGAACGAGGCGGCCTTCAATGCCCAGTTCGCCAAGTCCGACGCCTCCCAGGTGAAGGAGCCCGTGGCGCCGGTCTCCAGCCAGGCGGAGTGGGGCAA
>JAJPJC010000427.1 GCA_021324445.1 Isosphaeraceae bacterium
CGTCGGCATGAGCGATCCGGGTCTGTTGATCCTGCCGACCCACCGGCTGGTCTCGGGCTTCCCCGGCCTGACCGCCGATCCGCTCGCGGCGCGACTCGAGCCCGAATTCGAGGTGCGGACCACCGGATCGGGCCCGGATGGCTGCCGCGCCGCCTGGGAGGCAATCGCGCACGGCGGCGCGCAGGACCTGCTGGGCTTCGGCACCGTGGCCGACGGCCGCTGGCTCCTGGCCCGGCTGCGCTCCGACGAGGCGATGGACCGGCTCGCGCCGGAGCACAGCCCCGACTGGCGGAGCCTCGGGGTCAGCGTCCTTCATGTCCTGGTGCTCGATGCGATGCTCAAGCCCCTGGGGACGCCATCCTGCCGCTACGTCCACCTCCTGGGCGAAGTCCTCGATGACGTCGACGCGGGCGGCTGCGACCTGGCCTGTCTGGTCCCCCCCGCCCGGATGGAACACGTCGAGGCGATTGCCTCGGGCCTGGAGACCATGCCCCCCAAGAGCACGTACTTCTATCCCAAGCTGCTCACCGGCCTGGTGCTGAACCCCCTGCGGGCTCTGATGTCTTGAGCGGATCGGCAGGGCGGAGCCGCGCATCGAGCGCGCGCCGGCCTCGGTGTTCCCCTGGCCCAGCACTTGCGGACTGGCGAGTGGCATCCGGCCGCGAATCGGCTATGATGAGGGGGGTACGATCGGCGATGGGTCGCGTCGCGGGAGGGTCGGGGCCGTCATGATCCCGAGGGATGGGTGCTCGGAGAGGGAGAAGGCGTGATGCTCGTGGCGAAGCTCCTGGTGGTGGTCGGCATCGCACAGGTGCCCAGCGGACCAGCGGATCCGGCGGAGTTGGTCCGCCAGCTCGGCGCGGCGCGGTATGCGGCCCGCGAGGCGGCCTCCGCGGCCCTGGAGCGACTGGGGCGCCCGGCCTTGAAGGCCCTGCGGGCCGCCCGGGATGCGCGCGACCCGGAGATTCGCACCCGAGCGTACAACCTGATCCAGCGGATTGAGGGCAACCTCCTGACCCAACCCAGCCGGGTGCGGCTGGAGTTTGACCAGACGCCGCTGCACGACGTGATGAAATCCGTGAGTACCCAGGCCGGATTCAAGGTGGCCCTGCAACCGGAGAACGTCCCCAGGTGGCGCTCCCAAAGAGTCACACTCCACCAGCCCGAGCCGCTCCCGTTCTGGAAGGCCATCGACCGGCTCTGCGACGCGGCCCAGCTTCAGTACAACCCCAGTCAGCCCGGGTTCGGCAATCCGCGCGAGCCGACCTTCACCTTGACCGACGGCGCACTCCGCACGGTCACGCCGGTCTCGGATCATGGACCCTTCCGCGTCAGCCTGCTCGGCCTGCTTTATCAAAGCGAGCTCAACTATGCGGCCGTCGGCGGGTTCCGGCCGCCGATGGGCGCGGATCGCGGTGTCCGGCCCCGCGCCGGCGCGCCGGCCCGGCTCCATCCGGTGTCCAACGTCCAGTTCCTGGCCAAGCTCCTGGTGGCGGCCGAGCCCCGGCTGTCCGTGAGTCTCAACGGTGCCCTCCAGGTCCTCGAGGCGGTGGACGACCGCGGCAACTCGTTGATCCCCTCCGGCGCTCTCGGGACCGTCCCCACCCGCTTCCCCGGCTACTTCGGGATGACCCACGGAGCGGTCTTGCCGCTCCAGGCCCCCCTGGAGCGGCCCGCGACGGTGGGAAAAACGCTCAAGACGCTCCGCGGGGCGATCCCCCTGACCGTCTCCTCCCGCCGTCCCGACCCCCTGATCGTCCCGCTGAACCAGGGGACGGGCAAGCGGTTCGAGAACCCCGATGTCGAGTTGACCCTCCACGAAATCCGGACCGCGCCCAACACGCATCAGACGCTCATCGAGTTCTCGCTCAAGCCCAACGAGCACAGGGCCTCCGCCGAACACGACGTGGCGGACGCCTGGACTGACCCCCTGTATCGCACCGACACGCAGCGGCTTCAACTGGAGATCCTGGATTCGCGGGATCAACTGGTCCCGTGTTTCCCCTCGGGCGTCGACTCCGAGACCTCTCATGTGACCCTGACGGTCACCAACCTGGCGCACACCTCCGCCCTCAAGGAGCTGCGCTACCACACCCTGACCCGGGCCAGCCTCAATGTCCCCTTCGAGTTCCACGACATCCCCATCCCCTGACCACTATCGGAGCTGACCACTGACCACTCCCCGAACCAGGCGTCGGCCGGCCGAACCGAAGGTGTAATCGCTCAACCGTTCCGGCTCGACCCATCGGGCATCGATCAGGCCGGGTCCCGGCCGGAGCGTGCCGGAGAGCGCCGTGGCACGGTGGGCGGTGAGGGTGACCCGGTGGTGGGTGACGCCGAATCGGAGGGTCGCGATCGGCGGTCCGATCGCGACCCGGACACCGGTGAGGCGGCGGACGCCCTCAGCCAGCTCGACCGGCGATCCGAAGGACCGGCCCGCCGGATCGGCTCCGTCCACGTGGATGGTCGGGAACTCCCAGAAGTCTTCCCAGAGTCGCCCCGGGCCCCGCTGCACGATCAGGACTTGGCCGCGGCGCAGGACCACCGCGGCCGCCTCGGTGACGGCGGCCGGCTTGGGTCTGGGGGTCGACCGCGGGATCACATCCTGGAGACCCAGGCGGCGGGCCTGGCAGTGCTGCGCCAGCGGGCAGAACAGGCAGCTCGGTTGTCGCGGCGTGCAGACCAAAGCCCCGAGCTCCATCAGGGCCTGGTTGAAGGTCCCCGCGCCCTGAGCCGGGACCAGCCGCCCGGCAGCCAGCCAGACCCGCTCGCGTCCCGCGCCCGCCGTGATGGTCTCCCGCAGGGCCAGCAGCCGGGCCAGCACCCGCTGGCTGTTCGCCTCGACGATCGGCTCGGGGCGATCGAACGCGAACGACAGCACGGCGCCGGCGATGTAGCGCCCCACTCCCGGCAAGGCGCGAACGGCCGCCGGATCGTCGGGGATCGTCCCAGCGTGGTCGCGGACCACCTGCCGGGCGGCGGCATGCAGTTGCCGGGCCCGCCGGTAGTAGCCCAACCCCTCCCAGGCCTTCAACACCTCGGCCTGATCCGCCGCCGCCAACGCCTGGATGTCCGGAAACCGGCGGAGGAACTTCTCGAAATAGGGGAGCGCCGCCGCCACCGTCGTCTGCACCAGCATCAGCTCCGAGACCAGGATCCGATAAGGATCCCGGTTGGACCGCCAGGGCAGTTCTCGCCGCGCCCCCTCATACCAGGCGACCAGCCGCTGCCGCACTCCCGCCAGCCACCAGCCGTCGCGATCGGGCTCTCCCCCCGGGCCCTCGTTCCCCCGATCCGGCTCCGACGTCCCACCCCGCACTCCTCCCAACGCCTTCGGACTCCCCACTCCGTCTTGACTCATCGATCCTCCTTCGTCATTTTATCTCTCTTACGGGATATAGTTTGCAGTTTCACACTTCACAGTGCGTCAAGCGGGCCATAATATACTACAATCAGCACAACAAAGCGACTCGTCTCCCAGGTTTTTCGGCTACTTCGGATCACTCCCGGAATCGGGATTAGCTCTGGGGAAATGGATCCGCGCTGGGCACGGGCCGCGCGGCGTTGGATCGCGCGGCTGAGGTGCTCGGGTCTGTTCGATTGTTCGGACTGGGAGGTGATCTGGGAAGACCAATCGGGGGAGACGAACTCAAGGCTGCAAGACGGGTGGGGACCTGAGCGAAACCACCCGGAAGGATTCATGATTTCTTCATTTGTTCGGTCACGATGAGGTGAGCTGTGGAAAGTGAAATGATCACCGACAACCGGCGCCCGGATCTTGGGAGGAGTGTTTATCCGGAGAAGGCCAACCCGAACCGGCCCCAGCGCGCGGGGGCGGCAACCTCGTCCCGGGGCCGCGGCTCCGCGAGGTCTCCCGACTCCCCGGGGGGCGAGGACCGAGGTGGGGCGGCTGCGGACGCCGGGGGTCAGGCCCCCCCCGCGCCGGTTCCTCCCGCAAGAGGGGGAAATTATCCCGAGAAGTGTAATCCCCAGCATGGTCGCGAGCCGTTGACGGAAGATCAGCGCGGGCTGGCGACGCGATACATGCCCCTGGCACGGGCCCTGGCGCGGCGGCAGAGGCCCGTGGCCTTTGATCGCGAGGAGCTCGAGGCGGCGGCATACATGGCCTTGGTGGAGGCGGCCCAATCGTTCGATCCGACCCGGAACGTCCATTTCGCCACTTACGCCCGGCACCGCATCCGCGGCGCCCTCCGCGATTCCCTGCGGTTTCGCTGGGATGCGGGGTGGAGCGGTGCGGGCCCGGACGCGCCGGTGTTTCAACGCCTGGCCACCGGCAGCGATCTGCGCGGGTGGGTCATCGGCAAGCAACCGGTGCCGCCGACCGGAGCGGCGCTGGAGACGACCGAGGAGGTGGAACACTACTTGCGCCGCCTTCCGCGAGTGCATGCCCAGGCCTGCCGGTTCCTCTACATCGACGGCAAGTCCCAGGACGAAGCCGCGGCGCTGTTGGGTTGCTCCAAGTCGTATCTGTCGCGACTGCACCGGGATGCCATCGACTGGCTGATCCGGGATCTGGGCGGCGATCCGTCCTCCTGGGACCGGCCCCCATGTGCCACGGCGAGTTAGAGGCGATCTGGAAAGCCCCGGATGGGGGCGAACGGACGTAGCCAACGCGTTGTGCAACTTTCTTTCGCCCTGGAGGGGCGCCAGTCCATAGCCAGGGGCGCAAGCCCCTGGAATATTGCGGGTTACGTCCGGAGTTTCCCGAGCCCCGGAGGGGCGGCAGTCCCACCCCGGCGGACTGCCGCCCCTCCGGGGCTCGAGGGCGAGGGCAGGGAGTGAATCGGCGCAACACCTCGGGTACCAGGGGCTTGCGCCCCTGGCTATGGACCGCCGCCCCTCCAGGGCGGAAAAGTCGCACATCGCGTTGGCTACGTCCGGCCGCCCCTCCGGGGCTTTCCGGACAGTCTTAGGCCGCCCGCGCCGGTCCGTGGGCATCCAGGAACTGGCGGATCGAGCCCACGACGTAGCGTTGTTGTTCCTCGCTGAGCTCCGGATACATCGGCAAGGCCAGGGTTTCGCGCGCGGCCGCCTCGGCGATCGGGAAATCGCCGGGGTGATGGCCGAGGGTAGCGAAGCACGGTTGGAGGTGCAAGGGGATCGGATAGTAGATCTCGGTTCCGATCTGGCGGGCGGTGAGCGCCTCACGGAGGGGATCGCGGAGCGGGGCGGGGACGCGAATGACGTACTGGTTGAACACATGGACGTTCCCCGGCCGCTCGACGGGGAGAGTGACCCATCGGGTGAGTCGGCGGGCCTGGAAGAGCCGATCGTATCGCGCGGCGGCCTCGCGGCGCTGGGTGGTCCAGGTGTCGAGATGCCGGAGCTTGACGCGGAGGACGGCGGCCTGGAGGGCATCGAGCCGCGAGTTGAACCCAACTTCGTGGTGGAGGTACTTCGGCTCCATGCCGTGAACGCGGAGGCGGGCCAGGCTGCGGGCGAAGACGGGGTCGCCGGTCATCATCATGCCGGCGTCGCCGAAGCCCCCGAGGTTCTTGGATGGGTAGAAGCTGAACGCCGACGCGTGACCCAGGCTGCCGGCTCGGCGTCCCTGGTAGGCGGCGCCGATGGCCTGGGCGGCGTCTTCGAGGACGAACAGGTCGTGCTTCCGGGCGATCGCGGCGATCGGATCCATGTCGGCGGTCTGGCCGTAGAGGTGGACAGGGATGACGACCCGCGTGCGCGGCGTGATCGCCGCCTCGATCCGTGATGGGTCGATGTTGTAGGTGTCCGGCTCGATATCGACGAAGACCGGCCTGGCGCCGGTGCGCCAGATCGAACCGGCCGTCGCAAAGAAGGAGTAGGGCGTGGTGATCACCTCATCGCCGGGTCCGACGCCGCGGGCCATCAAGGGCAAGATCAAGGCGTCGGTCCCCGAGGCACACCCGATCGCATGCGGCACGCCGCAGTAGTCCGCCAGTTCGGCCTCGAGCTGCTCGACTTCCGGCCCCAGGACGAACATCTGGCTCTCGATCACGCGGCGAACCACCGCCTCGATCTCGTCGCGAATCGCCGGGTACTGCGTCTTGAGATCCAGGGCCGGGACCGCGACGGATTTCGGCGGGACGCTCATCGGCAGTCACTCCTTTGACGCCTTGGGCGAATGCGACGGGCCAGTCGGCCGTTCACCCACGATGAGATGTGCGCATCTCCCTCCCTGGAGATATCGGCCGCCGCACCCTAGTGCTTTGCCGGATTTGTGTCAATGGTGGTTGGAGGCGGGGAATCGGAGCACCGAGGATCGATCGCAGGGCATGAGGCGGCCCCATCAGCTTTCCTCGAGGAGGAACTCCGGTGAGCGGGCAATCTCTTGCGCAAGCTGCGGGTCGCCCTTGATGCGCCGCCCGCGGCGCTGGATGATCTCCAAAGGAGATAAAGGAGGGGCGACGGGTTCGACCGTGAGGCGGACACGCTCGTGGTCCGCCAAGTCGGGCCGTTGAACGGGTACGAAAACCCCATCCTCGTAGGTCGCGTCGATCGATAATGTCATCGGATTCCTCGTCGGCCAACTCCCAGCGAAGCCCAGTCCACTGGAAGCGATTCTATTCGGTGGGTCGAACGGATTCCATCGCAACGTGTCGAGGATTGGTTGGAGAGACAGAACCGGTCCCTTCCAGCTCCCGGATCCGCGCCGCAACCAGCGAATCAAGCAGGGGATGCGGCCCAAGGGGCGAGCCCAGGCGGAACTCGACCTTCGGGTGGCGGCGACTTAGCTCATCGCGGGCCGCCGTCAGGTCGCGGCGCAAATGCACGCCCGCCGAGAGGAAATAAGGGATCATCAGCACCCGAGTTGCGCCCCGGGCGACGCAGCGGTCGCCGCCGGTGGGGATGTCGGGCTCGGCCAGCTCCAGGAAACAGGCTTGCACGATCGGGTATTCCTCTGCGGCCGCCAGCCGCGCGGCCAGCTCGTGCAGGTCGGCGTTGGCTGACCGCTCGCGGCTGCCGTGGGCGATCAGCAAGACCGCGGTCTGATGGGAGCTCGGCGTCGGATGTCGGGGATTTCCTTGGGGATCCATTCTCGTCGCGACCAGCGGCCAGCTCGGGATCGGTTTCCCAGAATGGTAGGCAGGACGGGCTCTTGGTCAATCGACGGCTCTTAAGCATCCGGATCGGTTGGGAGGTCCAGCTCTTGACGGAGCCGGGCCAGGGCCCGGACCCAGAGCATCCGCACGGCGCCGACGCCCCGGCCCATCCGGCGGGCGACTTCCTCATGAGGGAGGCCCTCGACGTTGCGCAGGAGGATGACCTCGGCATAGTCGGCAGGGAGTCGGGTGAGGGCGTCGGCCAGGCGGAGCTCCAGCTCGTGGCGGCCGGCGCGCTCGCTCGGCGAGGAGCCCGGCGCCTCCAGCGCGGCGCCGAGCCGCCGGGACGACTCGGCCAGGGCCTGCTCCAACGACACCTCACGGCCGGCGTCGCGCCGCTGAGCACCGCCATGGCGGCGGATCTCATGGAGCAGCACGTGCGCCAGGATCTGCCGCAGCCAGGCCGCCAGCTCGGCCTCGGTCCGGCCCCGGAACTTGGGCCAATCCCGCACCGCCTCGAGCAACGTCTGCTGGACGATGTCCGACGCGTCGAACTTGGCCCGGAACCGGGGGGCGACCTGAAGTCGAGCCAGCACCGCCAGCCAGCCCCGATAACGCTCCAACTCGGCGATCACAGCCGGCTGGGAGCCGGAGTCGTTTCCGGGCTTGATCGCCATGCTGGCTCTCCTGGCCTCCTACGAGGAATCGCGCGGGTGCCCAGCCACGCGCACGCGTCGTATCAGCCCCATCACCAGCCGCGCCGACCCACGGATGCCCCACGCGATCAAGGCCAGGACCCCCACGGCGTAGGCACCTGGTAAGACGACCCCGTGCCACCCCGACCAGGTGTAGTGTTCGATCGCTGGTTTCCTCAGCAGATCCGAACTCAGCCAGAACGCCCCAATTGCGACCGACGCGAGCACGGTGAGGACGGCCAGAACGACCAACCGGATCCACCGTCCGTGGAGCAGGCTCGAGCCGATCAGCGTGACAGAGACCACGACCGGCAGCCCGCCGAGCGTGGCCACGACGAAGGCCACGATCTGGTCCCCGGGTGTGAGGTAGGCTCTCGAGGGCGTCACGGACCAGAGGGTCAGGAACACAGCCATCGGGATCGCGACAACGGCCGGCAAGGCCATCAGCAAGCGAACTCCCCAGACGCGCCGCCGGGTCGCCGCCTTCAGGATCGCCAGGGGGATGACGACGTTGATCAAGGCTAACCCGGCCACGCCCAGGTAGAGGAGGGGAGGGATCATGCCTCCGGCTTCCCTCGACCAGGGGAGCGGCCGTTCCCATCGCGGATCGTGGCGGGCGAGCCCGGACGGCACGGGAGTCCCGCGGGGCGGCTCAGCAACGCCCTGGGGCGTGGTGGGCAGGACCATGTGACAGAGTGTCGTGTCACCCACGACGGCCAGCGCTCGAGGCGTACTGGCGGTGCTGCCCGCATCCAGCACTTGCGGCGCGGGACGACCCGCCCATCGCGGGCGGCCGGTCGCGCCGTCCAGGCCCGCCATCGACTCGAGGATCACGGTCGCCGGCTGTCCCGCTCGCGCCGGGATGACTTGCTGGACGGGCTCGCGCCCCGGCCGAGACCAGAGCTCCTGGAGGTCGCCCCGGCAGGCGCACAGCCGATGCTCGGCCTAGAGGAGCAGCTCGTCCCGGCCGTCGCCGTCGAGGTCGGCACAGGTCAGGGCACCCATCGGCTCCGGTCCCAGGTCGCGCGCCAGGCGCTGCCGGCCCTGCGCGTCGAGGATCACGACCCGCCGGCCGCCGCCGATCCCGAAGTTCAGGCAGACCTCCCGCCGACCGTTTCCCCCGAAATCGGCCAGGCACAGCGAGGGGTTCCGGTTGGTCGGAGCGAGGATGTCGCCGCCCCACCAGGTCCATCGAGTGGCACCCTGGCGGCCGTCCAGCACCCTCAGCTCGATGGCGGCCTGTCCGCCTCCCGGCGGCTGGTCTCGGACCACGACCTCCGCCCGGCCGTCACCGTCGAGATCGCCGACCTTGAAGGTGGCATTCAGGTCCTGGATCGGATGATTCCAGAGGACCTGGCCGTCGCGGAACGAAAGGGCACGCAGCTCGAAGGCGGTGGGCCCAACGTTGCCGGTCGCGTACGGCCGCAGGACGACCTCGAGGCCGCCGTCGCCGTCGAGGTCGCCGAACTCGTGCTGAAAACCCATCATCCGGGATATGCCTTGGGGATGATCCGCCAGGAGCACGTCCCAGACGACCCGGCCATCGCGACCGGAGAGCCGCGCCAGCCGGGTCTGCAACGCGAGGGCACCGGCCGCTGGGGAGCTTCCCTTGTCCACGCGGGCGTCGTGCAGCACCAGCAGAGCGGCAGGACCCGGACCGTCCTCAGCGCGGACATCGATCCCGTCGACGTAGACATCGATCCCGTCGACGTAGGAGGCGCCGGATCCGGCGAATCCCAGCGGGGGAAGTGACCCGGCCGACCAGAGCCGGCGGCCGGATCGCCCCGACAGGACCTGGATCGGCAGCCGCGGGGGGCCGCGATCGGCCCTCGCTCGTTCGTGATGGATCACCCGTTCGTGATGGACCACCACCACATCCGGTGCGCCATCGCCGTCGAGGTCGCCACCAGGAAGCGGGAAGGTCGAGAGGCGATACCGCGCCTCCCGACCTGGACCGAACCAGGCATCCCCATCGAGCTGTCCCTCCCAGGGGTCGAGGTGCGTCTTCCACAGCATCCGGCCGTCGCGGCCCGACCGGGCGAGGGCGGTGCGGCTCCCGGTCCCGGCGTTCCCGGGGTCGGCCAAGGTCTCCCGCACGGGGGTGACGACGTCGGCGAGGCCGTCGCCATCGAGGTCGCCGGCCGGGGCGAAGCGGTCGAGACTCCGCCAGGCTTCGGGCGGCCCGGCGCGAAACGCCCTCAGCTTGCCGTCGACCGAACCCCAGAGGTCATCGAGGCCATCGCCATCGAGGTCAGCCAGCCTGGGCCAGGACAGGCCGTCGATCGTGTGTACTTCGTGGCCCGTCGAGGACGCCAGGAGATGGACGACCGGCGGCAAGGGATGGTACCGCGGGCGGGCTGGTTCGGCCTTTCCCGGCAGGGCACCGCCCAGCGGGACAACCAGCATCGGCCAGCCGTCCGGCCCGCGGCCCCACCACCGTAGCGGCCAGACTCGTGGTGAGGAGTAGTCCGTGACATCCGCATGCCAGTACCAGAGCGGATGGCCGTCCTTGCCGGAGAGCGCATCGACGTAGATCCGCTGGCGATCGAGCGGCTGGCCCATGGAGTAGGTGTTTGGGTTCCGGCCGTCGTACCGGGAGACGGCGACGAGGTCGCGCGTGCCATCGCCGTCGAGGTCGGGGCCGGCGAGCAAGTGGAACACCATGTCCGTCGCAAAGGTCACGCCGGCAGACCACAAGGGTCGAACCCATCGTGTCTGGCCGGTGGCGCCGTCGAGCATCCGCAGCCCCTTGTAGAGGACGCTGTTGGTGGGATACCTCAGGGAGTCCAGGTGGGGGACGATGACCTCGGCGCGACCGTCACGGTCGAGGTCTTCCGCCAGGAGCCACTCTCCCGCCGGCATCCCCGTCTGAGGTTTGTACCAGGCCATCACCTTGTCCGCCCAGAGGCGCTTTCCCGTCACGGACGAGAAGGCCGCCAGGATCGGGACCGTGAGCGGTTCCCCCTGACCGGGTTCGAGAGCGAGCACGTCCGGCGTGCCGTCGCCGTCCAGATCGGCGTGCTCGACCGGCTGGGCGGGCACGAAGCCGAAGTTGAGCATCCGGCCGCGCGTCCGGCCCGTCGCCGGGTCGAGCTGCTCCCACTGCGAGCCCTCGACCATCACGAGCATCGGCCCGTTCCGACCGGGGATGACCGTCAAGGTGCTGTCGGACGTGCCCGAGGGCAGTGGATTGGGAGATGCATCGAGCGCGCGAGTCCACAACCCTTGTCCCGATCGTCCCGAGATCGCCGCGACCACGCGCCAGCCCGGACCATCCGGACCGATCGCGGTCCCGCTCGAGTCGTCGAGCACAAAGAACTCGGCGATCAGGTCCGGGATGCCGTCGCCATCGATGTTGACCGCGACGGGCATGCCAAGGACCCGACCGATCCGCGGGACTGGGGGAACCGGCTTTCGCTGCGCCGGGTTGGCGACGAGATCGGTCACTTTTCCGCCATAGACGAGCTCCTCCCAGTCGATCGGATCGGGCCCGCCGAGCCCCTGATGTTGGGGCAGATAGGTCCAGAGCGTCGATCCATCCTTGCCCGAGAGGGCCAGGAGTGAGGGCGTGCTGGAAAACGCCAGGACGATATCGCCGGTGCCGTCGCCGTCGAGATCTGGCGCGGGCTGGACCAGTTTGCCGGGCGGCGTCTCGGCGCCGGAGCGAGAGAAGCGCCGCACCCGGGCGAACGTTTCCACGAGAACCGGCCCTGATGCGTCCCAGATCGTCTTCCCCGTCGCCCCATCGCGACGGAGCAAGGTCTGGCGGGACCACTCGATGAAGTCGGTCTTGCCTTGACTCAACACCAGCGGCTCCCCGGCCATTTGGTACGGGATGGACCTCTCTCCCAGCAAGAGGTTCTCAACGAGCGAGAGTGTGTAGGCTTGAGTCTCACCCTGGTTGATCGCCAGTCGGTAGGTCTGCCCCAGGAGTCCGGTCCCCTTGACGCGCAGCCGGTAATCGCCGGCCGGCAGCGATCGCACCGTGCGCGTGCCGACGTCGAACGGCTCGCCGATCGGCTCGTCGCCCGAGGCGGGCAGGATCTCGGCGGTCAAGGGTGGTCCGCCGGTCGTCAGGATGATCCGGCCCATTCGCCAGTCGGCGTAGAACCGCCAGCCGGCGAAGGCGCCGATCATCAGCAGCACGGTGGCCACCACGATGAGGGTTCCCGCGGTCAGAGCTTTCTTCCGCTTGCGGACGTAGCGCGTGGCGCGCGTCAGCCAACGGCCACGCCGAGCCCGGATCGGCCGGCCGTCGAGCGCTGCCCGGAGGTCGTCGGCCAGCGCCCGGGCCGTCGGGTACCGCTGCTCGGGGTCCTTGGCCAGGCAGGTCAGGAGGATCGTCTCCCAGTCGCGGGGCAGGTCCCGGCGGATCTGCCGCGGCCGCGCCGGCTCCTCGGTCAGGATCCGCGCGATCACGCCGTGCGGCGAGGACGACTCGAAGACCGGCCGGCCAGTGGCCAGCTCGTAGAGCGTGGCGCCCAGGCTGTACACGTCGGTCCGGTGGTCAATCGGGTGCCGCAGCGCTTCGGCCTGCTCGGGACTCATGTACCGCGGCGTCCCCATCAGCGCCCCGCTGAGGGTCAACGTCGCCTCGTCGGCTCGCTTGGCCAGCCCGAAGTCGGTCAGCCAGACCACCCCTTCACCGTCCAGCAGCAGGTTCGACGGCTTGATGTCCCGGTGGATCACCCCACGCTGGTGCGCGTGTGCCAGCGCCTCGGCTGCCTGCAAACCCCACCGCGCCACCTCTTCGGAACCCAAGGGCTTTCCCGAACGCTGGCTCTGGTCCAGCACGTCGGCCAGGCTGCTCCCGGCGATCAACTGCATGGCGTAGTAATGCACGCCCTGCTCGCAGCCGATGGCGAAAATCGGCACGATGTTGGTATGGTGCAGCCGGGCGACCGTCTCGGCTTCGCGGTGGAACCGCTGCATGGCCTCGGCGTCGGCCACCACGCCGAAGCGCAGGACCTTCAGGGCCACATGGCGGCGCAGCGAGGTCTGCTCGGCCTCGTAGACCACGCCCATGCCGCCGCGGCCCAGCTCGCGGAGGATGCGGAATTCGCCCAGGGTCGCCGGCTCCTGCGCCTCCGCGGCGGTGGCGCGGCTGACGAACTCGATGCCGGCCAGGCAGGCTTGGAGCTGGGAGGCCAGCTCGGGATGCCGGGCCAGCAGTTGGCCACGGTCGGGGGCCTGTCCGGCCTGGAGGTCGGCCAGGTAGCGGTCGAGGATCTCGGCCAGCGCCGCCGCGGAGTCGGAGGGCAACTCGGTCCCCGGCTGGTTCCGGCTGGGAGTTCCGGACTGATCGATGGTGGCGGCCTCGGGCGCGGTCATCGGCGGCGATCCCCGGCTGTTCCTGGAAGTCTGGGAGGACGTCGAGCGGCCTCCCCACCATCATAGGGCCGGACGCGACCGGGATGTCACGCGCGCCATTCCATTCGCTCAGGCCGGCCGCGCCGGCCCACCCAGCGGGTGACTCCCCGTATGGTCTTGTCGCTCACGAACAGGAACCCCACGGCATAGGCTCCCGGCAGGACGATGGCATACCACTCCGACCAGGTGTAATGCTCGATGGCGGGCATGGCCCGCATGCCCACTCTCAGCCAGGTCAACCCGATCGCCAGCGACACCGCGACTGTGAGTCCAGCCAGCATGGCCAAGCCCCTCCAGTTCCGGCGGATCAGGCTCCAGCCGACCAGGATCGGGTAAGCGACGACCGGGATCCCCGCCAACGTGCCCAGGGTGTACAGGGTCTTGGCCGAGGAGGGAAAGGGAGCGGGGAGGCTGGGGATCAGGGGCTCCAGGGCCAGGAACGCGGTCAGCGGGATCGCGGCCGCCACCGGCAGGGCCATCAAGAGCCGAAGCGTCCATGGCCGCCGCCGCGCGGCCAGGCGGAGGATGACCAGCGGCAGACCCACGTTGAGCAGGGCGAGCGCGACCACGGCGAGCAGGCCCGGCAGGACGGCTTCGCGGGCCACGAGATTGGTCCAGGGCAGCGGCCGGGTCCAGCGCGGGTCGTCGCGAGCCAGGCCGGGCGGCACGGGGGCTCCGCGCGGCGAGGCGAAGTCGCCCTTCGGAGTCGTGGAAAGCGCCGCGCGGCAGACTGTGGTACCCAGGCCCTGGGCAATCAAGAGCGGCGGGCGCGAGGAGTCGCCCGGGTCGAGCAACCCGGGCTTGAAATGACTCCACCACCAGGAGTGCGGGGAATGGCCTGCCCATCGCGGATGACCGTCCGCACCGTCGAGGCCCACCGCCGGAGAGACGATCACCGTGCCCGCCTGCCCGGATGACGCCGGGAGGATCTGCTCGACCCGGGTGTTGTCCTTCTGCGGCCTGGACCAGAGCTCCTTCAGGTCGCGCCCCCAGACATGCAGCCGGTCGCCGTAGGTGAGCAGAAGCTCGTCGCGCCGATCGCCGGTCAGGTCGACAGCCCTCAGGTCGGTCACCGAGTAGCCGGGGCTCCCAGGACCGCTGGAGTTCTGCGACAGGTCCCGATGAACACTGACCTCGCCCTGGGCATCAAACACGAGGATGCGGCTCACTCCTTTGCCATCGTTGGGATCGCTGAAGCCCAGGCAGGGAGTATGCCGGCCGTTGCCCTGAAAATCCGCAAGGACGAGCCATCCCCAGACTTGGTTCGGGATTTCCGGGGTTCCCTTCCAGGTCCAGCGAACCTCACCATCACGGCCCTCGAGCGCCTTGAGCCCCAACGCGGCCTGGTCTCCCGCAGCCGGCTGCTCGGTGACCAGGACCTCGGCCCGGGTGTCCCCATCGAGGTCTGCGACGGCGAGCTGGGGAGTCGTCATGAAGCTGGTCTTGTAATCCAGGCGATGCGACCAGAGCAGCCGGCCGTCGCGGAGCGCGACCGCTTTGAGTTCGTGGTCGGGACGCCCCGTCCCGGGCGAGCCCTGGAGGGGCACGACGACATCCAGGGCGCCGTCGCCGTCCAGGTCGCCAACGCCGGGAGGAGGAAGCTGGCCCATGTTCATCGGATCTTGATGCTCGCTCAGAGCAAGATCCCAGAGGATTCGTCCGTCGCGGCCCGAGACGCGCGCCAGCCGGGGCATCGTGGGGCCCCCGCCCGGAGTCGTCAAGGGACGCGAGGGCAGGAACGGGCTCCGGTGCCGCACCAGGAGGTCCGGCGGGTCATTCGGCGTGATGGCCAGGCTCTTGACCCAGAAGATGTGCGAGTAGCCATACGCCTCGAAGCCCAGCGGCAACGGCCCCGCCGACCAGAGCCGCCGGCCGGTCCGGCCGGAGAGGACCTGGAGCGGCAAGGTCGCGGTCGGCTTGATCTCGAGGTCCCCGGGTCGCACCGCGTGCTTCTGCACGATCACATCGGGCGTCCCATCGCCGTCGAGGTCGCCGGCCGGAAGAGGGTGCGCGGTCAGGTTGTAGCCTTGCCCATGATCCCGTTCATACCAGATCCGATGGGGATCCAGCTCGGTCTTCCAGATCACGTGTCCGTCGCGGCCCGAGCGTGCGATGGCCGTGCGGCTGCCGGGGGGATCACTCGCCGGGGCGGCGGCCCGCGGGAATCCCTGGTCGAGAAAAGGCCCCAAGGCATGGCTGGCAATGGCATCCGTCGCGGAGGGGTTGGGAGCGGTTGAACCGGCCAGCGTATCGGTGATCCCATCGCCATCGAGGTCTCCAAACGGGAGAAAAGCATCCTCGCGCCATTGAGGAAACGCCGCGGCCGGATGGAACCAGCCCAGCGCGCGCCAGGCTTCCGGGGCCTCGCCGCGGAACGCCCGGAGCTGGCCATCGACCTCACCCCAGAGGTCAACCAGGCCGTCGCCGTCGAGGTCGGCCGCGCCCGGCCGGAACAGTCCGACCACCGTCGAGACGTTGCGTCCCGTCGCGGCCTCCAGGTTATAGGTGACCGCGGGTTCCGCACCGATCATTCCGCCCCGGGGATAACGGCCGCCGACGGCGACGGCCAGCAGCGGCCAACCATCGGGGCCGCGCCCCCACCATCGGAGTCGCCAGGTGAGGCCGAACCGGTCCGTGGGAATCGCCACGTGCCACCACCACAGCGGATGGCCGTCCTTCCCCGAGAGCGCATCGACATAGACGCGCTCCGGTACCGGCGGCCTCCCCTCATGATTGGAGATCGGGTCGCGGCCCAGGAACTTCGAGCAGGTGACCAGGTCGCGAACGCCGTCGTGATCGAGATCGGGCCCATCGAGGATCCGGATCAGTCCCTCCGCGCCCTGGGTCTGCGGGCGCATCGGCCGGACCCATCGCGGCCGGCCGGTGGGACCCTCGAGGACGCACAGGCCGCGGTAGCCGCCGGCGGGTGCCATCGGGCCCGAGTCCGGGACGACCACCTCGGATCGGCCGTCGCCATCGAGGTCGACCACCAGAGGCCACTCGCGCGGCACCGTCGGGTCGGGCCCGGCTTCGTAATGGTCCTTGACCGGGACGACCCACAGCTCCCGACCCGTCGCCAGCGAGAACGCGGCCAGGGTCTGCTGGTTGGATCCTTGACCCGGCCCCAGCGCCAGGATCTCGGGCTCTCCATCGCCATCGAGGTCCGCATCCTGGAGGGGCCGGACCGGCACGAATCCCAGGTCGATGCGCTGGCCTCGCGGTCGGCCGGTCGCCGGATCGAGACCGATCCACTGTGTGCCATCCACGATCGCCAGCAGTTCCGAACGCCGGCCCTGGATCGCGGTCGCCCGCTGACTCCAGACCCCTTGGGAAAGGTTGGTAAACGTCTTGTCCACCGGGTAGCTCCACAGCCAACGGCCCGATCGGCCCGAGATGGCCTGGATCATCCGGCGGGAGAGACCTGGGGCAGTTCGAAAAAAGCCTTGAGCCTGGGTTGTCCCCGGTGCTCGACGCTCGATCTCCGCGGGAAACTCCCGGAAGACCAGCGTGGCGATCAGGTCTGGTGTGCCGTCACCATCGACGTCCCTCATGGTGGGTACGCCGACCACCCGGCCCTCCCGGCTGGCCGGCCGGACCGGTCCGGGGAGGAGCGGACCTTCGCGCTGCGGCCCGCCCGGTCCGTCCAGCTCGGCGGCGTAGTTCCAGAGCATCGAGCCATCCTTCCCCGAGAGGGCCAGAAACGCGGTCATGCTCTGAAGCGTCCAGATCAGGTCGCCCACACCATCGCCGTCCAGGTCGGGCGCGGGCTCGAGGAGCGCGATAAAGTTGGGGTTGCCCCGGAACCCGCGCAGCCAGGCGGCCAGGTCGCGCGGGAGCTCTCGGGAGGCTGGGGGATGCAGGGCGTCCCAGACCGGCTTGCCGGTCACTCCGTCGCGGCGGATGATGGTCTGGCCGGTCCACTCGACCAGGTCGGACTTCCCTGGTGTCAGCTCGAGCGCCACGGTCACCGGCGCGAACGGGATCGGCTCCTCCCGGGGTTTCTCCTCGAACGCGTTGCGAGGGCGCGGCTCTTCCCCCAGGAGCCGGCCCTCATCCAGGGAGAGGGCATGGATCTGCGTCTCACCCCGATTGACGGCGAAACGATACGTCCGACCGAGCCGTCCGACCCCATGGACGCGCAGCCGGTAATCACCGTCCGGCAGCGCCACGACGGCGCGCGTGACCACATCAAACGGCGGGCCCAGGGGCTCCTCGCCCGACTCGGGGAGCACCTGCGCGACCAGGGGCGGGCCGTCGTTGGTCAGCTCGATCCGTCCGAGCCGCCAATCGGCAATGAACCTCCATGCCGCCAGCCCGACGAGGATCAGGAGCACGGTCACGGCGACGGTCACGGCCCGATCGCGGAGGAGCTTCTTCCGACGGCGAACGGCGTGCACCACGCGCCGGACTCGGATCGGCCGGGCTTCCTCGCCCGCGCGGAGATCCGGTAGCCCCGTGGGTGAACCGGTGGAGGCCAGCGCCTCCCGCTCGTGTGGTCCGGTCGGACCAGAGTGGTCCGCCGTGGCGTCACGCTCGGTCATCTTCAGCCCCTGGAGATCTTCGTTCGCTCGACGGCTCGCCGAGACCTGGTTCCCAGGCTCGATCGGCTTTATACTAGCATGGAGGATCAGCCGGGAAAGCGTTGTGCCGGGCGGTCGCTGGTTTGGGGAGAATCGCCGTGGGTTGGATCGCAATCATGGTGCTGGCCGCGACCGGCGCGCCGGATTCGCCGGTCGAGTTCAACCGCGACATCCGGCCGATCCTCTCGGACCAGTGCTACCAGTGTCACGGACCCGACTCGGCCCAGCGCAAGGCCAACCTGCGGCTGGACCAGGAGTCCTCGGCCAAGGCCGATCGCGACGGGACCCGCGCGATCGTCCCTGGCGATCTCGATGCCAGCGAGCTCTACCAGCGGATCACGGCCGAGGACCCCGGCGAGCGGATGCCGCCGGCCAAGTCCGGCAAGTCCCTCACCGCCTCCCAGATCGAGCTGATCCGCCGCTGGATCGTCGAAGGGGCCCACTGGCAGCCGCACTGGGCGTTCCTTCCCCCGCGACGGCACGCGGTTCCCCGAGTCCATCACCAGGATCGGGTGCGCAACCCGATCGATGCCTTCATCCTGGCGCGGCTGGAACGCGAGGGACTCGCGCCCGCGCCCGAGGCCGAGCGGGGTGTCCTGCTCCGGCGCGTGAGCCTGGACCTGACCGGTCTGCCGCCGGCCCGGGGCGCGATCGAGGCATTCGAACGCGACCACGACCCGGACGCCTACGAGAAAGTCGTCGATCGCCTGCTCGCCTCGCCCCGGTTCGGCGAACGGATGGCCGTCCGCTGGCTCAACGCGGCCCGTTATGCCGACACCAACGGCTATCAGACCGATGCGCCGCGGTTCATGTGGCGATGGCGCGACTGGGTCATCGAGGCCTATAACCAGGGCATGCCGTTCGACCGGTTCACGATCGAGCAGCTTGCCGGTGACTTGCTCCCCGGCGCGACGCTCGACCAGCAGATCGCGACCGGCTTCAATCGCAACGTCCGCGGCAATGGCGAGGGAGGCATCATCCCCGAGGAGTACGCGGTCGAGTACGTGGTCGACCGCGTCGATACGACGGCAACCGTCTGGCTGGGGCTGACGATCGGCTGTGCGCGCTGCCATAGCCACAAGTTCGACCCGATCACCCAGCAGGAGTATTACCGGCTCTTCGCCTTCTTCAACAACGTCCCCGAGAACGGCCGGGCGGTCAAGTATGGCAACTCGCCGCCGCTCATCAAGGCGCCGACCCGCGCCCAGCAAGAACAGCTCGACGGGCTCCGTCGCCGGCTTGCGGACCTGGAGCAACAGGTTCGTGCCCGCGAGCCGGAGATTGCCTCGGCCCAGGCCGCCTGGGAGTCGTCGATCCGGAATCGCCGCGGGTTCGATTGGCGACCCGACGAGCACCTCGTCGTTCACCTTGGCTTCGATGAGGGCCGCGGCGGCTCGATCACAACGGCGCCCAAGCCGTGCTTCCGCGACGGCCAGGCCCGCTTCACGGCCGGTCCGGTCGGATCCGCGATCGTCCTCGACGGCCGCAGCTATGTCGATGTCGGAGACCGTGCCGGCTTCGGCTTCTACGACAAGTTCACGCTGGGCGCCTGGATCAAGCCGGGCGGCCCCCGCGGAGGGACCATCCTCTCGCGGATGGTCGATCAACCCCAGGCGGATGGCTACAGTGTCGTCCTCGACCGGGGGAAAGTTCAGGTCAACCTGGTCAAGCGCTGGCTCGACGACGCGATCCGCGTCGAGACCAAGGCCGCCGTCCCCGACGGGGAATGGACCCACGTTGCGGTGACCTACGATGGGTCACGGTTTGCCGACGGCATCAAGGTCTATCTCGACGGGAAGCCGGCGCCGCTGACGGTGCTCCTGGACGAGCTGAATCAGTCGTTCCAGACCAAGGAGCCCTTGCGAATCGGCGCGGGGGGCGGGCCTGAGAGTCGATTCCTGGGCGCGATCGACGAGCCGATCGTCTATGACACGGTGCTTGGCGGCGACGAGATCGCCGGCCTGGCGACCCGGGAGTCGATCGCGGCCATCGCGGCGATTCCCGCCGGGTCGCGTACGCCCAGCCAGGCCTGGAAGCTCCGCCGGTGCTTCCTGGCGACCGATGCGCCCGCGTCGATCCAGGGCCTCTTCGCGCGGCTCCAGGCCGCGCGAACGGAGCTCGATGCCCTGATCGAGCAAGTCCCCACGACGATGGTCATGCGCGAGATGTCGCCGCCGCGGCCGACGTATGTCCTGATCCGCGGGCAGTATGACCAGCATGGTCCTCGGGTCGAGCCCGGCGTGCCGGCGGCGATCGCGCCCTGGCCCAAGGAGTTGCCGCCGGACCGACGCGGGCTGGCCCGCTGGCTGGTCGCGCCGGCCAACCCGCTGTCGGCGCGCGTGGCCGTCAACCGCGACTGGCAGATGCTCTTCGGTACCGGACTGGTCCGGACGGTGGATGACTTCGGCGCACAGGGCGAGCCGCCCAGCCATCCGGAGCTGCTCGACTGGCTGGCGACCGAGTTCATCCGGACCGGCTGGGACGTCAAGGCGATGCTCCGCCTGATGGTGACCAGCGCCACGTACCGGCAGTCGTCGCGGGTCACGCCCGAGGCCCTGCGGCGCGATCCCGAGAACCGCCTGCTCGCCCGAGGCCCGCGCCTGCGGCTGCCGGCGGAGATGATTCGCGACCAGGCGCTGGCGCTCTCCGGGCTGCTCGTCGAGCAGACCGGCGGTCCGTCGGTCAAACCGTACCAGCCGCCGGGCCTGTGGAACGAGCTGGCCGACGCCGAGTATATCCAGGACCACGGACCCAGCCTGTATCGACGGGGCCTCTACACGTTCTGGAAGCGGACGGTGCCGCCCCCGGGAATGGTCGCCTTCGATGCGCCGGCTCGCGAGACCTGCGTGGTCCGCGAGGTCCGGACCGACACGCCGCTCCAGGCGCTGAACGTGCTCAACGACGTGACCTTCGTCGAGGCTGCCCGCGGCTTCGCCGAGCGAATCATGCTGGAGACCGGGCCGGATCCCCCGGCGCGACTGGCCGCCGCCTTCCAGGCGGCAACCGGACGCCGACCACGACCCGAGGAACTGGCCATCCTCCGGGACGGCTTCGCGAGCCAGTTGGCCCGCTTCCGCCGCGATCCCGAGGGAGCCCGGGCCTTCATCCGCGCCGGCGAGTCGACCCCCAATCCCCGGCTCGACCCGTGCGAGCTGGCGGCGTACACTGCGATCGGGCAGCTCATCCTCAATCTGGACGAGACCATCACCAGGGAGTGACCAGCCGTGGATCCTCTTGCCGAGCATCTCCAGCTCCTGACGCGCCGGCACTTCTTCGGCCGGATGAGCACCGGCCTGGGCACGATCGCGCTGGCGTCGCTGCTGAATCGCGACCTCCTGGCGGGCGCGGGCGATGTCGGTTCAGTTCGCAACGGCGCCGGGGTGGCGGGGTTTCCCAACTTTCCGCCCAGAGCCAAGCGGGTGATCTACCTGTTCCAGTCGGGCGCGCCCTCGCAGATGGACCTCTTCGACGAGAAGCCCCTGCTGGCTCGACTCCAGGGGACCGAGCTGCCCGACTCGGTCCGGATGGGTCAACGCCTGACAGGCATGACCTCACGCCAGGATCGCTTCCCGGTCGCGGCGAGCCGGTTCCACTTCGCGCGGCACGGCCAGAGCGGGGCGACGGTCAGCGAGCTGCTCCCCCACACCGCGGGCGTGGTCGACGAGCTCTGCTTCATCAAATCGATGCACACCGAGGCGATCAATCACGACCCGGCCGTGACGTTCTTCCAGACGGGGGCCCAGCTTGCCGGCCGGCCCAGCATCGGCGCGTGGGTTTCCTACGGCCTGGGGAGCGAGAACCACGACCTGCCCGCGTTCGTCGTGATGATCTCGCAGGGCTCGGGCAATCCCAACGACCAGCCGCTGTATGACCGGCTCTGGGGGAGCGGGTTCCTGCCGACCACCTATCAAGGGATCAAGTTCCGTTCGGTCGGCGACCCCGTGCTCTTCCTCTCCAACCCCCCCGGACTCCCGTCCGCGGCACGGCGGCGCATGCTCGACGACCTGTCGAAGCTCGATGCGCTCAACCACCGCAGTTTCGGCGACCCGGAGATCCTCACGCGGATCGCCCAGTACGAGATGGCCTACCGGATGCAGACCTCGATCCCCGAGCTGACCGACTTATCCGACGAGCCCGACTGGGTCTTCGAGCTCTACGGGCCGGACTCCCGCCGGCCCGGGACGTATGCCGCCAACTGCCTGCTGGCTCGGCGACTGGCTGAGCGCGGCGTGCGCTTCATCCAGCTCTTCCATCGCGGCTGGGACCAGCACACGCACCTCCCCACCCAGATCGCCGGCCAGTGCCGCGATACCGATCAAGCCTCGGCTGCGCTGGTCCGGGACCTGAAACAGCGCGGATTGCTCGACGAGACCCTGGTCGTCTGGGGCGGCGAGTTCGGCCGGACCGTCTACTGCCAGGGCCGCCTGACCGCCGCGGACTACGGCCGCGACCACCACCCGCGCTGCTTCACCGTCTGGCTGGCCGGCGGCGGCATCCAGCCCGGGACCACCCACGGTCTGACCGACGACTACGGATACAACATCGTCCAGGATCCGGTTCACGTCCACGACCTGCACGCCACCATCTTGCACTGCCTGGGCATCGAGCACACCAAACTGACCTTCAAGTACCAGGGGCGGCACCACCGCCTGACCGATGTGCACGGCACGGTGGTCAAGAAGATCCTGGCGTAAGGCATTCGTATGGTGGGTGAAACCCACCAATATCAATCTCTTATTTCGGTGGGTTTCACCCACCCTACACGATCACTCCGGCCACTCGCCCGAGAAGACCTCGGTGGCCGGTCCTGTCATGAAGACCGGCGCGTGGTCATCGGGCCAGTCCAGCTCCAGATCGCCGCCGGGCAGGTGGGCGCGGATCGTGCGGCCGGTGCGCCCGGTGAGGACTCCGGCGACGCAGACGGCGCAGGCCCCGGTGCCGCAGGCCAGGGTGATCCCCGAGCCCCGCTCCCAGGTCCGCATCCGCACCTCGCTCGGGCTGAGGACCTGCACGACATGGACATTCACTCGCTTCGGGAAGCTCGGGTGGTGTTCGATCCGGGGTCCCAGCGTCTCGAGAGGGCAGGCCGCGGCATCCTCGAGGTAGATCACGGCGTGCGGGTTGCCCATCGAGACCGCGGTCACGACGAGTTGATGGCCATCCACATTCATCGGCACGTCGATGGGAGGCTCCCCGGGTAGGAGCGTGGGGATCCGCGCCGGGTCGAAGATCGGCGTCCCCATGTTGACGCGAACCCGCCGGACGGTTCCACCCTCGATCTCCAGCTCCAGCTCCAGGACGCCGCGACCGGTCTCGATCGTCAAGCGGCTCTTGCGGGCGAGATCATGATCGTAGACGTACTTCGCCACGCAGCGGACCCCGTTGCCGCACATCTCGCCTTCGGAGCCATCGGCGTTGAACATCCGCATGCGGGCGTCGGCATGCTCCGAGGGCATGATCAGGATCAAGCCGTCGGCGCCGATCCCGTAGTGGCGATCGCTCATGACCACCGCCAGCTTCGCCGGGTCGGCCGGCGGCCGCTGGTCGAACGTGCTGACATAGACGTAGTCATTGCCGATCCCGTGCATCTTCGTGAATTGCATCTTGGTCCGTTGTCCGTTGTCCGTTGTCCGTTGTCGCGGTCGCGGGCCTTCGGGCCTGGCCCGAGAAAGACCCGGCACTCGCATCAGGCGCGGAGGGCGCTGCGGTGCGGGAGCACCCACCACGGACCAC
>JAJPJC010000448.1 GCA_021324445.1 Isosphaeraceae bacterium
AGCGCGCGCAGCGCCGACGACTTGCCCGCCTCGTTCGGTCCGTAGACCAGGTGGACGCCCTGCTGGCCTCCCGAGAGGTCCAGCACGACATCGGTGAACGGCCCGAATGCAGATAGCGCCAGCTCGAGAATCTTCATCGTTGGTCATGAGTCATCGGTCATCGAGGTGGGGCCGAAATGCAGGCAGCAGTTGCTGAAGGCCCCCTTTCCGGGCGACTCTGTTGCATCCACCCAGCCGTGGTTTGTCAACTCTACTGAACGATTATCGATCAAGCCGGGTTCGTTTGGCGAGTTTCGCTGGGCGCGCCGCTGTCAATTCGGCATCCGAGTTCCTTTTGCAAGTTTCCTCTGCCGAAGATGTGTGCCATTATGGCGTCTGGGTTCGTTTGACTTTTTTTCCTTCTCGGGGCAGTGCTGACGATTTGGCATCTGGCTTCGCTTTCGCGAGCTGTGAGCACGACTTTTTCTGCCATTCTGGCGGGTGGGTTCGTTTGGCGCGTTTTGTGCGCCGGTTTTGTCGACACTCCTGGGCGATCACCACCTTTGGACCACCCGTCGCACCGCCGAGCGGGAGGGGACGGATTCACCGCAGAGACCGCCGAGGAAAACGCCCAGGAGACGACCGAGAGCGAATCGGGCTCAAGTCCCCCGGACCCTCCCGACCCGCTCACCTGGCTCGGTCCCCCTCTCTGCGGTCTCTGCGGTCTCTGCGGTGAAACTCAGGTCGCAATCTCGACCGTCTCTGCGGTCAGGCCCATGGTACCACGGTGGTGTTCCCCGAGAAGTGTCGTTTTTTCCCTTGGTTCTGCCACTGCTCGCAACCCATGACCCTTCCTCACCGAGCCGAGCCGCCCCACCGATTGCGCACGATGTGATTCTCGAGAATGATCTTCGGAATCACGTCGCCAGTTGCATAAAAATCGGCGGATGGATCGCCTTGACTTCAGCCCGCTCCCGATCACGCCGGGCCGAGGGCGGTCCTGATCCGGTCGACCATCTCTTGAGAGTGAAGGTCGATCTGGCGGCGGTCGAGGCGGATGACGGTCCAGGGTGGCTCCATGCCGCGCAAGCGCTGCTCGATCCGGCGGTCGCGGCGCAGGACATGACCGAGGTGGATGCTGGCTCCGTCGACGTAGACGGCCACTTGGTCGTCCGGGAAGGCGAAGTCGGCGATGGTGAGCAGTCTCCGCGTCTCGGGGTCATGGATTGGGTGTTGCTTGGCCGGGCTCAAGCCAGCGGCTTGCATGTGGGTCCAGCATCGCAATTCGAGGGGCGAGCCGACACCGGCCTCGAAGGCTTCGCGCCAGGGGCGGGGGTCGTGGAGATCCTGGGCACTCAGGGCGATCGCCTCGGGCGGGTCGTGGCGCAGGCCTTCCAGCGTGCTGGTGACCGGCGGCCAGCTCAGGCGGGCGTGGTGGCGCTGGTTGTCGTAACTCTTCAGGCAGCGGTAACACGCTGTGTCGCAGTCGTCGTGGTCGAGGTGCTGGAGGGCCGCCGCTGCGACTTCGGGCAGGCGTTGGGCGAACCGCTCGAGGTAGCCGCTGCCGCCCAGATTGGGGTCGATGATGGTCAGGATCGCCTGGAGGGACCCCGAACCGGTGTCCGATTCGAACGGCCTGGTCCCTTCGAAGACCACTTCGAAGTCGCGGGTCGAGAGGGCAAAGAGCCGCTCGGCGCCGGCGAGCAGGGCATAGCCCAGGGACCAGGCCCAGGCGTCCAGCCGATCCTGGTCCTCGGCCCGGCCCGGCCAGGGGAAAATTGGCCAGCGCGTTCATGGGGTAAAGAATCAGGGAGACGAGCCCAGGGCGGCCGTGGTGGGCGACGGCATCGTCGATGGCGGCCTGGAGCGCCGGCACGAGGAAGCACTCGGTCTTGCCCGAGCCGGTCCCGGTCGTCACGATCAGCGGCGACGGGCTGGGCCCGAGCAGGTGCTCGATCGCCTGCTGCTGGTGGCGGAAGGTCGGCTGGCCCCGGGTGCGCCGCTCCAGGGCGTTCGCCAGCCTGGGATCGAGCGGCAGCTCCCGCCAGGGCGTCCCGGGCTGGAAGGGAATATGGGTCGAGAAATACGGCTCCTGCGCCAGGAACCGGGGCCGGTCCAGGGCCTGCTCGAGCCGGTTGCGCAACGTCGCGTCGCGGGCGCGGAACTCGGTCCGCAGGTAATCGCGATAACTCTCGATCGTCGCGTCCCAGACCGCGATCGGGTTCATGACCGGGCCGGGCGGGGCATTCCCCTCGGTGCCGGTGCTGAGGCCACCTGACGCCTTGGGCATAGGGGCTTGTTCCGAATCGGACATCGACGTGTCTCCTCATCGAGGTTGCGGCGCTCTTGGAATCGGCTCGAACCCGGAGTTGCCTGGGTAGGCGTGAATTTAAGCATACCATGCTGGATGGAGCGATCCTAGCATGATGAGTCAAGATTCCGTCGATTTCCGCCCTTGTTTGGAATGGGACCTCGGACCGCGTGCATGCAGGTTATCAGTTCGGCTTGCTGCCCAGGTAGGGGCGACAACGCAGCGTCGACGGCTTGACTTGCGAAACGGGGCCTGGCACTTGCGGAACTGGGGGCTTTACTTGCGGTCCGCTGCGGCGTCGTTCTTCGATCATCGATCGATGGAAAGGATCGCTCATCGAGTGGATGCAAGCACTCGTGTTCTGCGGCACTCCATTCCGTCTGCTCCAGACTTCCGGGTCGCGTTTTGCCGCTGAGCTGGGAGAGTCGCCTTGTGAAACGCTTGATTTCGTGGTCTAGAACCTTTATAGTACCTTTAAGGTACTCAGAGGCATAGCGAGACGCGACTCGCTCTCCATTGAGAGACCGAGTCCCCACCCGATATCATTTACCGGAAGGGTGCCACCAAGGTATCATCCCGAAGGAGGTTGCGTATCCGAGATAAGTCGTTTCCGGGCAGCCGCTGATGTCCAAGAAGAAGGCCGGATCAATCCCGGAAGGAGAGCAGCCGAAGACCCTCTTCTCGATCAAGGGGACCCAAGCTTGGCATGAGTGGCTCAAGGAGTATGCGGAGAGCCGAGGCATGGCCGTGATGGCGGTGATCGATCACGCTCTGCGCGAACAGGCCAAGAAGGATGGCTTTCCCAAGCCGATGCCGAAACGGTTTACGAGGTGACTGAAGTGGAAATTTCATCCTGCGGATGGCCTCCTCATCAACGGACAATTCCTCCTAACCCCAAACGGATCGCCGGACACCCTTGATTGCAGCTTGAGTTAGGCCGCTGACCTGTCGAAACAAAACGTGATCGTCCCGTGCCAGGATGTCGCCTCAGGGAGAGGCATGGCCCAGGGGGAGCCGGGCAATGGCCGAAAATACCAAGGGGAGGAGCCCGTTCTACCCGGGCCAGCCGATCCCCGTCGACCTCTTCACCGGTCGGATCGGACCCCTGAAGCGGATCATGACTCGCGGCGTGGCTCAAGTTGCGGCCGGCAAGCCCGTCACCATGTTCGTCCAAGGTGAGTACGGCATCGGCAAGAGCTCGCTGGCCAACTACGCCCGGGCCATCGCCGAGTCGAAGGAAGGAAGTAATCTCCACGGTGTTTATGTGACGCTCGGTGGCGCGAGCAGCCTTGAGGGCATCGGCAGCGCGATCCTGGAGGGCTTCATCCATTCGGGGCGATATATCCCCAAGAGGGCCCAAACGATCCGAGAATGGCTGGAAAAGTATATTGCGGCCAAAACCTTATTCGACATCGATGTCGATATGAAAGCCGTCAAGAGAGATGCCCTCAGGATTGCCACGCCCGACGGGCTTCTAGCCTTTCTCAAGGAGTCCATCCAAAGACTCGAAGAGACCGGCGTAAAGGGATTATTCCTGATCCTCGATGAAATCAACGGGATCACCACCAATCCCCAGTTCGCCCATTTCATCAAGGGCATCGTCGACACCAATGCGGTCTCGCGCCCACCCGTGCCGCTCTTGCTCATGCTTTGCGGTGTGGAAGAGAGACGCAGTGAGATGATCAGCATCCATCCGCCGGTCGGCCGCATCTTCGATGTCATTGAAGTCGAGCCGATGGGCGATGAGGAGATGAGAGATTTCTTCACGCGGGCCTTCGGGGCGGTGAAGATCGCCGTCGATCCCGATGCTATGGATGAGATGACGTTCTACTCCGGCGGCCTCCCGAAAATCATGCACGAGATCGGCGACGCGGCCTATTACATCGACCAAGACAATCGGATCGATCGGGCGGACGCTCGGAGCGCCATCGAGCAGGCTGCGGAAGAGGTGGGCCGGAAATACGTCGAACCCGAAGTCTATGACGCCCTCAAGAGCAAGGCCTACCATTCGATCCTGTCGAAACTCGCCAGGCTCAATAAGACCGAATTCACCCGCGATGAGCTGGCCGCGGTCCTCACTTTCGACGAGACCAAGAAACTCGACAATTTCCTGCGCCGTCTGAAAACGTTGAACGTTATCCGCCAGGGCGAAGTTGCTGGTGAATACGCTTTTAACATTAGAATGTATCAGGTCTACATCACCTTGAAGACAATCCATGATGAGGCTCCGTCGGCACCACGCCAGAATCGTTCCAGGAGTTGATGAAGCGACATGTGGTGGGTTCCCGAGGGACAACCCGTTGATCCATCGTTCTTGGGAGACTTCCAGCCTGAGACGACCTTGTACGAGTACGATGCTCCCTTGGTGTTCACGTGCAGAGACGATCGGGACGGCCTTCTCCTGGCCTACAACCTGCTGGGCGAGGGCGATGTCCTCAGGTTCCTCGTGGTTGCGGTGGACGAGACAGTCATCGCGGGGCTCACTTCGGGGAGGACGGATATCATCGGGGTCCTGCGTCAACCGCGGACCTGGATCGTTGATGTCGCTCAAGGGTGGCGGATTCAGCGGGCCTGGAGAGCGACGTTCGAGCGGATCCCGGCCGATCGCCTCCCCAAACCAGCGGTGATGCTCTGGCCATGGCTTGACCCCTTGTCCGAGACCGGGCTACCGGGCGAGAACATTCTGTCGACACGCGCCCCATTCGTGAAGTAGAGGCCGAGATGGACATCCTGGGCCATGGCGTCTATGACATCAGCGAGGCCGCCCGATTCACCGGATTGAAGCCGGCCAGGGTGAGAGAATGGTTCCGGGGATGGAGCTCCGATCCGATCCCGCATCGAGTCTTCCGCGGCGATTACGCGGGGGTGGCCGCGGGCCACTCGATCAGCTTTCTGGAACTGGTCGAAGTCTTCGTCGCCGGGTACCTGAGGAAACACGGCGTTCGGCTTCGGTCCATCCGACGGGCTCACGCCAGGCTGCAGGACGATTGGGAGACGAGGCACCCGTTTGCGAGGGGGGAGATCCGAGCCGACGGCGAGAACGTCTTCGTCAGTGCGCTGGATGGTCGGGAACGGCAAATCGTCTCTGAGGCCATCACCAAGAGCCAGGTCTTCGAGCGCATCATCCTGCCCACCTTGGAGAAGATCGATTACGACCCGGCATCGAAGCTCGCGACGAAGAGGCACCTCTCGCCCTTGGTGGTCCTCGACCCTCGCATCTGCTTCGGCCAACCGATCGTTGAACCCGTGGCGATCACGACCTACGTGCTCGCTGCGTTTTACCTCGCCAATGGGCGGAACGCCAAGACGGTGGCGAATTGGTATGAGATCGAAGAGGAGCATGTCATGGCGGCGGTGGAATTCGAGACCTTGAGCGATCGAGACGTGCGTCGCTTGGCTCGGGCCTAGCCGGGGCGCTTCCTGGGCTCACGCCCTGGCCCGGTTGTTGGGAGAGGGCTTATGGAAGGCTTTCTCGTCGCCCTCCGCGCTGGGGCGTGCCAGCCGTCGACCCGGCGCATGTCGTCGAATCGGCCCGATCAGCCCTGTGCGCCGGCCCTGGATCGCGCGTCGACCAGTTCCCGCGCGAGACGCTCGAAGTTCGCCGCGTCGAGGATCTCTTCGACGACGTCGTGATTGAGCTCATGGCTCGTGCCCGTCACGGCATTGGGGTCGAAGATCTCGCGGCGGTGCGCCAGCGCATCGACCAACTTCCGGTGCATGGCCGAGAGATCCGCCTTGCCCTGGTCCACCGGGATCGAGATCTTGAGGACCTTGCGCGTGTCCTGGCCCCCAGTGATCTCAATCCCCTGGAAGATGTAGGGCCGTTTCGAGGCCGGTTCGTCGTCGGAGTAGCGGAATTCGAGGATGAGACGGCCCTGCTTCGGATCGAACCGCCCCTGGACTTCGCGGGGCATACTCCAAGGGCCCAGGGCGATCGTGAACGCGTGGCCATTCTCGTGAATAACCCTGGACGCCCGTTGCAATTCGTAGGGATCGACTCCCAACCGGAACATGATGACAGCTCCCCGCGATTCGAGTGACTCAACTGACGAGCTGGGCGATTGCCCTTGCCGCGATGTCCAGGATGGCGCGAGCCCGGCGCTCTTTCTCCGTCCGGGGGGTCGGGACCGTAGCCTCGTCCGTGCTGTCCACCACGAGCACTCCCCAGTTCCTACGGTCGACCTCGACGCACGCGGCCAGGAAGACGCGTGACCTGAGCGACATTGCATTGTACTCGAGATCCGCCATCCATCCCATCTCTTGATATTCTTCTCGCTCCTGATCGGAAACATCGGGATGCCGCTGGTCGGGTAAAGCCTCCGCGCTGAGGACCATCTCCCCGCGTCTCCAGCATTCTCCAGCAAATCCTGTGTTGTGTGCCATCACGTTTGCATCTATGGAGAGGATCGTCGCTTTCCGCGTGAAGGTATGCCCCGAGCGCGCTACGGCCCCGAGCCAGGAACCAAAAGGCCAGAAATGCCGGACTTTGAAGAGCGTGGCCCGATAATGGTGATCCGCGAGGTTCGGCTGCGGGAACAGGATGCGGACCAGATCATCGAGGAAGGCGTTCATCTTTCCGGTGTCGAATCTCCGGGTCCTTCTCAAGACCCAGAGGACGAACTTGCCGATGAGATCGAGCAAGAGCAGCGCGAACGCGATCGTCAGCCGATGGCGGTTCAGGGAAAGGAGGATGGGCTGAAGGATCGGGCCGACATCCTGACCAGTCGGGTCGACGAACCGCAACAGGGCCAGCAGCGTGGCGCCGACAACCAGCAGCGCGTTGGTCGTGGCCCGAATCGCGGGATCGATCCAGGCGGGGACCGACACGCCCATGACATGGTTCAGGAATTTGTGGACGCGATAGTTGGGGTGCGTCCTGCGTCGCCGCGGCACTCGGCTGTCTCCTGATCTCCGGCCCGAGACCCGGAGCTGGAACGGTGGGAATGCGACCCATCGCTTGCGAAATGGTTATTGGATAGCGTTTGCGGTTGATTTGAGGAAGATAGGATTCGTGCTTACTTCCGCGGATGCTTGGCCCGACCCTTGCCGCGGCGCTTGGCGGCGGGCTCGCCCAGTGTGAAGCGCCCGCCTTTGGATTCGGCGACGGTCGGCAGCTTGATCACCGGCTGGGGCAGGCTCTCGTTGAGCGGGATGTCCCAGTAGGGGTCGTACTTCCGGGTGAACGCCTCCAGGCTGGTCTGCTTCAGCTCGTCGAACTTCGCCAGGCACAGCGCGGGGGCCTTGGGGTAGCTCTTGTGGCTGAAGGTCGACAGGACGTGGGCGTACTGGTCGCGGCTCAGGCCGTAGGCCTCGGCGACGACGGCGTCGATCGCCGCGCGGACCCCCCACGGCTCATCGATCTGGAAGTGAAGTTCGCGATCGAACGGCGCCCGGTTGTCAGGGACAAGTCTCACTTAGGTATTCTGCCTTCGGCACGTCCGCCGGTGACGGGATCCAGCCGCGGATTCCCCCACCACAGCGAGGCTCCAACCGGAGGAGGGATGGGTCCACCACGAGCTTCCTCAACTCCTCCCGCAACGCGGAATAAAGTCCCCCGCGTGCTCCCTCGAAGCGACAATTCCACGCGGCCAGGAGTTGGCCGCGTTGGAGCGACTCGTAAAGCTCATCCTTGCCCAAATGCGAGAGGCCCTCGGATCCCTGCCGAGCGACGGACGAGATGATCCCGGCCGTGCACCAGTCGCCGGCGCCGGCTGCATCCCGACACGTCTCCAACTCGCAGGCAGGGAGATGTTCCCACTCCGCGCTCTGATAGGAAGGGAGGCGGGAGAAGAAGCGGAGCCCATTCGCTCCGAGCGTCTCGATGACCAGCCAATTCGATTGCCGCGGGCGCAGGTCCCATTGGTCCGCCCGGCGTTCGTGGGAGACCTTGACGATGTGCGCGGCTGCGAGGGCCCGCTCGAACAGCGACGAGTCTCCTTGGGCGGATGGCTCGAACACGACGACAGCGCCCCGCTGGCGGTATGCCTCCCCCATGTCAACGGCGCCCCGCGACACCCGGTCGAAGAAAAAGACGGATGGGCCCGGCACGCCAGTAAGGGCGTGCTTGATCTCGCTCACGGGAACCGGGCGGTAAGTCGGTAGGCGCCGACCGGAGTCCGGACTGAAAAACGAGAAGCGGTGGACCGCGAGCCCCTCGGCATCGCGTCCGATGCGATGCACGATGATCGGTGTGCTCCCGAGCCGCTCGCGCGTCACATAGTCGAGATGCACTCCCCAGGCATCCAGGTCGGAGTCGATGAGATCAGCGTGCTCGTCGGGTGCGAGTCTCGCCACGGGGTGGGTGGACCAGCCGAGACACGATAGGATCGCCAGCACGTTACCGCACGTGCCGCCTGCCCATCTTCCCAGCGGTTCGGCTCGATTCGCGGAGTAGACGATGTCAAGCGCAAGGAGACCCGTCCCCACTGCGATTGGACGAATCCCGCTGTTGACCTCTTGGGGCCTAGCGCTCATAGCATTCACCCGCCAGCCAGAGACCGAAGACCTCGCTGTCCATCTTGGAATTATCCAGAGTGTACCCCTGACTGTCGACATGGGCCACGGCGATCCCTTGGCCCGATTGTTTCAGTTCGTATGCTGCCAACAATGCGCCCAATGACATCAACTGTGACGAAAGCGCGGATAATGCGACCCGGCATCCACCCAGCGGGCTCAATGCATCCTGGTAGTGCCGCACGACTTCTCAGAGCGTGCGATAAACCTCGAACGGGTTCTGCTCCGCGGCGAAGATCAGATTCTCGGGGTCGACGATCAGTTGGCTGAACAGAAGGTCATGGTACTCGCGCACGATGTTATCCGCCCGCCGTGGATTCCTCGCCGGAGACGGTAGGACCGGGCAGATCTCATCCGGCTTCACCAAGTCGTAGATGCGGGGGATCTGGACGGAGCGGCCCTCGCCTAGGAGGGGGATCCAGACGGTGGGCAAGTCTGCACGCGACTCCTGATCGAATGCCCCGCGAAACGTCGCGATGAAATCCGCTAACTCCTCAACACCTTCCTGGCTAATCGCCGTGTCGAGGCCGGGGTCTTCGGCAACGAGGACGAACATATTCGGGACGTCCTTGCCGGTAGCCATCCTCCCTCGATCGATGAAATACAACATCCTTGCAATGAGCGGGAAGAAAACTCCGCGCGGCATCCCGCTCACATCGACGACAATGTCGGTGTAGGAGATGAGCTCAGCGGCGCTGGAGAAGACATCGGCCGCCCGTTGCGAGGCGACGCGCCTTCCTTCCGCGTAGAACTCGATTGTGTGGCGCCTGACCTCGCCCCGTGTGCCAATGAGAGAGACGATCTCCTCCTCATTCATCGCGGCGCGCGTGCCCCGGAAGTGAGTTGATCTGAAGCGGTCCAAAGCTGTCCAGCATCTCACAGATCTTCGCCTCCAAACCGGCGCTCCAGTTATAGAGATCCTTGCCGGTGGCGGGGAAGCTAATCCCCAACGGTTGTAGCTCGATCTCCGTGCGAGCGACTCGGAGCCGGCCGAGGTCGTCCGGGTAGGAGAGCTGGCGCATGGCCATCGCCGCGCGAAGCGCTGCCAGGATGATCCTCACATTGAGCAGCCCGAAGAACAGGCGCTGCCTGCGCGCGTTGTCGACATCGAGCTCCTGGAGCAATGCGTAATTCCTCCCACACATCAGCATGACGCCGAGGAGGCAGGGCCCTTCTTCGTTCAAGGCGCCAAGCCTGCACAGTTTCTGATGTAGCTCCTTCAGAGGGGGCTCGCTCCGCCTGGCGTGGAGGTTGTGGAGCACGGATGGAGTGAACAATCGGAGCAGGGATGTCTTGCCCCCGCCGGCTGCGCTGCGGATCGGCCGGACTTTATCCCACCAATCACCCTCGGAGAGGATGTCGAGAATCCCGGGCTCAAAGAGGTTCAGGAATGCGGCGTCGGTCTCGATGCTTTCCGAGCGACGTTGGTTGAAGGGGTTGCGTGCCTGCCTCATGGGACCTCCTTATGCCGGCGGATCCGGGGGAACAGTCCCCTGACCTTCATGTCCTCATACGACCAGAGGAGAGAGACGGAGTTGTTGGGCGCGTTGTGGTGGAGAACAAGTGGCAAGCCGCAGCCGCCAAAACCGTACCTTGAATCCTCGGTTCCACCCTTCTCCATGTGTTCGTCGTGAATCGCGTCGTCGTAGTAGCGATCGACCACCTGGGCCAGGGAACCGCAATTGTTTGGTGTCAGTCTGAGACTTTCGGGGAGTCGTTGGACGACCTCTATATTCCAGCGAACCCCTACCGGATCCCAGAGAGTCCGCGTCGACTCCTCGAGAGGCCTTTCCGCCTGCTCGGTCGCCACGTACAGTAGGATGATGAGGTGTAACTGGCCGAGGTCGACGAGGCGCGATAGCTTGCTCCTGGGCTTCGTCACCTGGCGGTGAAACTTGGCGATCTTCCCACCCAGCGTGCCGTCATCCTTGGGCATGTAGTAGCTCCTTCCACTCCCAGAGAAATCATCGAGGAGGACGACGGTCGTGAACTTGGCCCTTCTCGCACGGCCGCCCCGGATCGCCGCGACGCCTTCGGCCAGCTTTTCCAAGAGCTCTCGGACTCTCTCGTCGGCCAGTTCGTGGGTCTGCCAGATCTGCTCGGTGCTCAACTCTGGGTTTGAGCGTCGGAACAGGTCGATCCGGGCGCCGTCGCTCAGGCCAAGGAAGAGACACTGGCGCCGGATCACGCCGAACTCCTTGCTCTGACTAACCCTCCCTACGCGGCGGAAGTCCTGCTTGATCTCCTCGGCGGCCTGACGGAGTAGGTGTGGGCGGATGTGATCCGGATACGCCATTTCCACGAAATGACGCATCTCGGCCGAGGAACAAAAGATCAGGCGGTCTCGCACCAGTTCATATGCCGCCTCGCGCTCGACGGGGTCCTCGAACTGCCTGAGCCACCGTGCGAGGCTTTCTACGAACCGCATGCCGGGAGAGAATTGCTGATACTCATCATATTTGTACGAAGCCAGCACGAGGATGAGCGGGATTTCGGTCCGAACGCGGTCCCGGTCCCACCCCATGACACGGACGAGAAGCCTCTCGGCGAGGATGTCCTTCACGTTCCTACCCCTCGAAGCATCGCGCGGGGAAGAATGCCCGACCCGATTCGTACTCCAGGAGACCGAGATATTCGACGAGCGCCGCCGTATGCGAGGCCCCGGGGGACGCGAGGTTCCAGCAGTGCGCCGGCTCCATCGACGTCTCGTCCACGCTCAGCGAGTGGGGCCAGCAGAGCAGGTCACAATCGTTCCCTGGCCAGCAGCCGCGGTCGCCGATGCAGAGGATTGCCAGATCCTGGCGGCCTCGTGCCAGTTCTCGCACCGCCCTGAAGACGGCGGCCTTCGAGACCCCGATCATCAGGATATCGACGGAGTGATCAGACCGGAGTGCTCGTACATCCTTGAACCCATGGAACTCGATCAGCGAGCGGACCAGCGCCCAGACTTCCGGTACCGCATCGAGGTGATGAGGCACGACTGAGAGCTGATGGCGATTCGTCTCGATCGCACACCGTTGGGAGATGCTCGGTTCACGCGAGATCAGTTCGAAAAGCGAGTCGAGCGGCGTGGAAAGTGTCTTATCTTGGCCCGGAAGCCTGTCATTGTCGAGCAAGCCGGCCTCGGCTCCGTTATAGTAGGCAATCGGCATCCGGCCCCAGAGCGAGGCATCGATCCGCTCCCGCAACTCTTTTCTGACCGACTTGCCGCGACCGGTTGCGACTCCGACTACCACGCCCGCGTGAAGAAGGCGCTCCAGATGCGCAATGACTTCGCGGCGCGGCCCAACGAGGCGCTCTGAAGACTCGCACAGGGTTCGACCGATGATTGATGTAAGTGCACGGCGCCCCGTAAATCAAGCGGCCACGGGGAACCCCCAGCGATCGACCTTCGCCCAGAACTCCTCCCATCGACCCGGTGTGTAGCTCAGCGCCCGCAGGCTCAACACCACCGCCGCACCGCCCTCCGTCCACTTCATCCCCGAGCCGCACAGCCGCTGCTTGACGATCACCTTGCACGCCGCCTCCGTCACACCGCTGCCGATCGGCTCGTTCGCCGCCACCCGGCTGGCGTAGTCCATCCGACCCGAACCCCACTGGTTGGTGAAGTAGGTGATCGCCCGCTGGACGTCCTCGTGGCCCTTCGCCCGGGGGCGCTCCCGGGCCAGCCGTCGCAACTGCTTCAGCACCCACCCCGCACCGCCCACGTCGTGCTTCAGCCGATGGCACGCCTCCTCCAGCCACGCCTCCTTCTGGCGGGGATGGCCCCGGTACAGGACCACCGCCGCCTTGCCCAGGTACTCCGCCGCATGCCAGAAGTCGGTCACCTGCACGTCGGTGTGCCGCTCGAGGAACGCCCAATTCCCGCTCGCCCCGTCGGCGATCCCCACGTAATGCGCCTCCGGGCACTTCGCCTTGGCCCGGCCGATCTCCGACTCCAACTGCCCCAGGAACTTCGCCCGGCCGTACTCCGGCGTCGCCGCCAGGTAGATCGTGTGCTGCCGCTCGCCATCGGCGTCGTAGAAGGCCAACGTGCCGACCATCGCCTCCCGCCAGCCGTCGTCGCAGATCAGGGCGCAGGTCCCGTCCAGGCTGATCGCCACCGTGGCCGGCGGCGAGTCGAACTTCGGCAAGGCGTAGCTCCAGTCCTCCTCCTTGACCATAGCCGCCGCCGCCACGGCATCGGCGATGTCCTGGATCAGGCAGCGGGAGACGACCCGGCCGTGATTCGCCTCCAGATCCACCTGGACTCGAGGGGAGCTGAACTCGGCGTACTTGTGCGAGACCATCTTGGCGAAGCGAGGGGTGGAACTGACGACGATGCGGGCGTCCCGATCGAGCGGGCAGTAGGTGGGGCCGCCTTGCGGGCCCTGGTAGACATGGCGGGCTAAGGTGGCGACGCCGTAGGGGGTCTGGTAGTCCTTCTCGACCGGCCCCTTGGAGGTGAACTTGACCGGGCCGACGGTGATGGGCGAGCCGTCGGTGTCGAATAGCTGGAGGCCCTCGGCGGTGGCGACGACGCCGGCCTCGTTGAGACGATCCTGGAGGGCCTCCTCGAAGTCGAGCATCGAGCCGTTGTAGGGGACCTCGATCTGGAGGGTGAAGGCGGTGTCGGTCCGGGCGATGATCGTGGCGTTCATGGTTCCAGTCCCTCGGGTGAAGAGAAGGCTGGAAGATACCGCAAGTACAGGGTTTAAGTCTACATCAATCCTCGATCGAACCCTACCTGGTCATGCTGGCGTACAGCCTGCTCATGGGCCAACTGCGGCAGGGCCGTGCGAAGGAGTGGGCACTCCATCGGCTGATGACCATCGGCGAAGCCTGTCGGGC
>JAJPJC010000121.1 GCA_021324445.1 Isosphaeraceae bacterium
GGAGCACGGGGAATTCGCCCTGACCCCAAGCCCTGAAAGGGCGGCACACGATCATTCCCTCACGGCGCCGGCCTCGGGGTTTCGCCCTTTCAGGGCTGGGGACGGAGTGATCGCTCGGCTCCCAGGGCGTTGCCCTGGGCTGATGTGTTGCGGCCCCTTCGGGGCAAGAAACCGGCCGCGCCCCAATACCACGTCTCACCTCCACTTTCCCCATCGCGTGCACTTATTTAGCATTTGAGGCTCAGACAGTCATGTGGTTACCTCGCTTTACGGTCCGTCACCTCCTTTCAAGCGTCCTGATTGTTGCACTGACGTCGGGTCTGCTGGCGAGCGTACCCGGGTTGGCAAAGTTCCAAGCTTACAGAGCACTTGAGCATAATTGCAGACACCAGGCGTCCATAGCGCGCTCCAATAATAACAGCGGCTTAGCCGCAGCCTTTCAGGAACAGGCGGACAACCACGCGCGTGTGAAGAGCGACGGGCTGGTCCGGGGGAGCACTGCTCTCTCCCTCTTCCTCCTCGCGATTGTTATGGGCTGCCTGTGGCTGATGACTTGGGCGTGTTACAAATTGCGGGGAAACGGCGAACCTGCGTTGGCAAGAACCCTCTTCTCAGTTTGCTCATTCTATTTCACGATTCTGCTCAGCGCCCTGGCTCTCTGCCTTGCTTGGTACTTTTGCATAGCTGCGCTAGTCCTCATATTTGGTGATTGAGGACGAGGAGAAATTGGGCCGGGTAGACCTGGGTGGTTGTCCACCCAGGTCCCCCACAGATCCGGACGTGCGCGTCGAAGACGCATCCGGTTCCTCATCTCAGGACTTCGCTGCACGGCTCAGCAGGGGAGAAATTGGTGTCAGTTCGGGGGAGAAATTGGTGTCAGTTCGGTTTTCCCCCCGGGAAAACCGAACTGACACCAATTTCGGCCCGGGAAAACCGAACTGACACCAATTTCGGCCCGGGAAAACCGAACTGACACCCATTTCGGCCGACACCCATTTCGGCCGACACCCATTTCGGCCGACACCCATTTCGGCCGACACCCATTTCGGCCCTTGGCGGGCGTCGGAGCCGTGGGCTTCTTCGGCTGGGCGCACTCACGGTCGAGCTGCTGGCGAAGCTGCCGCACCTGCTCCGGCGTGAGGGTCTTGATGCTACTGAGGAGCTGGTTGAAGTCGGTGTGCGTCATGGCTTCATCGGGATAATGATTCGGTTATGCTTCGTTAGCTAGACTACCGCGGTCGGGGGCGATTGCCAAGGCGGAACGGCCAGACGGCCAACCGGACATCCACACCGTTCGGGCTCAGACGCGGGTCAATGGGGCGGGCCTTCCGCCGCGGCCGGGGTCGACGCAGGGGGGCCTGGTGCGAGCCGCATGACGCGGATCGGGATGCGGCGGGCGGCGACTTCGGCGTCCTTCCGCCTTGCGGACGATGTGGTGCTCGGTCGTGCGGATGGCCTTCCGGGGGATGGCTCCTTGCCGAGGCGGATCGGATGTGTTATCCCGATCGAGGGTGCCGGTCGGAAGATGGCGGCGCCCTGGGGCTCTCGTCGAGGACGGTCCAGGATCGTGAGGATCTCCGTGATGAAGGCTTGGCACGCGACGGAGGACTGGTGGGCCGTCTGGCTCGGCCTGCTGGTGGTCGCGCTGGCACTGCCGGCCGCCGCCGGAATCGACCTGCTCGGCTGGGTCGCCGCCGCCCGGGTCTGGATCGATCCGGCCCAGGCGATCGGTCCGGCATCCCGGGCGTATGCTGGCCTGCCGGGGCTGGTCAGCCTCGTCCTGACATATCTCCTCGTGGTGGGCCTCGTCGGCCTGGGTGCTCATGCTCAGAAGTTCGACCTCCGCAGGTTCCTGCCGGGTTTCACCGTCATTTACTGGGCCAGCTCTCTCTGCTGGCTGGCCGGCCACAACGGCTACATCGCCCAGACGCCGGATAAGCGAGCCGCAATGGGTCTGTCCTGGTCGCTGGGACTGACCGGGGAAGCCGGCTACATCCTGGCGCTGCTGGCCGGCCTGGCCATCGGCAACTTCGTGCCGGCCCTCGCCGGCTGGCTGAGGGACGCCGCCCGCCCGGAGTGGTACATCAAGACGGCCATCGTCATCCTGGGGGCCTCGCTGGGGATCAAGGCGGCCGGCGCGACCGGCCTGGTCTCGGCCATCATGTTCCGGGGACTGGCGGCGATCATCGAGGCGTACCTGGTCTACTGGGCGCTGGTGTACTTCATCGCCCGCCGGTACTTCCGCTTCAGCCGGGAGTGGGCCGCGCCGCTGGCTTCGGGGATCTCGATCTGCGGCGTGTCGGCGGCGATCACCACCGGGGCGGCCATCCGGGCCCGCCCGATCGTGCCCATCATGGTTTCCTCGCTCGTCGTGATCTTCGCGGTGGTGGAGTTGCTCATCTTGCCGTTCGCCGCCCAGGTCTTCCTCGCACACGAGCCCATGGTCGCCGCCGCCTGGATGGGCCTGGCAGTCAAGACCGACGGCGCGGCGGTGGCCTCCGGGGCGATCACCGACGCCTTGATCCGAGCCAGGGCCGCCGGATCGGGAATCACCTACGAGCCGGGCTGGATGCTGACGACCACCACAACGGTGAAGATCTTCATCGACCTCTTCATCGGAATCTGGGCCTTCGTGCTGGCGATGGTGTGGGCTTACGGGATCGATCGCCGGCCCGGTGAGCGCGTACCGGCCGGCGACCTCTTCCGGCGGTTCCCCAAGTTCGTGCTGGGCTACTTCGCCCTCTTCCTGATGCTGCTCGGCCTGGCGCTCGCTCGGCCAGCGGCTCTCGACGGACTGAAGCTGGCGACCGGCGAAGCCGATCTCTTCCGCAGCCTGTTCTTCGTGATGACCTTCTTCACGATCGGGGTGGGCTCGGACTTCAAGCGGCTCTGGTCCGAGGGGATCGGCCGGCTGGCCCTGGTCTACGTCATCAGCCTATTCGGCTTCATCATCTGGATCGGCCTGGCGATCTCCTGGCTGTTCTTCCACGGGGTGCATCCCCCCCTGTTGACCGGAGGTGCCTGAGATGTCCTCGAGCGCCGAGCCGCCGCCGGCCCTGGTCGAAGGAGTCAAGCTGGCCGAGGAGATGGCGGCACAGCCCGACGAGCCCCTGCTGCCGGTCGAAAGGAAACTGATCGCCGGGAGCTTGATCCTGGGGATTGCCCTGCTGGGCTTGCTCATCTGGCTCAGCAACACGTTCTTCCCCATCCCGGCCGGCCCACGGTGAATCACGTAGGTCAGGCTTCCAACCTGACAGCACGGGATTGTCAGGCTGAAAGCCTGATCTACTGAGTCGCAGAGGAGATTCCATGGATTCCGCGACCCACGACCCCTTCTTGCAAGCCGCGATTGACGAGGCGAGGGCAGGGCTCGCCGAGGGCGGCATCCCGATCGGATCGGTCCTGGTGATCGACGGCCGGATCGTCGGTCGGGGCCACAATCGCCGGGTCCAGCGGGGCAGCGCCATCCTCCACGCCGAGATGGATGCCCTCGAGAACGCGGGGCGGCTGCGGGCGGGCGACTACCGCCGGGCCGTCCTCTACTCGACGCTCTCGCCCTGCGACATGTGTTCGGGCACGGCGCTGCTCTACCGCATCCCGAGGATCGTCGTGGGCGAGAACCGGACCTTCCGGGGTCCTGAGGATTACCTGCGTTCGCGCGGGATCGTCCTGGAAATCCGCGACGATCCCGACTGCATCCGCTTGATGGAGGAATTCATCCAGTCCAAGCCGGCGCTGTGGAACGAAGATATCGGCGAATGAATTGACGTCCGGTCGCTGCGACGGCCATGAAGATCACAGGCATCGAACTGTACATCCTCCGGGTCCCGGACTACGAGGCTTCGGCCTGCTCCGCGGCACAGGACGACCTGGTCGTCGAGGTGCCGATCGAGGACCGAGTCGGAGGTCGGGAGCACGATGATGAAGCGAGCGCGACGTGGGTTTTCGTTCAACGACGTGCTGGCCATCCTCACGGTAGCCGGCATCGGGCTCATGCTCTGGATGGCGGCCGTGCCTCGGGCGCGCGAAGCCGGCCGGCGCGCCCAGTGTGTGAGCAACCTCAGGCAGATCGGCGCCGCGTTGCAGCCGTACCACGCGACCCACGGCAGCAATCCCCTCGGCGTCACCGCTTCGTTCAACCCGATGAGCCAAGGTGAGGGCCAGGGTCCGGGTAGCCCGGCCGTGCCGACGAGAGTCTCGGGCGTGCCGACGGAATGGAGCGGTTGGAGCCCGCTCGCGCAGATGCTGCCGTACCTGGAACAAACGTCTCTTTATAATGCGATCAATTTCGACCTCGACCCGATGGTCAACGGTCAGGAGCCGATGCACACAACGGTCACTCGGGCGACGGTCGACCGGTTCCTCTGTCCCGCCGACCCTTATGCGGGCCGGCCGAGCATCAACAGCTACTACGCCAGCATCGGCACCAATGCCCAGTCGCAGGCGCACCAGACGACGGGGATCTTCGGCTATCAGCAGCTCTGCCGCGCGCGGGACGTGACTGATGGCCAGTCGAACACGGTGGCCTTCGCGGAGGGCCTGTCCGGGTGGAAGTGAGCGCGCAAAAGGGACCCACCCCGGGGCAAACTGAGCGCGCAAAAGGGACCCACCGTAACCCCCTCCGTTTAGGCTGGATGTCGTTGACGACACCCAGTCACCCACGGAGGTTAGGATGTGCTTACGGTGGACGATTACGGAGCGATTCGCCGCGCCCGAGGCGATGGCCTGTCCATCCGCGCGATCGCGCGCCAGTTTCATCACACCCGGCGGAAGATTCGTCAGGTTTTGGCTCAGGCCCAGCCACATCCCTACCCCACGAGTCCGGGACTGCAAAGAGCGAGCCGATTGCGTGGTCGCGGCTGCGGTTGTAAGGTGAACCAGCGCCCGGAACGATGCCTGTCCTCACCGTGATGCGTGCAGGAGTCCAATGCGATGTTCGTCTCCGCCGACGCTGGTCTCGCGAGCGCCTTGAGCCGTCGCACGATTCTGGGAGGTGGGACCGCGGCGGCGCTGTCGGCCGCGGCGTACGGGGGCGTGCTGGGTGCCAACGACCGCGTGGGCCTGGGCTTCATCGGGTTTGGTTTGATCGGCAAGCGGCACGTCCTGGATTATCGCGACCAGCCCGACGCCCGGCTCGTGGCCGTCGCCGAGGTCCACCGCGGTCGTCGCGACGAGGCTGTCGCGCTGATGGGCGGCTCCCCACGCGCCTACAGCGACTTCCGCGCGCTGCTGGATGACCGCGATGTCGACGCGGTGGTCGTCTCGACGCCCGATCACTGGCACGCCTTGATGACCATGATGGCCTGCGCGGCGGGGAAGGATGTGTATGTGGAGAAGCCGCTGAGCCTGTTCGTCCGCGAAGGACGGTGGATGGTCGACGTGGCGCGGCGGCACCAACGCGTCGTCCAGGTCGGCACGCAGCAGCGGTCGGGTCCGCACTACCAGAAGGCGCGCGAGCTGATCCGCAGCGGCCACATCGGGCAGGTCGTCGCGGTCCGGATGTGGTACTACCGCAACGTCATGCCGGGCTTCGGCTCTCCCCCGGACGGCGACCCGCCGCCTGGACTCGACTACGACCTGTGGCTGGGCCCCGCCCCGAAGCGGCCGTACAATCCCAACCGGGCGATCTACCATTTCCGATGGTTCTGGGACTACTCGGGCGGCCAGATGACCAACCTCGGCCAGCACGCGCTCGACATCGTCCACTGGTTCCTGGGCGCCAGGGCCCCGACGGCGGTGACCAGCGCGGGCGGCCGGTTTGCCCTGCGCGACAACGGCGAGACGCCCGATACGCAGGACGCGCTGTTCGAATACCCCGGCTGGTCGGCCACGTGGTCGGAGCGGGAGTGCAGCCGAGGCGCCCCGCCGGCCAACGGCCTGGAAGTCTGCGGGACGCGGGGAAGCCTTATGATCTCCCGCAGGGGCTTCGTCGTGACGCCGGATTCCAAGATCGCCCCGGCCGACGCCATCCCCCGCTTCGGCAGCGCACACCCGGCCGGCGGCCCCTCCGGGACCGGCCAGCGCGAGTCGGTGGTGAAGTGGACCGGGGCTGTCGAAGACCGCTCCGGCAACGAGTTCGACCAGTTCCGGCGCCACGCCCGCAACTTTCTCGACTGCGTCCGATCCCGGCATGACCCGATCTCGGACCTGGAAGGCGCGCACCACGTCGCGACGGCCTGCCACCTGGCGAACCTTTCACTCCGGCTTGGCCGCAAGCTCCGCTGGGACGCCGAGCGCGAGTCGGTCGTAGAGGACCCCGAGGCGCAGGCCCTGCTCGAACGGCCCTACCGGGCGCCCTGGGACGCCGAACGTAAGGCCCTGATCGGGATGGGATGATCCCTGTTCGAATTACCGGTCAGGCCCGTGACACTGGGAGTGGAACCCAAATCCGGGCTCTATCACGGTAATGCCCTTCTTGTGCGATACCGAACAGGAGATCCGCGATGTCGGTCGCAACGCGGCTGGCATAGGCGCGATCGTGCTCGAACCGTCCTTTGTCTGAGAGCGTCAGGACAGGAAGGCAACCCACCTGCCAGGAGTCTGCGAGTGTCGCCTCAAGCGAGTCTGGGCCGTCGTGGTTTCGATTCTCGCTGAACAACACCCAACCCTCCTGCTGACAGCGATTCCACAGGCTCCGGTCGTCGAGGTCGCGGGGGAGTTGAAGGTCGGGGAAGGTCACGAGGCGGAGGTTCCGTTCCACAAGGATGGTCCACAGGTCGAGGGCTTCGAGGAGGTGGCGAAGGTGCGGCAGGTGGCCCTGAACATTCACATCGGCCAGCAGTCCATGCAGGTCACGACCCCCTCTGCGGCCGTGACTCCTGTTCCGCACGCCATTCCTCGAAGGTGGGGAAACCTTGCGAACCGTTCCGGCCGCTCTCGGACGTGACCTCAGAGTGGTGCTCTTGAGCCGCAGCATCTTGGCGCTGGACGAGCCATTCCTTGAACCTGAGCAAGGTGGCGTGTGTCCGTTTCGCCTGCTCGATTAGCTGCGGGGGATTGCCGGCGGCCATCCTGGCCTCGAGCTCCAGGTGTTTGGCCAGGACGGTGTCCGGGTTGTTGAATACGTAGGCCCGGCAGGCGGCGACCTGCTCAGGAGTCAACTCGTACCTCCGACAGATGTCCGCCTCGGTGACGGTCGGGTCTAGGAAGTCGGGAAGCAAGTTGTAGACGGTGATCCGCGTCCCCACAAGCTCCGGGCCGCGGCCCCGGTCGTGGATCAGGTTGGTTGCCATCTTGGATCCTCCGATTCGAGTCGTTTGCTGGGTCCCCAGCCACTCTAACCGATGGGCTGTCCTCTGGACAGTGAGCTATATCAGACCGTTGCGGATCGGCGGTTTCGTCGGGTTCCAGTACCTCTTCCCTACCTCCATCGGGGGCGCAACTCGGTCGTGGTCCCCTGAGGGTTGTTGGGGTAGCATCGAGTTGGGCCAGAGCCGATCGCGGTTCCGCTCTCCGAGCCACCGTGATCTCACCCAGCTCTGGCTGTTCCATCGGCCGCTTCACAGGACGGAGGATCTCATGCGACTGACCCGACGCGCGATGCTCTCCGCCTGCGCCTCCGCCGGCGCGGCGCCCGCCCTGGGTGATCCACCCTCCACTGCGGCCGGCGGTCGCGGCTCCCTCGGGGTGGTGATCCACTCGTTCATGGTGCGGACTGCCGGCGACCGCGGTCGGCGCGGAGCGGACCGGTTCGCCGACCCAGCCCGCTTCCTTGACTACGCCCGATCGCTCGGCGCCCGCGGAGTCCAGGTCGGGCTGGGGATCCGCGACAACGCCCAGGCGGACGCCCTGCGCGACCGCGCCGAGGCCGCGGCGATGTACCTGGAGGGGATCATCGCCCTGCCCCGCGACGACGCCGACCTCGCGCGGTTCGACGCCGAGGTCCGCACCGCCAGGCGCGCCGGGGTCGACGTCGTGCGGACGGTGATGCTCTCGGGGCGGCGATACGAGACCTTCACCACCGCCACCGCATTCCGGCGGTTCGCCGAGGCGTCATCCCACTCCCTGAAGCTCGCCGCGCCCGTCGTTGCGCGGCACGGCATCCTGCTGGCCGTCGAGAATCATAAGGACTGGCGCGCCGACGAGCTGCTGGCGATCCTCGCGCGGGACGGCAACGACCACGTCGGGGTCTGCCTTGATACGGGCAACAGCATTGCCCTCCTGGAAGATCCGATGGAAGTGGTCGAGAGCCTGGCTGCCCGGTCGTTCACCACCCACCTCAAGGATATGAGCCTCGAGGAATACCGCCGGGGTTTCCGGCTCTCCGAGGTCGTCTTCGGCACGGGGATCCTCGCCCTGCCCCGCGTCGTCCAGATCCTGCGCGCCGCCCGTCCCGGGATCCGCTTCAACGTCGAAATGATCACCCGCGACCCACTGGAGGTCCCCTGCCTGACCCCAGGCTACTGGGCGACATTTCCCGACCTGCCGGGGCGGCACCTCGCCCGGATCCTGTCCCTGATCCGCGACCATCCCCCGCGCCATCCTCTGCCCCGGATCAGCCACCTGCCGCGTGACGAACAGCTCCGGTCGGAAGAGGAGAACGTCCGCCGCTGCCTCGGATACGCCCGCGATGGACTTGGTCTTTAGGGCAATCGTCGTGCGACTGGAACGGACTTTGCATCCCAGCCGCCTCTCGAGGTCGTGCCGGCGCGCCCGGCAGGGCCCAGCATCGTGTTCGGGCGACCGACCGTGTAGTATCGAAACGGGGTGCCGTCTGGCACCTGGAGCCGGCTGATTGCCGGGGCCGGTTCGTGCGAATCGCAGTGAGATGTCTTCGATCGAAGGAGGCAGACCGATGGCTGACACGGCGCGGCCGAGTGCTGCAGATCTCTTGGGAGTGAGAAGTCGAGTGAGCTGGGGTGCCATCGCCGCCGGGGCGATGGTAGCCTTGACCATTTACGTCGTGCTGTCCGTGCTCGGGGTCGCCCTGGGCATCGAGGCGGCCGTCCGCGGCGCCGGCGAGCAGTTGGGGGCCGGGGCGGCGATCTACTCGATCCTCTCGCTCCTGCTGGCGATGTTCTTCGGCGGGTGGACGACCAGCCAGATGGCCGTCGGCGAGAGCAAGACCGAGGCTGTCCTGTATGGGCTGATCCTCTGGGGTGTGTTGTTCCTGGGCATGGTCTGGCTGCTCTCGGCCGGCATCCGAACGGGCTTCGGTGCCGTCCTCGGCGCGGCGTCCGGGACGTACACGACCGAGGAGGGGCGGGTGGACGTCGACCGAGTGGCTCGCGACTTGAAGCGGGCCGGTGCCGACGATGCCACGGTCGAGAAGTACCGGGGCTATTACGAGCGGGTGCGGGACAACCCGGCGGCTGCGGGCGATGTCGGGCGGGAATTGAGTGCCAATCCCGACGCCCGGCAGGCGGCGCGCCTGGCCGCCTGGTGGACACTGGCCGGGGTGATCATTTCGATGGCGGCTGTCGTCGTCGGGGCGTTGACCGGGGCCGGCGAGCTGCTCCAGCCAGTGCCGATCCTGGGCGTCCGCCGTCCCCGCGGCGACCGCGCGACCTGAGCCGGCCCCGAGCAACTCGGGAGGGACACGCGATGCAGACCAACCTGCTGGACACGCACCAGAAGGCCGTCCAGATCAACCTGGACAACTCCAAGTACGGCACCATCGCCGAGATCGGCGCGGGGCAGGAGGTGGCGCGCTGGTTCTTCCGGGTCGGCGGCGCGGCCGGCACGATCGCCAAGAGCATCTCCGCCTACGATATGACCGTCTCGGACGCCATCTATGGGGCCAGCGGCCGCTATGTCAGTCGCCAGCGGCTCGAGACGATGCTCGGCCACGAATACCGCAACCTGACGGAATACCTCGCCCCCAAGCGCGGCGAGAACACCCGCTTCTTTGTCTTCGCCGACACGGTCGCGGCCAAGAGTTACACCCGCACGGAGAACTGGCATGGCTGGATGGGCATCCGGTTCCAAACCCGCCCCGGCTCCGATCCGTCCCAGATCATCCTGCATGTCAGCCTGCTGGATCGCGAGACGACCTTGCAGCAGGAGGCGATTGGCATCCTGGGCGTCAATCTGATCCACGCCGCGCTGTTCGAGCCCAACCCCGTGGCGGTGGTGCAAGAGCAGCTCGACGGCCTGTCCCACGAGCGGATCGAGGTCGACCTGATCGAGTTCTCCGGGCCGGCCTTCGCCCAGGTGGACAACCGCTTGATGAGCCTGGAGCTGGTGCACAGCGGCCTGACCAGCGCCGCGATGTTCACGGCCGAAGGAAAGGTCGTCCTGCCCGCCGAGGCCTGCTACAAGCGGCCGATCCTGGTCCTGCGCGGCCGGTTCCGCCCGGTGACCAACCATACCGTGGACATGCTCACCTGCGCGCTGTCCCAGTTCCAGCGGGAGCCGGAGAATCAGGGCGAAGACATCCTGGTCGTCACGGAGATGACCCTGCGCCATCTCCAGGAGGGCGACGTGATCGACGACCGCGACTACCTCGATCGCGTCGACCTGCTCCGCACCCTCGGCCGGCCCGTGTTGATCTCCAACTTCGGCGAGTTCTACCGCCTGGCCAACTACCTCCAGCGCCACACCAGCAAGCTCATCGGGCTGGTGGTGGGCGTGCCCACCCTCCGCGAGATCTTCGAGGAGAAGTATTACACGCACCTGGCCGGCGGCATCCTCGAATCATTCGGCAGGATGTTCAAGAACGATTTAAAACTTTATGTGTATCCGCTGCTGGATCCCCAGGCCGGAGTCCTCGCGACGGCCGGGGATTTCCGCGTGGCGCCGCGGCTCCAGCACCTGTACAACTTCCTGGTCGAGAACCAGCACATCCAGCCGATCCGCGACTACCGGCCCGAATGCCTGGGCATCTTCTCGCGCGATGTGTACCGCAAGCTTAAGGAGGGAGACCCGACCTGGGTCCACGATGTCCCGCCCAACGTGGCGCTGTTGATCTGCCAGCGCCACTTGCTGGGCTACGATCCTGAGAAGTTCGAGACGGCCGTGGCGGCCGCGCCGCCGACCTGATCGGTCAATCGGCCAGGTACCAGGGGACGTTGATCACGACGACGCGCCGCAGCCCGCTGAAGAGAAGATACGCCTTGATGACGGCGGCAGTCTGGTTGTGCAGCAGGTAATGGTACCACCTGGTCCCGACCAGCTCGGGGACGATCACGGCGAGGTCGCGGCCCGGGTGGGCGCGCTGGAGGTCGGAGACGACTTGCATCAGGGACCGGTAGAGCTGGCGGAAGGGGTCGAAGATGACGATCAGCCGGGGCGCCGGCACGCCGGCCGCCTGCGCCGGCTCGCGGACGCGCTCCGCCCAGGTGTCCTCCAGGTCGAGGACCGTCCGCTCATCGCCGGCGATGTGCAGGGCGTAGACGTCAGGCGTGATCTTCAGAGCGAACCGCAGCGCCTTGCGCGTGATGGCGCTCCAGCCCCGGATGGGTAGCAAGGCGATCGGTGGCTCGAGGTGCTGGGCGTCGAGCGGAGCGTCCGTGACGACCTCGTGGGCGACGTGCCGGTAGTGGGCCCGCACCCCGAGGAAGACCAGCAGCAGGGCCGGGATGAGCAGGACGGTCACCCAGGCCCCCTCGGTGAACTTCGAGACCAGGACGACGGCCAGGGTCACCCCCGTGCAGGCCGCCCCGAGACCGTTGATCGCCATGGAGTGCACCGCGTGCGGGCCGCCGACTTTTCGCCAATGTTCGACCATCCCCGCCTGCGAGAGCGTGAAGGCCAGGAACGCCCCGACGGCGAACAACGGGATCAGGCTGTCGGTGATCCCGCGGAAGAACACCAGCAAGCCGCCGGAGAGCACCGCCAGGACCAGGATGCCATGCGAGTAGACCAGCCGCCGGCCCCGGTGGGCAAACGCGCTGGGGAGGAAGCCGTCTTGCGCAATCACCCGGCAGAGTCGCGGGAAATCGGCGAACCCGGTGTTGGCCGAGAGCGCCAGCACGGCCAGGATTGAGCCGATGGTGATGTAGTAAGCGACTCCCTTGCCGATCACGGCAGCGACGAGCTGCGACAAGATGCTCTCATATCCGGGCTGACCCGGCTCGGTGGCGCCGATGCCATAGGCCCGGCAGAGGAAGGCGATGCCGGCCAGGAGCACGGCCAGGATCGCGATGATCGCCGTCAGGGTGCGCCGGGCGTGGTGCACCGCCGGGTCGCGGAACGCCGAGACGCCGTTGCTGACCGCCTCGACGCCCGTCATCGCCGTGCAGCCGCTGGCAAAGGCCCGCATCAGGAGCCACAAGCTCGCCGCCGTGGCGGCCGACGGCATCACGGGCGGGGGGACGACCGGCTCGGGGTGCCCGCCCGCGGCGGCCGTCTTGACGATCCCGATGGCCAGCACGCCCATCAGCGAGGCGACGAAGAGATACGTCGGGATGACGAACGCCATACCGGATTCCCGGACCCCGCGCAGGTTCACGATCGTGATCAAGACCAGGGTCGCCAGGCAGAGCGTCAGCGTGTACGGCTGCAGGCGCGGCTCGGCGGAGACCAGCGCCCCGATCCCCGCCGAGACGCCGACGGCCACCACCAGGACATAATCGAGCATCAAGGCCGCCGCGGCGAGCAGGCCTGCGGCGGTGCCCAGGTTGTCCTTGGCGACGGTGTACGACCCACCGCCGAGCGGGTAGGCCGCAATCGTCTGCCGATAGGAAAAGTAGACGATCAAGAGCAGGGCGATGATCAGCCAGGTGATCGGGCCGATGTAGTGCACGCCCCCGATGCCCAGGGGGATCAGCAGCGTCAGCGCGGCCTCCGGCCCATAGGCCGCCGAGGCCAGTGCATCGAGGCCCAGCATGGGAATCCCCGCCAGCACGCCGACGCGCTGGTGTTCTTCTTCGAGCGTCGCCAACCTGCGGCCCAACAGCCAGTCGGATAGTGCCATGGGACCTCCTTTAATCTTTGAAAGGTCAATCATCATACCCCGCGCGCTGGGCTGTTGCCTACTCGCCACGACCGTCCAAAAGCGGCGCGGATCGGGGGTGCCGGTGCGCACGCGGTTTGCGCGCGATTGTTCGCCGCGGGCCATCCTGAGATGATGGGAGTTCACGGTCGGGGAGCTTCGCATCCGCTATCGCGTGCGAATCGGGGCCAGGACATCGAGTCAGGAAAGTCATCCCGCTGGAAGAGACGACCTTGACGGTGCCCCAACTGGAGGAGATGGCCAAGGACGGGCCTGTAATCCTGACTCGAAATGGTCAGCCGCTCTTGGCCGTGCAGGATGTGTCCGGCTCCGATTGGGAGTCGGTGTCGTTGGCCTCGAGTCCGCGGTTCCTGGCGCTCCTCGAGGAATCGCGCCGCTCCTATCGGGAAAAGGGCGGGATCCGCCTGGATGACATCCGCCGAGAACTCGGGATGGATGCGGGGAAGAATCGTCGAACGCAGAAGGATGCCGGGGCGGAGCCTTGAGCGCTTTGTTCCGATCCATCCAGAAGCCGAAGTCGGAGGCCGGACCCGCGGCGGTACCCTTTCAACGACCACCCGCCCGGTCGGACTGCATCTGGGTGACGGCCTCTTCGATCAGCGAATCATATCGCGCCCGGTTCTCATAAGTTGGCGCGTACTTGTGCTGCAGGGCCTTCAACGATCGCAAGACCCGCTCTTCGTGACCCGCCTCCAGCTCAGTGATCGTCGCGTCAATCAGGTTCTTGCTCGCCGTGCCGAACCACGCATTCGAGTTGAAACGCTCCAGCGAACCGACGGCGAATGCAATGCCGAAGCTGAGCAGAATGGCAGCGGTCCCGAGCGCAAGGCGCAACCAGCGGCGATTCTGGAACTCTGAGGCAAACCAGGCGATCGGAAGCGCGATCGCGAGCAGAGCGACGAGAGACATGAAGAACCTCCCTTCCCACGAGGTTCTCCCGATTGTAACGCCGAGACCCAGACACTACGATCGGGGTTGGGATGAACCGATCGACCTCACGGCCGGAGGGTCTCCGGATGGACTTCGCGATCCCCGAACCGATGCAGGCTGTGCTGGCCTCGATCCGGGAACTCCTGGAGCGGGAGGTCTATCCCCTGGAGTCGGCCCTGGGGTCGCGGCCGTTCGCGGAGCAGGTGCCGGCCCTGGAGGCTGTGCGGCAGGAAGTCAAGTCGCGAGGCTGGTGGGCCCCGCAGCTTCCCCGGTCCTGCGGCGGGATGGGCCTGAGTCTGCTCGAGTTCGGCCTGGTCGGAGAGGAGCTCGGCCGCAGCCCGCTGGGTCATTACGTGTTCAACTGCCAGGCCCCCGATGCCGGCAACATGGAGCTCCTGCGGGAATTCGGCACCGAGGCGCAGCGGCAACGATGGCTGATGCCTCTGGCGCGGGGCGAGATCCGCAGTTGCTTCGCCATGACCGAGCCGGATTTCCCCGGCTCCAACCCGGTCTGGATGGGCACGCGGGCGGTCCGCGATGGTGAGGACCACGTCCTCGACGGCCGCAAGTGGTTCGCCTCGGCGGCCGACGGCGCGGCCTTCGCGATTGTCATGGCCGTGACCGATCCCGAGGCCGAGCCGCACCGTCGCGCCAGCCTGCTGATCGTCCCCGCCGACAGCCCGGGATTCCATCGCGTTCGCAACATTTCCTGCATGGGACACGCTGGCGATGGTTGGGCCAGCCACGCCGAGCTGGCCTTCGAGGGTTGCCGGGTCCCCCGCGAGAACCTCCTCGGGGCGGAAGGGGCCGGATTTGCCATGGCGCAGGCGCGGCTGGGACCGGGGCGGATCCACCATGCCATGCGCTGGATCGGTGTCTGCCGTCGCGCCTTCGAGCTGCTGTGCCAGCGGGCGGCGACGCGTGAGCTCGGCCCGGGTGACCCGTTCGGCAGCCGGCAAACCGTGCAGGAATGGATCGCCGAGAGCCAGGCCGCGATCGAGGCCGCACGGCTGCTGGTCCTGCACGCCGCCTGGACGATCGACACCCACGGCGCCGCCGCGGCGCGCGAGGCGATCTCGCTGGTGAAGTTTCATGTCGCCGGTGTCATGCAGCAGGTGATTGACCGCGCGATCCAGGCCCATGGCGCGCTGGGGATCAGCGACGATACCGTGCTGTCCTGGTTCTACCGCCAGGAGCGCGCGGCCCGCATCTACGATGGGCCCGACGAGGTGCACAAGGCCGTCGTGGCCAAGCGGATCCTCAAGCAATACGGTGCCTCGTCCCGAGGTGCCGGTGTCGGTGCTGCGCCGGGGCCGCACACGCGGAACTGAGTCCAGGAGGCCAACGATGAGCTTCGACATCGATGAGGCCGGTCCCGTCCGGGACGGCGAGCAGCTCGACGAGGCGCGGCTGGGGACCTACCTGGCGGCCCACCTGGCCGGCGCCTCCGAGCCGATCGCCGTCGAGCAGTTCCCGCACGGCCATTCGAACCTCACTTACCTGATCCACCTGGGCGATCGGGAGCTGGTGCTCCGCCGGCCGCCGTTCGGCAACCGGGTCAAGACGGCGCACGACATGGGGCGGGAATACCGCATCCTGTCTCGCCTCAGCCCGGTGTACCCGCCGGCTCCTCGGCCCGTGCTCTTCTGCGAGGACGAGTCGGTCCTCGGTGCACCGTTCTACCTGATGGAGCGGAAGCGGGGAGTGATCCTCCGCCGCCCACCGCGGTCGGATCGGCTGCTACCACCCGAGCTGGTGCGCCGGCTGGGCGAGTCGCTGGTGGAGAACCTGGCCCGCCTGCACGCACTGGACTACCAGGCGGCCGGGCTGGGGGACCTCGGCAAGCCCGAGGGCTATGTCGAGCGCCAGGTGACGGGCTGGACCCGGCGGTACCGCGACGCCCAGACGGACGACCTCCCGCCCCTGGAGCAGGCCGCGGCGTGGCTGGCCGACAACCGGCCGGGCGAGTCCGGCGCCGCGTTGATCCACAACGATTACAAGTTCGACAACCTCGTGCTCGACCCCGACGACCTGACGCGGATCGTCGCCGTACTGGATTGGGAGATGGCCACGATCGGCGATCCGCTGATGGACCTGGGGACGACCCTCGGTTACTGGATCGAGCCGGACGACCCGGAGCCGCTCCGCCGCTTCCTGGTCGGGCCGACGACCCTGCCGGGCAGCTTCCGCCGCCGCGAGGTCGCCGAGCATTACGCCCAGGCGACCGGTCGCGATGTGTCGAACATGCTCTTCTACTACGTCTTCGGCTTGTTCAAGGTGGCCGGGATCGCCCAGCAGATCTACGTCCGCTTCGTCCGGGGTGCAACCCGGGATCCGCGTTTCGCCGTGCTGGGCGACGTGGTCGCCGCGCTGGGGGACCAGGCCGCCAAGGCCATCGAGTCGGGGCGGTATTGAACGTCCAGGACCACACCCCGTGACCACTCAAAAGGTGTACGAAAAGCCAGTTTGGGCCTATAATCCCCCATGACACCCAAACGCCATCCGTCCGATCGGACTCGGACGCAGTGGAAACGCTGGAAGCGGTTGCGGCCACCGGCCAAGCCCGGTGGCCGGCCGCGCTCCGTCAAGCTCCGCGAGGTCGTCAACGGCATCTTCTCCATCCTCCGCGGTGGTTGTGCCTGGCGGATGATGCCCACCGACCTGCCCCCGTGGAGCACCTGCTACGACTCCTTCGGCAAGTGGCGCCACGACGGCACGTGGGCCCAGATCAACGAGGCCCTCCGGGCCCGGATCCGCCATCGCGCCGGGCCGAAGAAGAGCCCGAGTCTGGGCATCATCGACAGCCCGAGCGTCAAGACCACCGAGCGCGGCGGCCCGCACGGCAAGGATGCGTTCCAGAAGGTCAATGGGCTGCCTGCTCCCCGCCGAGATGTGGGGTCGTGGCGAGGATTATCTCTGGTACAGCACGGGGGGCGCCGCCTGCTTCACCGACCTGAGGGAGGGCATGCTCGGCGAGGGGACCTTGCAGGCGCGTTACATCCGGGGCGCGTTCGACGACAAGCCGTTCACGCTGGGCAAGTACGAGTCGACCCGGATCCGGGCCGCGATCGCCGAGCTGGCCGCCAACGGCGGGGCGCCGATGGGCTTCTACGTCAACTTCCGCGACCCGATGGCACGTGTCGAAGCCCTGCGCTATTACGGTTTCCTCCGTGCCCACGACGCGATCTACCACGCCAATCGGTCCCATGCGGAGGTGCTGCTGCTCTTTCCGAGGCGACGGGTCCACCGCGGCGACCTGGCCGCGCTGGAGGCGTTCCGGCGGCTGGGCCGGCAACTGCTCGACCACCACATCCTCTTCGACATCCAGCCCGACGACCTGGCGCCGGCGAGTCGGCACTCCGCCTATCGCCGCGTGCTCGATCCGACCGCCGGGGGCCCGGCTCTGCCGGAGGACCTCGGCGGGTTGAGCCGGTTCGAGGCGCCGCCGACCGTGCGGGTCTCGGCGAGCCGGCCCGAGCGCGGGAATGAGCTGGACGTCCACTTCGTGAATTACAACCGCCGCGAGCCGGCCCAGCGGCGCAGCCCGGGCTCGGGCGTCGCCGACGACCGGCCGATCCCAATCGGGGGCGTCAGGGCTGTGCTCGTCCTGCCCGAAGGGTTCCGGGCCAATCGAGTCCACGGGCTCTCTCCCGAGGTGCCGACGGCACAAGAACTGCCGTTCGAGACAAAGGGCGGACGAGTCCACTTCACCCTGCCGGAGTTCCTGGTGTACCAGCTCGCCCGGATCGATCTGGAACCGCTTCGGCGTGATTGAGGCCCGCTCGGTGCGGATCTGCGACCGGTTCTATATATTCTCGCAATCAAGTGGGTCACGGCTCCTCCCCATGCCGGAAGGCAGGGGTTTCCGCCGCGACGAGTTTGTTAAGCTTCCCGAGCTCTGAAGGGCGGGGATTTCCGGTTCACCCTACCCACCGAAGGCTTGAGACGCGCAGAGGATCCTTCACCGCAAAGCCCGCAGAGCCCGCAGAGATCCAGACCGAGAACGATCCCAGGTTCCGGGTCGTCGGTCTCTGCCTTCCTCTCCGCGATCTCTGCGGTCTCTGCGGTGAACCCAACGGGTCTGATTGGTCATTCGGAATCGATGTTCCTGGGGGCGCGGCTCCTCCCCATGCCGGAAGGCAGGGGTTTCCGCCGCGACGAGTTTGTTAAGAGTCGGTCTCAGAAGCCCTGTCTGACAGTTGTAGGATGGGTGCAACTCACCAACGGAAGACCTTGGCAGCCTTGATGATCGGTGGGTTTCACCCACCCTACGACAGCGATTTATCACCGCTTCCAGAAGGGGCACAAGATCCTGGTGCAGATCCAGAGCACCTGGTTCCCTCTGATTGACCGCAACCCGCAGCGCTATGTTCCCAATATCTTCGAGGCCAAGGCGTCGGACTACGTCGCGGCAACTCAGCGCGTTGCGCGCGCCCCTGGGCGCGCGACTCACCTGGATCTGTCGGTCCTTCCCCAAGTTCCTTGAGCGCGTTTGACTCGAGCGGCGGGCTGACCTAGACTTGCATCGATCCGCGCCCGGCACGCGAGAGCGAGCCCAGAGTCCGCCCGTTCCCGATCGCCCCGGATCGCCGCGAACCTTCCGAAGAAGATCCAGCGCGAGATGGAATTATGAAGATCCTGATCGTGGAAGACCAGGTGTCCACGGGTCTGGCGCTGTCCTCGACCCTCACAGGGCTGGGCCATCAGCCTCATCTGGTCACTTCCGGCGCGGCCGCCTGGGACCTCATCGACCGCGAGGACTGGCGGCTGATCCTCACCGACTGGATCATGGCCGATGTCGATGGGCTGGAGCTGTGCCGTCGCATCCGCGCGCGGCGGGGTCGGCCCTACAACTACATCATCATGCTGACCTGCCGGACCGAATCGGTCCACCGCCTGGAGGGCTTCAAGGCCGGCGCCGACGACTTTCTGACCAAGCCGGTGCACGAGGAGGAGTTGGCGCTGCGGCTGGCGATCGCGGAGCGAATCCTGGCCGTCCAGGCCGACCTGGAGGAAAAGAACGCCCGGCTCGAGGCGATGGCCGGCACGGATCCCCTGACCGGCCTGGCCAATCGCCGCCGGCTACACGATGTCCTGGGCGGCGCCTGGTGCCAGGTCAGGCCGGTGACGCCGTACGCGCTGGTGGCCCTGGATATCGACCACTTCAAGTCCTACAACGATTCCTTCGGGCATGCGGCCGGCGACGAGGTCTTGCGCACCGTCGCGGAGATTCTCCGGTCCGGCACGCGGCCGACTGACCTCCTGGTCCGCACCGGCGGCGAAGAATTCGTCATCATTCTGCCGGGGATGGGATCGAACGAGGGCTTGATCGTGGCCGATCGCCTGCGGAAAGCCATCGCGGCGCATTGCTGGCCGTTGCGACCGGTGACCGCAAGCTTCGGCGTCACCGTGGCCTCTCCGACGGCGAAGACCGTGAAGGTCTCCGATCTCCTGGAAGCCGCGGACCGCGCCCTGTACCACTCCAAGCACTCGGGGCGCAACCGGGTGACGCATTCTCACTTCCTCCCCAAGGAGATGTCGGCCGCGACGGAACGGGACCGGCAACTCGCCGGGGCCGGACTCCGCTGAGACCCACCCTCTCAGGGGAAACGCCCGGCGTGTCGGCGGACCCGCTCGCCGTGCTCGGCCAGCCGGGCATAGTCCTGAACCGAGAGCGGACCCTCCGCCCGGAGCACCTCCAGGTCCTCATCGAGCTCCGCCCGATTCTGGGGCGCGGCCAGCACCACGGCGACCGAGCCGGATTGGAGCACGAACCGGTACCAATCGGGAGCACGCGGCACGCGGAACCCGGGCGGATCCTCCGGCGTCGGCCCGAGCAAGGCGCCCCAGCGCAGTGCCGTGTAGGCGATCACGGGGATCCCCTTCGCGTCGGTCACGGGGAAGATCTCGCGCTCGGCGCCCCGGTGGGCCGCGTTGTAGCGGATCATCAGGGCGTCAACCAGGCCGCTCCCCGCAATCGCGGCGGCCAGGGGCCGCTGGTGGCTGGTGATCCCCAGCAAACGGATGACCCCGTCGCGGCGGGCGGCCCGGCAATACTCCATCGCCCCGCCCGGCCCGATCAGCGCGCGCCATTCCGCCGCCCGTTCCACGTAATAGAACGTCAGCACGTCGAGGAAGTCGGTCCGGAGCGCGGCCAGGATCGAGCGGAGCTCGCCGGCGGCGGCGGTGGCCGTCCGTGCCCCGAACTGGACGCAGACGACGACCGACTCGCGCTGCGCGCCCAGCGCCGCGACGGCATCGCTGAACGCATCGGACCCGCCGGGGGTATCGGCCTCACCCGGCCAGTTCAGGAAGTTGACCCCGCGCTCGAGGGCGTAGAGCACATCGTCCGGCGCCAGCGACGACCCGCCGCGCGAGGCCAGCCCGAGCCGGCAGACCGGCCGGCCGAAGGCTGTCGCCGGACAACTCGGCAATGGGCTCAGTGGCGGAGTCAACCCGGGCGCCGAACCCGCTGGATCTTCGGGTGTCCCGGCGCGAGCCCTCGTCATGGTCCTCGTATTCTCCTTGGCGGTATTATTCCAAATTTCAGATTCCAGATTCCAGATATTGAATAACCAAGAGCGCTATTAAAGGATTTTGGAATCTGGTATCTGGTGCATGCCCCCTTGGAGAATGGCTCGGATTCCAGATCCCAACATAGAATAATCAAAATTGTTATTAAGAATTTTGGAATTTAGAATCTGGAATTTGGAATCCGGGATGTGCCCCCAAAGAACGGCTAGGCCATGATCTCGCGGATCGGCCGGCCGTAGTCGATCTCCAGGCGCTTGCGGCCGGGGACGTCGAGGCGGTGCGGGTCGAGCCCCATCAGGTGGAGGAGCGTGGCGTGGATGTCGGTGACGTAATGCGGATGCTCGATGGCGTGGAAGCCCAGCTCATCGGTCGCCCCGTGGACCGTGCCGCCGCGGATCCCCGCCCCGGCGAACCAGACGGTGAACGCGTGGGGGTGATGGTCGCGGCCGGTCGGCACGGCGATGGTGTTCCGCGTCTCCAGGCCCGGCGTGCGGCCGAACTCAGTGCAGCAGACGACCGAGACCTCCTCGGTCAGCCCGCGCCGCTTCAGGTCCCGGAGCAGCCCTGCGATTGGCAGGTCAACCCGGGCGCAAGAGCGCGCGTGCAGCTCCCGGAGCTGGGTATGCGAATCCCACTCGCCGTAATCGCTGAGGTACACCAGGACGAACCGGACACCGCGCTCGACCAGTCGGCGGGCGGCCAGCAGCCGACGGCCGTAGATCGCCGTGGCGTCGCGGTCGATCCCGTACAGCCGCTCGACCTCCGGCGATTCTTCGGCGAGGTTCAGCGCCTCGGGGACCGAGCGCTGCATCCGGAAGGCCAGCTCATACGCTTTGATCCGCGCCCGAAGCTGGTCGTCGTCGGGGTATTCGACGGCCGCCAGCCGGTTCCACTGGTGGATGAGCTGAAACTCGCCGGCCTGTTCCTCGGCGGTCACGCCCCCGGCCCGGGTGCCGAAGGGAAGCGGGTTGGCCGGGTCGAGCGCCAGCTCCACGCCCGAGTATTGGGGGCCGAGGTAATCGGCGGCGAAGTCCTCCTTGACCCGGGTGTCCTTGTACTGGCCCAGGAAGACGAACTGCGGCAGGTCTTCGTTGAGCGTGCCCAGGCCGTAGTGGATCCAGGAGCCGATCACCGGCTGCTTTTCGTCCAGCTTGTGGCGGCCGTGATGCATCTGGAACTCGGCGGCGTGGTCGTTGTCGGTCGTGTACATCGAGCGCACAAACGCGATGTCGTCGACGCAGCTCGCCAGATGGGGCCACCAGTCGCTGATCTCGACCCCAGCCTGGCCATACTTCCGGAAGCCGACCTGCAAGGGAAAGATCTGTGCGTGGGTGCGATCCTCGCCGACGACGGCGCGCGAGCGCTCGCGGAAGAGGGGCGACCGGAAGGGATTGGGCAGCTTCGTCTGATCGTAGGTCTTGCCGGCAAACCGGTTGAGTGCCGGCTTGGGGTCCCAGGTCTCGATGTGGCTGACCCCGCCGGAGAGAAAGATCCAGATGATGCTCCGGGCCTTCGGGGGGAAGTGGGGACGACCATCCGGGAGTGGGCTTGACCGCGTTTCATCCCCGCGGACGATCCCATCGCGATGCAGCAAGGCCCCCAGCGCCATGCCGGTGAAACCGAGTCCGACGTCGGCGAGGAAGGCCCGCCGATGGATGCGGCCGCAGGGCGGACCGGAGCGGGGCCGGCGAGGATTGCGGGTCATGGTCGATCGCTCCCGAAGCCAACAGGGCCAGACAAACGCTCAATGGACCGTCAGGAAGTCGTTGTGGCTGAACAAGGCGTGGATCAGGTCGACGCGGGCGCGGGCTCGCGGGTCGGAGGCATCGGCGTGGCTGTGGCTGGGCGCGTGGACCTCCGGGGCTGGGCCGAGCAAACGGGCCTGCCGGACCAGGAACTCGCGCGCCAGGGCGGTCTCAGCCGGCGACGGCTCCCGCGCCAGGACCTGTTCAAAGGCCGCGGTGATGAACGCTGTGTCGCAAGGCGAGCCGGCCGTGGCCGGCGAACCCAGCTCGTCCCAGAGCCGTTCGGCCAGCCGATGGGCCAGCGCGCGGGTCATCTCATTGTTGACCAGCGCCAGGGCCTGCTGCGGGACCACCGAGGTCGACCGCCGGTAGCAATCGCAGGCGTCGGCGGCGTCGAAGAGCTCGAGGAAGGGCATCTTCGCCTCGCCGTGGTGGGTGAAGTACAAACTGCGGCGGTGGGACGAGAGACCCTGGGCGTAGTCGAGGTCAGGTCCGCCGATGGCCGGGTCGAGTGCGCCGGCGACGTGCAGCAGGCTGTCGCGGAGCACCTCCGCCTCGAGCCGCGCGCGGGCGAACCGCCAGGACCAGCGGTTGTCGGGGTCGATCAACCGGCCGGGATGCGCCGGGTCGGCGACGCGCGACGCCATCCGGTAGGCAGCACTGGTCACAATCAGGCGATGGAGCGCCTTCATCGACCAGGGGCGAGCGGCCGTTGTGGTGGGCTCCATCAACTCGACAGCCAACCAGTCGAGGAGCTCGGGAAAGGTCGGCGGCTGGCCATTGCGGCCGAAGTCGTGGGTGGTCGCCACGATCGGCGTGCCGAGATGCCATCGCCAGATGTGGTTGACGGCCACACGCGCCGTCAGCGGGTTGGAGCGGTCGGTGATCCAGCGGGCCAGGGCCGCACGTCGTCCCGTGCTCCGGGCCGGATACACCGGACTCAGCGGTGGATAATCGGTCGACGCGTTGTCCTGTGCCTTGAGGGCTGCCTCGTGGGCCTTCCGCGCCGCCGCGAGCTGCTGCTGGGCCTTCGTGATCGCGGTCGGGGCTTTCCCCCGAGCGGAGAACACCGCTTGTTCGGCCTGCGCCAGCGCGGTCGCCGACCGCGCCACGGCCGCCTGGCGATGGGCCCGGGCCGCATCCCGCGCCAGCGTCGCGACGTCGCCGGCGCCCCGGCCGTACCGGGCATCGTCGGCCGCGATCCGCGCCCGCAAGGCCGCCAGCTCGGCTCGGGCGGCCCTGCTGCGGGCCTGGTCGACGGCCCAGGCGAACCGCGCCGCCTCGACCCGGGAGCGAGCCTGGCTCAATTCGGATGATGGAAGCGCCTTCGTCGTGAACGCGAGGACCGTATCCATACCGACGAATGCCCGCGGGTTGTCGGGGAACTGGCGGATTTCGGCCTCGACAGCCGCCCGCTCGGCCGTCGCGAGCCAGTCGCTCGATCGGTCAGCCGCCCGCTCGGTCCCGACGACCTCCGATTCCCGATGCGCCAGCTCCTCCCGGCGGACGAACGCTTTGAGCCCGGGGTAATACGCCTCCGGCGGCAGGTCGATGGGCTCGATGTGAAAAGCGCGGCCTTTCAGGAAGGCGGGGGCACTCGGCGCGATCGGCGGCCGGCCGGGAACGACGTTCCGCGACTCGCCCCGGGTATAGAGGAACGTCTTCGCATCGAGCTTCTCGTCGAAGACCCGGACCATCCCCGAGGTGATGGGAGCATAGGCTTTCCCGTACTCGTACTTCGGGTACGGCCCGGGGTCGGGCTCGCCGGGCACGCGGTCGTGCCGCAGCTCCAGCGGCTCGAAGCAGGCGCGGAACGCGAAGTAGTCCTCCTGCGTGATCGGGTCGTACTTGTGGTCGTGGCAGTGGGCGCAATTGATCGTCAAGCCGAGGAACGCCTTGCCGACGTGCTCGACGTTGTCCTTCATCCAGGAGTTGTAGTTCCATCGGAACCAGTTGCGGACCAGGAATCCGGTCGCGACGAGGTTGGCGTCGTCGGTCGGCGCCAGCTCGTCGGCGGCGAGCATCTCCGCGACCATGCGGTCGTAGGGCTTATCTTCGTTGAGCGAGCGGACGATCCAGTCGCGCCATCGCCAGATCCGGGCGTAGCTGTTGAGGACATCCGGCACGGCGCGCCGGCCATACCAATCGCTGTACCGCCAGACGTCCATCCAGTGCCGCGCCCATCGTTCGCCGTACTGCGGGCTGGCGAGCAGTCGATCGACGACTCGGCCATACGCCGCCTCGGACGGATCCGCGCGGAACTCCTGGAGCTCGGCGCGGGTCGGCGGTAGGCCGATCAAGTCGAGGTAGACCCGGCGCAGCAGGACGTCGGGCTCGGCCGGCGGTGCGGGGGCCAGTCCGTGTTTGAGGTACGCCTGGGCCAGGAACGCATCGATGGGATTCCGTGCCCAGCCGGCCTGGCGCGGGGGGAGCGCCGGCACGTCGGATCGAACGGGTGGCTGGAACGCCCAGTGCCGGCGCGGATCGGGCTCGGGCGTCTCGCCGGCCGGCGCGGGGGCCCCCTGGACGATCCAGGCACGCAGCAGAGCGATTTGTTCCGAGGTCAACGGAGCACCCTCGGGGGGCATGCGCATCGTGGGGTCGGACTCGGTCACGCGCTCCAGCAGCAGGCTCTCCTCGGCGTGGCCCGGCTCGATCGCGGGACCACTGTCACCCCCCCGCCGGATCGCGGTCCCCGTATCCAGGCGCAGACCGGCCTTCTGCTTCATCGCGCCGTGGCAGGCATAGCAGCGCTGCTTCAGGATCGGCTTGACCTGGCGGAGGTAATCGACCGGCTCGCCGGCCGCGGGACTGCCGGCCAGCAGGAGACCCCCTGCCAGGAACGCGAGCCCGATCGGACACGACCGCGCTGCGAACATCGGACCGGAACCTTGCCATCGCACGCGGCCGATCGGAGCCGGATCGCCCATCACACCGGTCCTCCTCATCGCACGGGACTGGGAAGCTCGAACGACTGTTCAGGTCCCGGGGCCAGCCGTGGGAGGGTCTGCTGGAGTGGGTGGGACATTTCGCTTGATCTACCCAGAATAGGGCACGGCCGGGCCGTTGTAAACGCCCGATCGGTCTCGGCGTCGGTCGCCGCCGGCGCAGCGTCCGCCGCTGGATTCGAGGTCATGGAGCCGGCTCCCGGGTCTGGAGATATCCTAACAGTTGACGCAGGGCACCAGCAATTCCGAGAGGTCGCGAGCCGATCGGGCCCTCGCCTGGGGTCGGCTCGCCGTGCGGCAATCGCTCAGGGGGAGACGCGCCCCGGTCTGGACTTGTCCTCCTCGAGCCGATCCCGGACGATATCGAGAGCGATCAAGGTCCTTCCGGCTCAGGAGCAACTCTCATGTCGGGACACATCATCGATCTGACGTTGCCGGCCCACGACCCCAACTTCCCCAAGCCTCGCGGGCTGATCCCTGTCCCGCCGCAGGTGGCGAAGCAGGTCGCCGACATGGAAGCGCGCATCGCCCGGGAGCAGGGGTTTCAAGTCGCTCCTGAGGCGCGGCAGTGGATGCTGGATGACTGGACGCTTCGCTACTATTACGATAACGCCTATGTCGCCTACCGGCGGACGCCTCAAGGCGTCGAGGTCCTGGCGGTGGGCTCGGAAGAGGTCGGCAAATACCTGGATGAGCACCCACTCGAGACGCGCCGGGATGTCCGGATCGGAGTCGTGTGAATGTCCAGACTGGAACTCCCTCTGGCTTACAGGACGCTGCAATCCACTGGCGAAGTGGTCTTGCGCGCCGAGCTAGACTTGGACCTCAAGACGAACCAGGGCTTCTGGGAGACTGCCACCTTTCGTGTTGATTCCGGCACCGAGATGACGAGCATGCGGGCGGAGACGGCGAAGAAGCTGAACTTGCCGATCCCCAAACGGCCGGTGCGCGGGCTGAGTTTTCAAGGCCAGGAGGTCCGACCCGGGCTGCTCCGGGCGCGGGTCGTGGGGATGGACGCGACCGAGTACGCTTTCCCTTGCTATTTCCTGGGAGACCCGAACGTCCCACTTCCGAACGCCACGAACTTGCTCGGTCTGACGGGCGTCATCAACCAGATCCGGTTGACCTTCGACGGCGCGACTTCGCTCGTTGCGCCCTACGGAGTTCTCGTGGTGGAGAAGAGATAGCGGTCCACAGCAGGGGCCTCATGGGAATGTGGTCCATGCTGCGGTTTCGTCCAGCTCAATCCGGGACCGCTCCGGAGGTCGGCGCAGGTGATTGCGGATGTCCTGGAGCGAGCTCGCGGTGAGGGCGAAGTGAGGTGGGGCCACGGCAGACTGGGCCAGCTCCGCGCGGAGTCGACGCCGCGCGCGGATCTCGGTCCAGGCTCGGAGGGCATCCAGCTTGCCGGAGACAAACGGCCGCAGTCGACCGCGCGCCAGCCGCCAGGCGGCCTGGGCTGCCAGGAACGCCAGGTGGGGCCCGATCGCCAGGGAGAGCATCCCCGGCGGCAGGTTCGACCAGAAAACCAGCTCGGCATTCCGGGCCATGCGCCGTTGGAGCGCAGGGCTGCCGTGGTCGTAGGTCGCCGAGACCTCGTGACGGATCCGGCAATGCGGCGTGAAGACGCAGCGGTAACCCGCCCAGCGTAGGCGGAAGGCCAGGTCGACGTCCTCGTAGTAGGAGCCGAAGAGGGGGTCCAGCCCGCCGGCCCGGTGCACGGCCTCGGCCCGGTAGAACGCGCTGCTGCCGCTGGCGCCGAAGACCTCCTCGACCGGCCGCTCCAGCCAGCGGGCCGCCGGCTCACCGTGGCCCCGCTTGGTCGGCCAGCCGATCCAGGAGTAGGCATCGCCCGCCGAGTCGACCCGCGCCGGGTCCGAGCGGACCAGGACCAAGGGCGCCACCGAGCCGACCGTCGGATCCGCGAACGGCTCCAGGCCGGCCTCGACCCATCCCGGCGTGACCTCGGTGTCATTGTTCAAGAGCTGAAGGAACCGGCCCCGCGCGGCCGCCAGACCGGCATTGGCCGCGGCGCAGAAGCCGCCGTTTTGCTGTCGGCGGACCAGTCGGACCACCGGATACTCCCGGAGCAGCCATTCCGACGTGCCGTCGCTGGAGCCGTCGTCGACCACCACGACCTCGATCGTCCCGCCGAGCCGGCCCGCCCCGTGCCGCACGATGCTCGACACGCAGCGCTCCAGCAACGCGCGGCCGTTGTACGTCGGGATCACGATCGAGCAGACCGGCAGCGCATCCCGATCGGCCAGGACCTGGCGGGGCTCGTTCCGCGGCGCTGAGGTCACCGCGATCATCCTCCCTGCGGCGAGAGTGGCACCGGCTCGGCGAGAGCCGCGCCCTCCGGGGTTACCTCGTCCTCCCGTGGCTTCCCCACCCGCTTGGAATCGTTCCACGACGTCTTGCCCCAGAAGACGTGCTGCACGGTCATGAGCAGGATCCGGAGATCCAACCCGATCGACCAGCGGTGGATGTAATCCAGGTCGTACTGGATGCGCTTGCGGAGCGAGGTCCGGCCCCGCCAGCCATGGACCTGGGCCCAGCCGGTCATGCCGCCGGGGACCGCGTGGCGGAGGTCATAGTCCGGGATCGTCTTCTGAAACTCCTCGACGAAGATGGGGCGCTCCGGGCGGGGCCCGACCAGGCTCATCTCGCCGCGCAGGACGTTGATCAACTGGGGTAGCTCGTCGATGTTGGCGTGCCGGAGCCAATCGCCGATCCGGGTACAGCGCGCGTCGTGGTCGGAGGCCCAGATCGGGCCGGTCTCGCGCTCGGCGTCGCAGCGCATGCTCCGGAACTTGATCATGTGGAAGAGCCGGCCACCCTGACCGACCCGCTGCTGGAGGTAGAAGATCGGCCGGCCGGAAGTGAGCAGGATCGCCAGGGCCACGACGGCAAACAGCGGGGCGAGGATCACCAGCAGAGCCAAGGCCAGGGCGACGTCCAGCAGGCGTTTGGCGACGCGTCCCCAGGTGAGGCGTCCCCAGGCTGGCAGGTGCCACCGCGCCCACAGGAGCTGGGCCGGGTGCCACGACCAGCGTGGGGCGCCGGCGCGGGCCGCCAGGGTCTCCAGCTCGAGCCGGCCGGAGTCCACCGCGACAATGTGCACGGCCACATCCGAAGGGATCCGATGCGTGACGTCGGGTCGGGCACGGGCCCCGGTCTGACCGGAGACCGCCACCATGACATGGGTGGCCCGGGCGCGGTCGACCAGCTCCTTGAGCCGATCGATCGGGCCGAGCACCGGGATGGGGTCCGTCTCGGGATGCAGGGGTAGGTGCCGGCTGCGCATCCGCAGGCTGGAGGACCGGGAATGACCGGTATCCACGAAGCCGACAATCGGTAGGCCGCTCCAGGGCCGGCTCCTCAGCCGTCGCACCAGCCGCCGCGCGTCGCGGCGGGCGCCGACCAGCACGACCCGGCTCGGTGGCATCGGCCGCGGTGCCGGCGCGGCGACTTGTCCGGCGATGTCCAGTGCCTTGTTCATAAATCGACACCCATCCCTGGGTCTGGGTCCGCGGGGCCCCTGCGGACACCCGGGTCTATTCTCGACTCGACTTCGGCGGCCTCGATCCGGTATCGTCCCTGCCTGTCGGAGGTCCCGGACTCGATCCTGATCCCCGCGTCGAGCCAGCGTCCGGGAAAGCCGGCGCGCCGCCTGGACCGCAAATTTCGTTCAAGCTCTTGGATCGACCGAACCGACGTTCAATTTGAGCGATTCCGGAAAAGAGGGATGATGGGATCGTTCCGGGCGGGGCGGTGTGGTGGACGAGGAGACGATTCGGGTGAACGCGGCAAGGTCTCTCCCGCGACCGGCGGCCCTCGGCCGGCAACCCCGGCTGAGTGTGATCATCGTCAACTACCAGACCTGGCCGGATGTGGCCCGCCTCGTGGCTGCCCTGACGGTCGAGCCGGAGTTCCTCGCCGGCTGGTGCCAGGTCGTGGTCGTGGACAACGCGTCGCACGGACCGATCCCCGCGGAGCTCCAGGTCCCCCGGGCCGGGCTCCGACTCGAAGCCCGCACGGACAACGGGGGCTTCGCCGCCGGTGTCAACACCGGTTGGCGGGCCGCTGGGAGCCCCTGGCTGCTGATCCTCAATCCGGATGTGGAGATCGCCAGCGGATTCCTGGGCCGGGTGCTCGCGCGGCTGGCGCGCTACGAGACCGATCAGGAGGGACCGCCCGGAATCGTCGGGTTCGGCTTACGCAACCCCGACGGTTCCGCGCAGGGTTCGGTGGGCGCCTTCCCCAGCCTGGCCCGCTCCCTCTGGGAGCAGTTCTTACCGCGCTCGCGGCGGAAATACCAGCCCGGTTGGCGAATTCGGCCCGGTCCGGTCGATTGGGTCACCGGCGCATGCATGCTCGTCAACGCCACAATGATCGCCCAACTGGGTGGGATGGACGAGGACTTCTTCCTTTACCATGAAGAGGTCGCCTTCAGCCTGGCGGCGCGACGGGCCGGGTGGCGGGTGGAGTACGACCCCAGCGTCAGCGCGGTCCACCGACATCCCTTGCAGAATCGGGCGATTTCGCCCAAGATGCGGGTCATCACCCGGCACAGTAAGCTGCTCTATTTCCTCAAGCACTTACCGCGCTGGCAGTTCCTGGTGTTGTCGGCGATCGTCACCGCCGAGGCGGCGATCCGGGGTCGGTTCACTCAGGTGCTGGGTCGCTCGGAGGAGGCCCGGGCCTGGTGGACCATCGGTCAGATCGCTCGCCGGCTGGGGCGTGGCGTTCCCGTGCGCGGCCGGGACGTGGCCATCCTGGCGGAATCGGTGGCAGCGCCCCAGGCGGAGCACCCCAGCGAGCCCGCGACGGCGACGAGCCCGACGGGCCCGCGGAGCGGCCCGGCCTCGACTCGCAGGTTGGCAAGGATGCGCCCGGGGGCGCGCCCATCGGGCGTGACGCTCCCGCGGTCCCGAAAGGATGGACCCCCGTGACCAGGTTGCGACCTGCCGCCCGCATCGGCCTGCTTCTGGCCGCCGCCGCGGCCTTGCTCGGGTGGGTCGTCCGCCACTCCGAGACCAGCTTCGCCGACGGGCTCCGCTATATCCATCAGGCCGAGCAGATCGACCACGGCGCCTGGCGCGACGGCGTGATCCGGGGAATCGACCATCCGCTCCATTCCCTGGGGATCGTCGCGACCCATCGGTTGATCGGCGGCGAGGGGCCGGTCTCGTGGGAGCGTGCCGCGCTGGGCTGGTCGTTTGCCTGCGTGGTCCTCCTGGTCGTCCCCCTCTCCTTGCTGGGCCGGGACCTCTTTGGCCCCGAGGCCGCGGGGCTGGGCTGCCTGCTCGTGATCATCAACCCGATCGTGACCAACGGGATTGTCAACGTCCTGAGCGAGAGCCCGTTCTTGCTATGGTGGACCTGGGGATTCTGGGGCGCGGTTCGTTTCCTCCGGGAGGGGCGGCTCGCCTGGCTTCCCCTGACGATCGGCTGTGCCGTGCTGGCGTATCTGACGCGCCCGGAGGGGCTGCTCTTGCCCGCGGCGCTGGTGGCGGCCCTGCTCCTCTCGCCGCTGCACCGCGGCACGCGGCTGGGCTGGCGGCAGTGGTGGCCGGCCGTGGCGATCCTGGTGCTCGGACCGATGATCCTGGCCGGCCCCTACATGGCCGTCAAGGGAGGGCTGGGGACCAAGCCGGGGATCGGCAGGGTGCTGGGCCTGGCGCCCGACCTACCGCGCGAATCCCTGGGCCGCGAGAGTCCTTTGCCCCTGGACCAAACCCGTTGGGAAACGTATCAGATCGCGGTGGGGCGGACGCTCAAGGTCCTCGACGTCGGGGTGACCACACCCCTGTTGCCCCTGGCGATCCTGGGCGTGGTGCTGGCCCTGGTTGCCGCCCGAACCGGAGGGCCCGCCGCACGGACCTGGCTCTTCCTGGGGGTCGTCGTGGCCGCCTCGGGACTGGCCCTGGTGCGGTTGCACGCCACCAGTGGCTACCTCACGGCGCGACACGGCTTGATCCCGGACATGATCCTGATCCTGGCGGCCGCTCACGGGCTGGGCTGGCTGGTTCGCCGAGCGGTCGCGGCGGGACAACGCCTGGGCTTGGCCCCCCGGAGCCTCAGGCCCGGTCCAGTTTTCTGGGGCCTCGGAGCGGCGACGGCGCTCTTCAGCTTCCCCTCGCTGCGTTCGCCGGGTCCGCAGCACGCCGATCCCTGCGCGGTCTATCAGGCGACTGGTCGGCTCATCGCCGGCCAGGCCGCCCCCACCGAGCAGGTGCTGGACCTGACCGAATGGTCGCTCTTCTTCAGCGGTCGAGGCGGATACGTCTTCGCCACCGTCTACGAAGCCGCCGCCGATCCCCGGGTGCGCTGGGTCGTCGTGCGCCAGGCGCACCTTCAGGGGCATTGGCCGTTCAGCAAGGTCCTCCGCACGCTGATCGCGGGGCGCGAACCGGTTGTGCTGGTGCCTCCCCACGCCCGGCGCGGCGAGTATCAGGTCCAGATCTATGACCTGACGACAGCCGCGTGGGCCGCGGCGGCACCGGGGGGAAACTCCAGGCGGCCGCTGCCGGATGCCGGATCGCGGATGGGAACAGCCACAGCTACTCACCGTTGGCGATGAAGTGATGCCTCCTCGTCGGTCAGGCTTTAGCCTGACAGGGAACCGGATCACGTCAGGCTAAAACCTGACCGACGTCCTCGCCGGGGCGGAAACTATGAGGCGGAAACTCGCATTGGCCGGCGGTTCCGTGGCCTTCGGACTCGTCGTACTGGAACTCGTCCTGCGCTGGCTGGTGCCGCCGATGCTCCCGGGCGTGGCGACGGCCCACACGCCCAATGCGCGGTTCGCGAGCTGGGCGCTCCCCCCTCGGACCTGGTTGACCTTGGCCGACCCGGACACCGGCCGGCTCATCCCCTTCCGCACCAACGCTCGGGGCTGGAAGGACCGAGATCACAGCTTGGCGAAGCCGCCCGGTGTGTTTCGGATCGTGGTCCTGGGAGATTCGTACACCTACGGCCTGGTCGCCGTCGACCAGCAGTACACCACTCGCCTGGAGGCGATGCTGCGGCAGAACGGCTGGCCGCAGTGCGAGGTGGTCAGCATCGGGGTCTCGGGCTGGGGGACCGACCAGGCGCTCGAAGCCCTGATCAGTGAGGGCGTGCAGTATCGGCCGGACCTGGTGATCTACCAGTTTTGCAGCAACGACTTGCTGGAGAACCTCTACCCGGAGCCCGGGATGCCGCTGCCAACTCCGTTCCACCGCGTCAAGCACTTCCGCTATCGTCGCCAGCCCGATGGCAGCCTGGAGAAGGTGTCGCTGGAGGTGCATCCGCCCAGGATGTCCACGTGGAAGCGCATGCGCAACGCGCTGCGGAGTCTGGCACTGGTTTCCCTGGTCGAGCGGGCGGCGCGGGCCGGCGAGGGCCGGGCCGCGGGCGCCATCCTCGATGGCGCGAGCGTCTCCCAGAGCGCGGAGGTCCATCCCGATTCGCCGTATTTCCTCTATGCGGCGGGTGAGGAGCCGCCCGGGACCCGACGGGCCTGGGACCTGCTCGATGCCCTGGTTCGCCGCATGGCTGAGGTGGCGCGCAGCCACGGGGCCGAGTTTGTGGTGTTCTCCGAGTCGGGCGATCCGGGTCGCCGCCGTTGGTTCCTGGAGCACGGTCTGATCCGATGTGGTCCCGAGGGGGACTGCCTCATCGCCGGTCGGGCCACGCGCCCGATCGACCTGCAACGGCCCTTGAAGAACCTCGCGCGGCTTTGCGACGACGCCCAGATCCCGATCATTCGACCGACCCGTGCCTACACGCGGTATCACCACGATTCTCACACCAACCCCGAGGGCAACGAACGCATGGCGGCGGACCTCGCCGATTTCTTGACGCAGCACACGCGCCTGGCGCGAACCAGCCAGGCCGACGAGGGTCGATCGGGCGGGCGGCCCTCGCCTCCCGCGCGCCTGGTGCGCTGAGGGGAAGGCGATCGGCCTGGGCGACTGGCTGACCTGCCTTGCAAAAACGGGCGATTTCGCCCAAGATGCGGCCCAACGCAGGGGAGGCTGGCGAACCCGAACCGAACGGCCTGGCTGGCGCGGGACCGACCCGACCCGTCCGCCCGGCAAGGATGCGACGCGGAGCGCGACGACCCGGGCTGGAGTGGCGCTCCGGCAACCCTGAAAGGATGGATCCGCGTGACCACGTTGCAGCATGCCGCCCGCATCGGCTTGCTCATGGCCGGCGCCGCCGCCCTGCTCGGCTGGGTGCTCTGCCACAGCGAGGCCACGTCCAACGATGGACTGCGTTACATCCACGAGGCCGAGCAGATCGACCGCGGCGCCTGGCGGGACGGGCTGGTTCAGGGGATCGACCATCCGCTCCATCCACTGGGGATTGTCGCAACCCACCGGCTGATCGGCGGCAACGGCCCTGCCTCCTGGCAGCGGGCGGCCCTGGCCCTCTGTTTCGCCAGCGTGATCCTGCTGGTCCTTCCCAGTTATCTGCTGGCCCATGAGCTGTTCGATGACCGGACGGCCTGGCTGGCCTGCGTGCTGGTCCTGGTCAACCCGATCGTCGGCTCGATCGTGGTGAACGTCCTGAGCGAGAGCACGTTTGTGCTCTGGTGGACCTTCGGGTTGTGGGGAGCAGCCCGGTTCTTCCGCGAGGGGCGGTTCCTCTGGTTGCCGATGGCCATTGGCTTCGGGGCGCTGGCGTACCTGACCCGGCCGGAAGGGATGCTGCTGCCGGCGGCCGTGGTGCTGACCCTGTGGCTGCTGCCGATGGTCCGCGCCACGCGGATCAACTGGCCGCGATGGTGGCGGGCCCTGGCGTTCCTGGCGGCGGGCGTCGTTCTCCTGGTTGGCCCGTACGTCGCGGTCAAGGGGGGTCTGGGCACGAAGCCGGCGATTGCCCGCGTCCTGGGACTGGCGCCCCGGTCGGGGCCCCTGGACCTGGAACGCGAAGCGCCGCTGCCGGCCGATCAGTCCCCTGTGGAGACCTACCGCGCCGCCACCGTGCGGATGCTCGAAGTCTTCGCTGCGGCGACGACGCCGCCCCTGCTCCCAATCGCCCTGGTGGGAATCGCCCTGGCTGCGGTCCAGACGGCCCGGATCCGGGCCTGGCTCTTCCTGGGGATTGTGCTGGCCGGGTCGGCCGTCGGACTGGTCCGGCTGCACGCCACCGGCGGTTACTGCACGGTCCGGCACGGATTGGTACCCGGGATCATCCTCACGATGGCCGCGGCGTATGGGCTCTCCTGGGCGATGAGCCGGGTCGCGATCCCCGGCCGATGGCTGGGCCTGGGCCAGGACCGCCTGCGGCCCGGCCCGGCGGTCTGGGCGGTCCTGCTGGCGTTCCTCGTCGTGCTCCCCAATCTGCGCGCGCTGGGCCCGCCCAACGCCGGCTCGTTTTCGGTCTATCATGCGGCCGGCCGATGGATCGCCCAGCATGCCGGCCCCGCCGAAGGGATCCTCGACCTGACCGACTGGTCGCTGTATTTCAGCCAGCGGCCCGGCGCTCGCTTCGGGGATGTCTACGAGGCCGGCGACGACCCGAACCTCCGCTGGATCCTCGCGCGCCCGTCCCAGGTCGAGGGGCAATGGCCTTACAGCCAGGTCCTCCGTGACCTGATTGCGGACCGCGCGCCGGTGGCCGTGATCCCTCCCCGGGCCGAAGCCGGCCAGGTCCAGATCCAGGTCTATGACCGCCGGTCCGCCGCCGCCTGGACGGCCTCTTCCACCAACGCCGACGCTCACCCGCGCCCGACCCGGCGGCGATGAGCGCCTGTTCCCCAAGCCGAATTGGCGGGTTTCACCCACGCTCCGAGATGGTCCCGATGTCGAGCCTCACCCCGCTCAGCGCGAGTCGCTCACCGGCCGTGCGATCGTCGACGCGATTCCACGTCGCACATGCGGCCGGTGTCGATCGGCCTCAACCCGCCCGGACCGCGGCGAGCGCGATTCCCTGGGGCCTCATCGGGATGCTCGGCCTGATCGTGGCCATCGAGACGGCCGTGGGGCGGAACTGGCTGGACTTCTCGGACCCGGTCAGCTTGAGCTGGCGGTTCAGTGCCGAGGCGGCGCGCGTGGCGGCCCCTGGCCGCGACCTCCTCTGCCTGGGCGACAGCCTGGTGAAGCATGGCCTGATCCCCTCGGTGATGGAACGAGAGTCGGGGCTGCGGGCCGCCAACCTGGCGGCCGCCCGGTGTCCAACCTGGATGACCTACTTCCTGTTCCGCCGCGCGCTCGAGGCCGGTGCGCATCCCTCGGCCATCATCATCAACGCCAAGCCGGCCGGGTTGATCCCCGGTCCGGACTTCAACACGCGTTCCTGGCAGGACGTCTTGTCGGTGCGGGACAGTCTGGAGCTGGCTGGGATGGGTGGTCGGGGCGACTTCTGGGCGGCGACGCTCCTGGGCCGGCTGTTGCCGTCGCTCCGCTCGCGGCTGGAGGTCCGGTCCAACCTGCTGGCGGCCCTGCGCGGCCAGACCGACCGGCTTCACGACATCAACCGCATCCTCTGGAGGAACTGGACCATCAACGACGGAGCCAACGTGGCCAGTCGGGATTCTCGATACGGGGGGGAATTGACAGCGGATGTCCTGCGGAACCTGCGACCCGACCTCTTTCATGTCCACCGGGCCAACGCCGAGGGGATCGAGCGGCTGATCCGGCTGGCCGCCGCGCGGAACATCCGGGTCTTCTGGCTCCTGCCGCCGTTGTGCGCGGCCCTCCAGGCTCGCCGCGACGAGAGCGGTGCCGAGGCGAAGTACGAGGAATTCCTCCGTGCGTTCCAGCGGCGCTATCCAGAGGTCCTGACCGTCCTCGACGCCCGCCGCGCGGCCTATCCTCCGGCGATGTTCGTCGACGCGACCCACCTGGGCGGCCGCGGGGCGATCGCCTTGAGCCGAGCCGTCGCCGGCGCGGTCCGAGCCGAACTCGCCCGCCCTGCCCTGGCACCCGGCCACGGCTGGATTGAGCTGAGCGATCGGACCGAGGACCATTCCGCCGGCCAGGAACTCCGCGTCGAGGACCTCGATCAGTCCAAGGCGATCGTCCATGGTGACCACGATCGCGGCCGATAATTCACCCTGTTTGAATCTCGGCCTTGATCCCCCGCTGGGCGAGGGACTCCTTGATCCCAAGTTCCACGGTGTTTTCCCGTATGGCCGCATCACCCCTGGCGATGACGATCAACTGGCAGTAGAGGTCCGCGCCTTCACGAGCCAACGGGTCGATAACCTCGTTGTAGATGTCATTCCACTGGTCCCACGGGACCTTCATATCGATGCGCACTTTGTTCAGCCGCCGCTCGCCCTGGATGATCTTGACACCGCCGCCCTTGCCGGATTTCCAGTCATCCTCCGGTGAGCCACCTCCAGCCGTCTCTATCTCTGTTCCGCCCGTCGTGGTCCCGCCGCCGATCTTCTCGGGCTCGGGCCGCAGTGACTTCGCCAGCGCGGGTCTCAGTAGCCAGGCCGACTCCGTGATCTCGCACTGGGAGGCCGTCACCGTGGCATCGTGGAACCGGATCGTGTCGAACTCCCGCGTCTCGCCGTCGCCCAGGGCATAGGCGAAGAGGCCACGCTGGACACCCCAGGCGAGGCAGTCGGGGAGTACGCCGGCGCCCAGGAGCATCGGCAGGTGGGTCAGTTGGGTGAAGTAGTCGGCCAGGGTGCGGACATTGATGACCTCCTGGTCGGTGGGCCACAGGCCGAACCGGTCGCCAATCAGGATCTTGGGGTCGAGCTTGTCGAGGATCTGCTGTCCATCCTTGAGCTTGGCCAGCACTCGCTCGCTCAGGGTGGCCTTGCGGACCGCCAGTCCCATGTCGATGCAATGGAGCGTCTTCTTCTCGGCGGGGACGAGCACATGCCGGTAGGCATTCATCAGGGCCGAGGGCAGCCGGGCCTCGGCCTCGACGAGCCGGCCCGCCAGATCCTTCAATTGCTCCTTGGTCAGTTGGTTCTTGATCGACCTGGTTTCATCGATGCTCCGCAGCGCCAGGAGCCGACGGGCAGCATCGATCGCCTCCGAGGCGTTCTTCATATCGGGGGCCAGGAAGATCAGCACGTTGGCGTGCTTGCGGAACCCTTTCCCGTGCTGCTTCAACAGGCGGGTCACGAACTCCTCCGTGTCCTTGGGGATCTCCTCCTCCGAAGCAGTCTGGTGCAGATCCAGGACGATCAAGCTGAGCCGGGGCTCGTCGGCCACATCCCGGTCCTCATCAGGGTAACGATAGACTCGGAAGGCGGCGTCCCCGATCAGGTCGTTCAGCGTCTGCCTGGCGAAGTCCCGCACCTTCTCCGGCTCGGAGCGGACCAGCTCCTCCCGATCGACCAGGATGCGGTTGAGGTTGGGGCGACTATCGAAGTAGTGCAGCCCGTTATCGTGGTAGAGATACCAGAGCCGCTTCTTCATTCGCTCCAGGGCGTCGGCGACGAACGGCGGTGCCATCTCGGGGTTGAGCACGGCCACCCGCAGTTGCGGCAAGGTGGCCCCCCGCTGCTGCCCGCCGCTGAACGAGTGCATGAAGATGGCGCGGGCCAGCTTCTCGGAGACGCTCTCCTTGGCGTATTCGCTGCCCAGTTGGCGGTCGATCTCCGGAGCCTTGGCGTTGCGGCCGGCGATGTCGCTGTCGATCACGGAGACATAGACGCTCCCCGCCCCGGTGTGCTTGACCAACTCGCTGCCGACGGCCGAGTGACCGAGGTTGATCGACCCGGTCTGGATCAGCGCCTCGTTGTCCTTGGCCTGGTAGAGGTCGCTGATCACATCCGCCAGGAGCCGCAGGACGCCTCGGGTCCGCTGGAACTCGGGGATCGTCCCCCAGCGCTCGTACAAGACCGAGATCAATTCCGGGTGGAACGGGTAGGCTCGGAGCATCTCGTCTCGGTAGGATGGCTCACGGCAGGCAGCGGGCACATCCTCGCCGAGTCCCTGATACATCTTCCAGTAGGCATCGACGGCCGCCCGGTGCTGCTCGACATCCCCAAGGTCCTCGAACAGCCTGCGGCGAATGACCTCGTAGATTTCGGCCCCCTCGACGGTCTGCCGGACTTTCTCGATGCGGCCCAGCACCTTCTCCAGCGACTCGTAGACCCGCTCGCCCCCCTCCTCGAAGAACTCGGCAAGCTGGCTGGTCAGGGTGGCGACCATGACGGCGTGCGGGCAGTTGGCCACGGCGATGCTGAGTTCCTGGAGGAAGGTCAGCGTGTTGCCGCGCAGGGTGCTGTCGCCGACCCGCACGCCGCCGGCCTTGATGAGATAGACCAGGATCTCGTCAAGCATGACGACGCACGGGCCGGCCTCCAGGAGCAGCTCGCCGAGCAAGTTCGTGCCGGGGGCGATCTTCTGCTCGTCGATCCTGGCAACCCTCCGGTACAGCGGCTCGCCGCCCAGTTGGTAGGCCATCTCGCCCCAGAAGGTCCGGTCCGTGGTCGGGTTCAGCGCCGTGCCGACCAGGCAGGCGACCCTCGCAGCCGGGATCTGCCTCAGCCCGGCGGCGGTGACCAGGTCCCGGATCTGGGGCAGTTTGCTGACCTCATTCGGGCGCTTCAGCAGGTGGAAGATCGTCAGGAGGGTGTGCGTCTTGCCGCCACCGAAGGCAGTCTGGAGTTGAATGACGGGCTCGGCCTTGCCCGTCCCCGAGAGCCGTTGCATCACGTCGATGAGCAGCTTGGTAATGCCGTCGGACAGGTAAGTCTTGCCGAAGAACGTGACGGGGTCGCGGTAATCGACGGCGCCCCGTCCGGCCAGGACCTCGCCCAGGTCGGCGGCGAAGACCGAGGAATCGAACTTGCCATTACGGATGTCGATGTGCGGCGTGGCGACTTGCCGCCAGGGCTTGAGCGCGGTCATGTTTTGCTCCCCGTCAGCCATCTCAGCGCGAGTTCCGGTCCGGCTGCACTGCGAAGTTGTCGGCCTTTCTGGTCTGTGAGCCGGCGCGGGCCGCGCAGGAAACGCCCGACCGGGATCCGTTGGTCGTAACCCTCACCCCGGATGATGTGGTCCACGTCAACCGGATGGTCAAGCTGGATCGCCTCCGTCTCGTTCACAAGCACCCGGTGTTGATACTTCCTGACTGGGTACTGAGGGTCGTCGCCCGGATTCTTGATGACTTGCGCCACGGGCCAGACGGCGACGACATAGCCAGCGCTCTCGTTTTCCCGTCCCAGGCTCTTCCCCGACGTGATTACCCAGAGGCGATCTCCCGGCAGCAGATCGGCGAAGACGCGATGGTTGGAGTGCCATCGGCGGGGTTCGTCCGTTGCCGTGTCACGACGGTAGTCGGGCCAGTAGACCAGTACGTCGGTCATGTCAGGGGGCCAACCAATCGACGATGGATAGACCGGGGACGTTCATGAAATCAGCCGTGTTGTGTGTGACTACAGTCAGGTTGTGGATCAAGGCTGTCGAGGCAATGAACAAGTCCAGTTTGGGGGCCGGTTGGCCTCCATCCCGGAACGCGGCCTGAAGCTCGCCATACTTACGAGCGACCACCAGATCCACGTTGAGGACCGTGACGTCGTTCAGCAGGCCATCGACCGACAAGAGCCGCTTCGGGGATGCTCGGGCCCGCAGAGCCCAGTCGTAAAGCTCACCCATCGTGATGCAGGACACGTGGAGCCGTCCCGCGTACTGGAGGAACCGATTGTAAACAACTTGATGCCCCTTTACATAGGCGGAGCAGGTGTCCGTATCGATGAGGAAGCTCATGGCTCAAGGGGTCGGCGCTAGGTGGCGCGGCGCTCCTTATAAACCAATTCGATGTACCGATCCAATTCCTCGGCGTCCTCGGCCCAGGCGCCGAACGACCGTCTGAGACCTGCCGGTATCCTGGCGTACTCGCGCAGGGCAACCAAGTCCTCCTGCGTCAGTTCGGGGTGGTTCCGGAGCATGTCTTCAGCGCTTCGGCCTTGCTCGAGCTCGGCCACCAGCGCTTCCACCTCCAGGTTCGTCCCCTTGACGATCCGTTCAATCGGGTGGACGGACGAGTCGAAGACCAACCGGTCGACCCACAATTCCAGCTTGGGGATCTCGTCGGGGCTTCGTTCGGGTGGGATGGGCTTGATGGGCTCGAGTCTCACCGTGACGGCTTGCCCATCCGGCAAGTCCGGCTCGCGTTCGAGCTCGATTGTCTTGCCACGGACGACTCCCTTGAGCTTCGTGGTCTGTGAGGGCATGGTCGACCCCTTTCCTCAGACTATAATGGCTGACTCAATGCATCCGCTGCTGGCGGTTCCACTCCAAGAATCGGTCGAGACCCTCCGGGTCATCCGACCAGCTCCCAGCAGCCCGTTTCAGAGTCTGTTTCGAAAGCCCCGGAGGGGCGATCGGACGGAGCCAGGGGCGTCAGCCCCTGGACCGCGGGCCCCGCCCCCCGCCCTCCCCAGGAAAAGACCCCATGCGCCGCCGCAACCCCCGTCACCGACGGGGGTTGCGGCGGCGCATGCCCGACCCGAGGAGGTTGGGTTGGGTTCGGCGATTCCCCAGGGGCTGACGCCCCTGGCTAGGTCCGTCCGCCCCCTGCGGGGGCTTCAAGAACAGACTCTCAGGGCTTCCAGGGGACTTTCGGCGAGGATCTCGGGTTGAGGCACGGGCTCAAGCCTGACGGTCACTTGCTGGCCATCCGGCAGACCCGGCTCGGCTTCGAGCTCGATGATCCTGCCGCGAACCGTCCCCTTCATCATTGTCGGAGCGCTGCCCATGAATCACCTCATTTCATGCTCGACTCTTTCGCCGTTCAGAACAACCGACCCTGCTCGTGTTCCAGCTTCTCGCGCTGGTTCAGGAGGCCCTGCATCAGTTGTTTTTCCTTGTCGCCATCGGGCAGGATCTCGCTGATGGCCTGGGCGACGAGCCAGAGGGCGGGGTTCTGGCCCTGCCGGCTCCGGGCGAGGAACTCCGCCATGCCGTCGGTGTCCCCCTTCTCGCGGAAGGCGCACAGGCGGTGCAAGACGTCGACCAGGCTGGCCGGGGCGCCGGCCGGCGACGGCTCGCCCAGGTCCTTGATCTTCTTCCGCTTCTCGATCCCGACCGCGGCCACGTTCTCGCCCGACTTCTCCAGCACGCCGGTGCGGTCCCACATGATCTCGGTGTGCATCCCCAGCGCCTGGGCCAGTTTGAACGCCTCATCGGCCGGCACCTTGGCGTCGGCGCAGGACCACTTCCAGACGACGTAGAACCGCGTCTCGGCGTCGATGGTCGACGTGTGCTTGGCGTGGAGGATCTTCTCCAGGGCGTAGCTCGTGACCAGGCCCCGCACCTCGTCGAGGAACTGCCCGACCGTGACCTCCTCGCCCGAGAGCTTCGTCACCCCTTCGTACTTGCCGAAGACGGACAAGGCCGGGCCAATCGCCGAGATGAAGAAGTCGGCCCCGCGGATGCCCTGGGACCAGAAGAAGTCGAGTCGCTCTTGGGCAACTACTTGAAGTTCGATGCGAACGTCATTCCATAGACCCTGGCTTTCTGCTGTGGATCGTCTGCGGCAAATGAGCACGATCGAGGAAGCGAGTGAGGCAGTATCTTGGGCTATCATTCTCGATCCACGCTCGGTACGAAGAGGCCAGCTAGAGACTACGATAAGACCACTCTTCTGCAATGCAGCGATCAATGCCTCCCACGCTGCTGTCGTCCGGTGTGCGAACACCACGAGGCTGATGCCGTTCTCACGGAGGACGCGGTGCTGCTCACAGAACGATTGAGTCATCATTCCCTCATATCTATTCTTCGCCTTCTCAGCCGAACCGTCTCGACCAGCGTGCATCACAGCTTCGTTCGCCTTCGGCGTGAGTGGTGTCCTCGCCGTTTTCTTTGCCGATGGACCAAGAGCACGTTTCAACCAGACATAGAAATAATCAGAGATATCGGCATAGGGAACGCTGTCGTAGTACGGCGGATCGGTTAGAACAGCGTCCACAGCCCCAGCGTCAAGAGGCAGCCTCGTTGCGTCACCTTCTTGAACATGCGCAGGTTCGGTGAGAATCTCTCCGCAATGGTTGATCACACGAGAGATCCAGTCGAGACTGCCACTCCAGTCGCCTGTCGATCCACTGAAGGGATTCACCTCGGCGTAGTCCCAAACCAATCCGAGCGCATGCCGGGTGAACGTGTGACCTAAGAATTCTCCTGATGGCGACCATGTGCAGAATGTGGAATTGAAATCCGAAAGTCGCCCTACGGCGAGTGCCAAGTATGCCACGATCGCTTGCTGATAATCATCGTCTTTCACAACTTGTTCGAGACGATTGGCAGCTTGCCGAACCTGAAAGCAGAACTCCAGGAGCGCGAGTTGCTGCCTCCGATTAAACAAATCTTTAAACCGTGTCATGCCATAACGGGTCACGGCACTCAGCCCACGAGAGTTGGCAGAGGGTCGCTTATCGCTTATTGGCTCAGATGGGGCTTCCAGTCCGCCCTCGGTCGAGAGTCGATCAAGAGCGACATCGATGCCCTTCGTCCAAGCAATTTCTTCGTTCCGGAGCGCCCGGTAAGCTTTCCTTCCCCCCTGGGATAACACCACGGCCAACGGCATGTCAGAAATTCCTTTCCTCTTACCCTCGGCCTGAAGCCAGCGATCTGATTCCGAGTGATCACAGAACGGGCACTTGATCGACCCACCTCGTACCGTTCCGACTTCAACGTCGAAGCTGGAGACCGGGTTTCTCTCAAGCGAAACGGTGAGCTTTCCCTCGTCGAAGACAACCCCGAAAACAACGACATTTCCTGTTCTAGCTGATACCAGCGGACGCCTGAAAAGTGGGATCGTCTTTTTGCAGCCGGGGTTCGGACATACCACGGTCCTAGCCCAGAGATACGCAACAGGCACACTGCCGTCTGATTCGGACGGGTAGAACTGCCCGATCCTCTGGCGTGCCCTCTCCAAGACCCAATGTCCCCAATACCTCACGTCAGCGGATAAAGGGTTCTTGCGATACTCAGCCTCGGTGATCTCGACATTTGGGATGATCTCTCCGTCCTCAGCATCAACAGAGCCATCCATCTTGTCGAACAGTCCCGCCCCATCCTTCTGCGTCTTCTTAGCCCGGTTGTGGGCGATGAGCCGCTTGATGTAATCGGGGACGGGCCGGCTGTCGGGCTGGCCGTACTTCTGGGGATAGACGAGCGTGCAAAGCTCGATCAAGTGGGCGACGGGGTTGAGGTCGATGGCGTGGGCCTCGCAGCCGAGCCGCAGGGCTTCGAGCGGGATCGCCCCGCCGCCTGCGAACGGATCGAGCACCTTGGGCGCGTCGCTGTCGGCGTCGGGATGGAGGATCTTATGGGCGGCGGCGATCAACTTGCGGGCCGGCTCGATGTATTCGGGGTTGTTCGAGTTCTCCCACCGGACGAGATGCTTGATGAACTCCAGGCACCGATTGCGGGGCGTGTCGGCGGCCGGCTCTCCGTTCGCCTCGCCCTTGGGCTTGAACTCGCCGCGGCTGAGCAGCTCGCGGACCATCGCCCGGAAGCTCTCCGGGCACTCGGGGTCGTCGGGGTCGGGGATCAGCGAGGCGAACACCACCGCCCGGCAGGCCGCCAACGGCCGCCGCGCCCACCAGATGTGCAGGGTCGAGATGTGCCCGTGCCGGATCGACTTCTCCCGGGCCGATTGCTCGGAGACTTCCTTCAGCGGCAGGGCGACTTCGATCAGGCGCTTGAGCATGGTCAATCCGGGATTAGGGAAAGGGCTCGAGTTGGTTCACGAAGCCGATTGCTTCACCGAGGCCGATGCCACGAAGTCATCAAAGTCATCCTTATCCATCAAGCCGTTCGCGTCCAGCATACTGCGAACGCTCATGAGGTGATGGGGAAGAACGATCCGGTTGGAGCGATAGATGGGCAGCGCGAGCTCGGCGCCGGACGGCTGATGGGCGAAAAAAACGTGCGACTTGGGCGTGACGGTCTCGGTGAAGCCCATGTCGAGCAACCATTGACGAAGTTGACCGAACGTGATTCTGGGATTACGCATGTGAGGGACCTTTCCCGCGAGATTGCCTGTGGATCATGTTCTTGGTGTGTGCGATTGCTCGGATCGCGCGTGGCTTGAGACGACTTCGGATCGGGATATGGACATTGAGTGATTCACCCCGTGCGAATAACTCGGGCGTCGCAAGGTCTAAGAGATACGCCTGGATGTGAATCCAGTAGGCTCTGTCCTCATGTCCATCGTAAACGATCAAGATGACCGGATAGGTTTCGTCGAGCCAAAGTTTCAGGTCGCGCCGGCTGACGGGCCAAGAGATCGTCTTGCCGCCTGCGAGCAGTGGTAGTCGATCTGTTGCCTTCACCTGGGTGTAGACCGAACCCGGCTCGAATTCACCGATGTCGTTGTAGGTGTCCATTTTCAGATCATATCCATAGTCGTGCTGGGTGCGTTCGGCGGAGAAGCCACACAGCAGCACCTGGCGCTCGACATGGTTAATGCTGAGGTCGGCGACCACGTGTCCGCGCGTGCGCAGCTTGCGCAGGAGCGTCGTCATCTTTCGATTCCCATCGAGGGATGCAAGGCTCAGCCTCCCGAGTGTTACTTACGTGCGGACCGGTTTCGCCTCTGTGGTCACGGCTGGACCGTTGGACGATGCCGAATCGACGGGTTGGCGCAGCATGTCGTTGAGGACATCGACAGCCCATCGGTCCTCGTGCAGTGCCACATCGCCGACCAAGTCGATCAAGCGCTGAACAGAGGCGCCGTCCTCCAATTTCAAGGGCAGCAGCACGTTCGGTTTGTCGCCGCGAGGTTGTGGCGTATCGAACATCAGCAGGTCCGGCACCGCGGCAGGTCCGAGATACTCCCAGCCGTGGCTGAGGAGGTAGGCCTGGACGGCTTCAGGGCGCACCTGGAGAATGCGCGGGTCAATCCACGGGTTGCGAAATCTCATGGGTCTTTCCTTTCTCCGGCTTGTTGCATCAGCCGGGTCAGCTCAGCGACGGAGAAGGCATTGGTGAGGGGGATGGCGACGCGCACAGTGCTTGCGGCCGTCGTGGGGGGGTAGCCCTTCAACGAAATCCAGTAGGCACAGTGCCTCAAAACCAATTCCTCCGGAGTCTGGCTGAGCCATCGGGCCTCCTCCGCAGGCATGATCAGTACGACCAGCAGGCGCGGACACCGGCAGTTGTCGTCGCGAAGGTCGTTGTAAGTTTGAACGTCCAGGTCATAGCGGACTTCCGTGTCCGTGACAACGGCCCGAGTGGTGCTTTTCAACTGCAAGTCGAGCTGGACGCCGACATCCCGTCGACGGTTCTCCTGGATGCCAACCCAGCGCAGCGACAGGTCTACGCCGTAATCCGGTTCGGTCTTGCCCCAGAGCAAACCGGCCTGGGCAGCGACGGCTTGCACGTACGCTCGGCAGAGGGCCTCCTGACGATGCCACTGCGTCATCATGATCCCACCTCCTGCGTGCCCTCCACCGACGATCCTGCCACGGCTGCCTTTCGCCATTCGCCTTGCGCCACCACGTATCTTACCACGCTGACCTCCTCCCGCGGTACCAGCTTGGCGGCCGGATTCTGGATCAAGTTCAACTCGGGCTTGGTCTTGCAGTTGGCCACGACGTAGAGCCAATACTGCTCGCCGAACCGCTGGGCCTTGATCCATTCGTTGGGCGTCAGGGCCACGTCCCCCGCGCCGGCCCGGCCCTTGACCTCGATGTACCGGTCGACTTCGCCACCCTTGAGCGAGGTCAGGTCCCAGCCGCAGTTCTCCTCCTCGACCGAGACCACCTTGCGGCCCTGGCCGATCTCGTATTTCTTGGCCTCCTCGACGGCGATCGCTTCCACCTCGGGATCGTTCTGCATCCCGCCCACGCCGGCCATCACCTGAGCGGGCAGCGGCATGATCACCGCCACGCCGAGGATCTCGGGGGGCTTCTCGGAGAGATGCCGCTCCTGTTCGATCTCGGCCAGCCGGACCGCAAGCCGGTGCGTCAGCTCATTGCGGCGGACCTCCTCCTTCGCCCGGTTCCCCTGGATGTTCAGCCGGTTGGGGTCGTCCCCCGGCGGCAGTTGCCGCAACTGGGCGTCGTACTTGGCGATCTTCTTGTTCGATTCGCTGATCAAGAACTGGAGCGACTTGCGGACGTACTTCTCCTTGATTGCCAACTCCCGCTTGCGGCGGCCCTCGATCTCGCCGAAGTACGGCGCCACCACCTCGTCCAGCGACCATTCGATGGCGGCATCCTCATCGACAGCCGCTGCATTCAGGTCATCGGGGAGCGCCGGAGGGCTTTCGGGGGCCTTCAGGTCCAGCAGGGCGTAGGGCTGGCTCTTGCGATAGCGGCCCGCCGCGTAATGGACGGCGAACAAGCGCTCGCCCGCCGTCTGGCCCCGTCCATCCTCCACGCCGCTCTTGATCAGCCAGAGGATGGTCGGCTCCGTGGCGTCGGCGTTGTAGAACACCGCCCCCTGACGGAGCGCCGGGCCAAATTCCCGCAACACCCGCTCCACCACCGCCTCGAAGAGCGGGTGGCCGGGGCCGACGAATTCTACGTCGGTGTAGTCGCCCAACTGCTCCTTGCTGAACGTCAGCTTGGGATAGACCTGTCCGACCTTGCCGTAGCGCCGCTCCTGGGCCTCGGACTGCTGGCGGATCTCCGGCGGCACCCGGCCGATGGTCCACAGCCCCTTGTGCCCCTTGATCTCCGAGATCGTGCCGCCAAACGAGCGGTACGCCTCGATGAAGAACCGTTCGATGTATTCGGGCATGAGCCGCCGCTCCTTGCTCTGCTGGACCATGTGGGCCAGCCGGCTCATGTCGATGTAGCGGGAACCCAGGGCCTTGTCCTGCATGTCGGCCCGGATGCGCGCGATCTGGTGCTCGTCGGTCTGAAGTTCGATTTCGGCCAGGATCTCGCTCATGGTCCGGCGCCTGGCGAGCCAGTCCTTCATCAGGGCATCGAGGCTCGGGGCCGGGATGATCTCGCCGATGACGTCGTACACCCGGTCGCTGCCCAGCGCCGTCCTCATCTCCTTCAGCTTGTCGAGCAGCAACTCCATGACCTCGCCTTCACGAGTGTTGCTCGCCACCAGGTTGAAGATCATCACCTCCTTCTTCTGCTTGTAGCGGTGGATGCGCCCCATCCGCTGTTCCAGCCGGTTGGGGTTCCACGGGAGGTCGTAGTTGACCATCAGCGAGCAGAACTGGAGGTTGATGCCCTCGCCCGCCGCCTCGGTGGCGACCATGATCGACGGGATGTGCTCGTAGAACTCCCGCTCGGCCTCGATCCGCTTGAGCAGCGGCATCCCGCCGTGGATCTGGCAGCAGTGGAA
>JAJPJC010000418.1 GCA_021324445.1 Isosphaeraceae bacterium
GGAGAAGATCCACGGGGTGCTCTCGTGCTTCGACCGAGTGATCCTGCGAGGCTACCTGCCGATGGCCGGGACGGGGTACTTCTCGACCTGGCTGTACTCCCGGCGGATTTCCCTCAATCTGCGGCAGCCTGAGCCGGGATGGAGGAATTTCAAGGAGATGGCACCGTGGTTCGCGGAGCAGTTGAAACCGCACGCCCAGGAGATGGCCGCCCAGGCGGGCCGACCTTACCGGCACTTGACCGCGCACGAACGGATGGAGGAGAACGCGCGGGCCCTGGCCGAACGAGACCAGATCGCGGATGGCTTGGTGTGTGTCTATGGGGCGATGGAAACCTGCTCCACCTTTCGGGTCCGGTATGATGACCAGGGTCCCAAAGTGAGCCCGGATCGACGCGTGTGCCTGGTCGTGTATTTCTACTTCCTGGATCGTGAGTTCGGTTTGATGCACGTCAAGATCCAGACCTGGTTTCCCTTTACCGTGCAGGTGTATGTCAACGGTCACGAGTACCTGGCGCGGAGGCTGGCCCACACGGGGATCGACTTCCAGAAAGTGGACAACGCCTTCATCCGCCTGGCCGACGTGGAACGGGCCCAGGGGGATGTGCGGGGTTTCTGGCGGCGGGACTGGCCGAAGCTCTTGAATTGCCTGGCCCGTCGGGTCAATCCGTTGATGGGGGATTGGCTGGCCGGTCAGAACTACGATTGGATCATCAACGAGGCTGAGTCTTCGACGGATGTGATGTTCGCGGACCGCTCGGCTCTGGCGAGCTTGCGCCCGGCCTTGTACGATCATGCGGCCACCTGCTTTGGAGCCGAGCAGGTGATGACGTTTCTGGGCCGGAAGTATCGGGAGACGTTCCAAGGGGAGGTTCGCACCCACTGGCACCGGCGTGAGCCGGGTGCCGCGGTGAAGCACGGGATCAAGGGGAATGCGATCAAGATGTACGACAAGGCCGGTACGGTCTTACGGATCGAGACGGTGATCAACGAGCCGGGCGAATTCTTCGTGCATCGGCCTCGGCTCAAACTCGATGGGAGTGAGGAAGTCGGTTGGTTTCCGATGAGTAAGGGTGTGGCCAATCGGTACCGGTATGCGCAAGTGGGCCAACAGGCCAACGAACGTTATCTGGAGGCGCTGGCGGTGGTCAACGACCTGGGCGTCGGCCAGAGGGAATTGGATCGGAGGTGCGCGCCGGTCTTTTTTCAAGGGCGGAGACGTCGCGGACTGCAGCCGTTAGGCCGTGACGATCAGGCCCTATTTCAAGCCGTACTGCGTGGGGAACATGCGGTTCGCGGCTTTCGTAATGGTGAGTTGGCCGAACGGTTGTTTGGCTCTCGACCCAAGGACCCCCGGGAGCGGCGCCAGCGATGCGGTCGAGTGAGTCGTCGGATCAGCTTGCTCCGTGGCCACGGTTTGGTGGCGAAGGTACCGCGCTCACGGCGTTACCGCGTCACCGGGAGCGGGCACCGCTTCATGAGCACAGCGATCCAGGTTCGAACCAACCTGTTTGCCAGGGGACTTGCGGTTCGGGGGTAAGACTTCACGTCACCCTCGCGCAAAGCCGGATTTGCGCGCTCACCATTGCATCAGCGCCATCCTTGCGCGCATTGGAGGCTCCACGACCCTCGAAGATTTGCGCGCCGATTGAGAATGTCCATGGTGTATCATTCTACGATGCCCTCGGCAACCTCGACGCCCAGACGCACAATGGCCAGACGACCCGATACCTGGTCGATCCAGCCGGGATGGGAACCGTGGTCGGCCAGTACGATGCCACTGGCCAACTGATCGCCGACTACACGCAGGGCCTGGGCCTGGTGAGCCAGGTCGGCCCGTCGGGCGGCGCGGCCTACTACGATTTCGATTCGGTCGGCTCGACCATCGGCATCAGCGGCCAGGCGGGGAGTTACCTCGATAGCTACAGTTACCTGCCGTTCGGCGAGGTCAGTAGCGCCTCGGGGTCGCTGCCCAACCCGTTCCAGTACAACGGCCAGGCGGGGGTCATGGCGCAGGGCAACGGCCTCGATTACATGCGTAGCCGTTGGTACGACCCGAGTCAGGGCCGGTTCACGCAGTCCGACCCCATGGGATTGGCCGGGGGGACGAACCTCTATGCCTACGCCGGCAACAATCCTGTCAGCTTCGCGGATCCGTCCGGGCTCAACCCGGCAGTCGTCATCGTTGGAGATCTGATCCTTTCTCCGGAGTTAGGTGCTGCAGTCTCGGGACTGGAAGAAGGGGTCGTAGCCACGGTCCCAGCTTGCGCGGAGGCTGCGAATACGCTCCTCCCTGGGGGTATAGCGGCGGGCGACGCGAGCCTGGCCGCGAACTACTTGAGCGCCACGGGCGTGACCAGCTTCGCCGCACCCCGGAGTCTCGCCCTCGAGGTCGAAGCTCAGGTCTTGGACCTCGCGGAGGCGGGCGCGTCTCAAGCGACGCAGGATGCTACCAGGTCCGCCCTGTTGACCGCCGGGGGCCGCACCGTCGCGAGCACCGGCGCCAGGGCGCCGACGGCCGCTGGGTACGTCGTCGGGGGCGTACTCCTGGCCACCGGGGCAGCCGTTCTCGGCATCTCGCTCTACAGCATCTACCAGGCAGAGCACATGGGCCACCTGCCGCCGTGCGATCCGAGCGTGCCCGGCGCCCTGAACTACATCATGGCCTGCGACGACACCCCCATCTCCACCGCCAACGTAAGCACGGTCACCAGCTCTACCACACAGGTCGCACCCGCCGATCCCAACTTCCTCGCCGGCCCGGTGGGCTACGGCCCGGCGGGCTACGTCCCGGTCCAGGCGACGCTCCCGTACGTCATCGACTTCGAGAACGAGCCCGACGCCAGTGCCCCGGCCCATCAGGTCGTCGTCACCCAGTCGATCGATCCCAACCTCGACGGGAGCACCTTCCAGCTCGGCGACTTCGGCTTCGGCAATATCGTGATCCATGTGCCCGCCGGCCGGCAGTCCTACAGCACGCGCATCGACGCCCGGAGCACGGTCGGGGTTTATGTCGACGTCACCGCCGACTTCAACCGGCTGACTGGGGTCGTCACCTGGTCGTTCACCAGCATCGACCCGACGACCCTCGACCAGCCCACGGGCAACCCGCAGGAGGGCTTCCTGCCGCCCGACACCACCAAGCCGCTGGGCGAGGGTTGGGTCAGCTATTCGGTCCAGCCCAAGGCCAATGACCCGACCGGCACGGTGATCACTGCCCAGGCCTCGATCGTCTTCGACACCAACGCGGCCATCGCCACCAATCCGGCCAGCAACACCATCGATGCCGGTCCGCCCACCAGCAGCGTGGCGCCCTTGCCCACCGCCAGCCTGCCCCAGTTCACCGTGAGCTGGTCCGGCCAGGACGATCCCGGCGGCTCAGGCATCGCCTCCTATGACATCTACGTCTCGGACGACGGCGGCCCGTTCACCCTCTGGCAGTCCGGGACCACGCAGACCTCGGCCGTCTACACCGGCGCGGTCGGCCACACCTATACCTTCTACAGCGTGGCGACCGACAACGTGGGCAATGTCGAGGCGGCACCGAGCGCGCCCGAGGCGGAAACGACCGTCATCAGCCCCTTGGCGTTGACCGCGATCGGGGCCGTCGCGCCCAACCCGCGGAACGCGCCCGTCTCGACCATCGACGTCACCTTCAGCGAGCCGATCAATACGAGCAGCCTGACCGCGGGCGCCTTGACGCTCACCGACAACTCCGGCCCGAACCTCGTCACCAGTGCCGTCACGCTCAGCCTGGTCTCCGGCTCGACTTACCAGATCGGCGGCCTGGCCGGCCAGACCGGGGCCGAGGGCAACTACACACTCACGGTCAATGCGGCCGACATCCCGGACCAGTACGGCAACTTCGGAACGGGCATGCTCTCCACTTCATGGCTGATGGATACCACCCCGCCGGCCAGCTCCGTCAATCCGCTACCCCGGCGCGGCAGCAGCCTCAGCTTCACCATCAGCGTCAATGGCTCCGATCCGGGCGCCACCCCCTCGGGCGTGGCCTCGTACGACATCTACGCCTCGACCAACGGCGGACCCTGGTCCCTCTGGACGACCCTGCCGGCCTCCAGCCCGACGGCCACCTTCACCGGCCAGAGCAACACGACCTACGCCTTCTACAGCATCGCGCACGACCTGGCCGGCAACACCGAGGCCAAGACACCGGTCATCGAGGCCATCACCTACATCCCCGACTTGACGCCTCCCGTGACCGCGGTCCACGGTACGACCGGCACGAACCCCAGCACCGTCAACTCCGGCACGGGCACCTTCACGCTCGAGATCAGTGGGAGCGACACCGGCGGCAGCGGGTTGGCTTACTTCGAGGTCTGGGTCTCGATCGACGCGCAGCCGCCGGTGGAGATTGGCCCGGCGATCCCCGCGGGGGCGCCCGACTCCAGCGGTATCGTCCACGCCGCGATCAGCTACCAGGGCCTCGCCGAAGGCGTGACCCACCAGTACCGCTTCTTCAGCACCGGCATCGATGGCGCCGGCAACGTCGAGGCGGCCCATGCGGCGCCCAACGATGCCATCTTCTCCCAGGCCTTCGCCCCGCAGACGGCCCTGGCCGTGACCGGCTTGACAGTCGAGCACGGCGCCGCCGAGCGGTCGTACATTCGCTACCTCGACATCGCCTTCAACGAATCCGACGGCCAGTCGGGCGGCCAGCTCACGCAGATCGCCGACTCGGTGGGCTCGGCCAGCCCCGAGATCCAGTTGTACAAGTACGATCTGAACGGCGATCCCTCGAGCAAGACGGCGGTGTCGCTCGGCTCGCCGGTGCACGTGGCCGTGCTCGACCACGCGATCGAGCTCGACTTCGGGGCCTACGGGATCGGCGAGGCCAGCGGCAGCCAGAATACGACTGCGGCCGATGGTTACTACGAGTTGGACATCGTCCTACCCAATGGCCAGACCGCGGTGCACCACTTCGACCGCCTGCTGGGCGATGTGACCGGCGACGGCGTGGTGGACAGCAACGACCTGAACGCGGTCGCCGCTGCCGTCGGCCAGTCGACGCCTGCGGACATGACGGCGCTGAACGCGGACGTCAACGGCGATGGATCGGTGACGGCCTTCGACATGACGCTGGTGACGCGGTCCAAGGGCCGGAAGCTGGGCCCCGGCCTCTCACTGGGATGAGCCCTGTCGTGGTCCTCATCCCCGGCGGAACGGGTCCTTTCCCACTCGTGACGGAGTCGCTCTCATGTGCAGAAGAATCGGGATTGCCTGGCTCGCGATCCTCCTGGCCGGATCGGCGGCCCCCGCGCGGGCCGATCTGAGCGTGACCATCGGCAGCACGTCGATCGCACCCGGAGGCGCCGGCACGATCGACGTGTACCTCACCAGCAACGCGACGTCCAACCCGGACATGATCAATAACTATGGGTTCGAGTTACAGATCTCCGGGCCGCACGACCTCCAGTTCTCGAACCCGCCCGGCACCGCCTTTGGATCAAGCCCGCAATACGTCTTCTTCGGCGACAGCTCGGGTGTCAATGCCAGTGTCTCGTCGGTGAATGCCGCGTACGACACCTTCACCGCCGGCGATTCCACGGCCTCGGGCAATCCCGTCTCCCTCTCGGCGGCCGATCCGCCGATGCTCCTGGCGGCGATTGTCCTTTCCGCACCGACCAATAGTGTCCATGCGGGCGATGTGGATACCATCAGCCTCGTCCCCCTCAGCGGCACCGGCTCGATGGCCGGCGGTACCCCAACGTTCTTCGACGTGGTCGACTTCAGCAACACCGGCCTGGAAACCTCGGCCGTGCCGTTCACCAGCACCTCGGGTACGGTGCAGATCACGGCGGCAGCCCCGGTCCCCGAGCCGGCGTCGAGGATCACCACCCTGACAGGGGCGATCCTCCTGATGGCTTACGGTATGGGACGCCGCCGACGTCCCCGCGCTCATCGTCCGGAATCCCCGTAGACCTCGATCAAGTGACCCTTCGATTCCGGCTGGGTCGGCCCTGACTCCGAATTCGCCCATGGATGCTCTAGCCAATTCCGCGCAATCGACCGGTTTTCCCGATCGCATTCAGGCGGGATATTTGGTACAAACGTTCAGACCAGCTTGATGCGGACCCGAACCGGGTCCTTCTTGCGCGAGACACTGGATTGGCGTAGAATATCTTCCGAAAGCAATCGAAGGATTCGGCCCGGCGACGGTTGATTCGCATCAAGCGGTGGCGTCGAGCCGACTCGGAAGGGAGTTGCTCCCGTGCGAGTCGAGCGCACAATCGAAGCGAATGCCACGGAGCTTGACCAACCATGTCGGCGGTCTATCACGGGGCGGGGAACGGCAAGGGCAGCCCCAACGGCAATGGGGTGGAGCGAAGCGTCAAGCCGGACATGTCCGCGCTGGGCGACCGGCTCCCGCCCCAGAACCTCGAAGCCGAGCGGAGCGTGCTGGGGAGCATCCTGCTGGACAACGACGTCCTGCACGAAATCATCCCAATCCTGAGCGTGGCCGATTTCTACCGCGACGCCCATCAGGTCATCTACCAGGCCATCCGCGAGATGTACGATCACGGCAAGGCGGTCGACGCCGTGACCTTGGCCGATGAGCTGATCCGCCGCGACCAATTCACCAAGATCGGCGGAGATGAGACGCTGCGGGAAATCACCGAGAGCGTCCCCCATGCCGCCAATGGGAAATACTACGCCCAGATCGTCCGGGAGAAATCGATCGGCCGCCGGTTGATCGAGAGCGCCACCGAGATCATCCGCGACGGCTATTCGCACCAGTACACCGCGCAGCAACTGCTGGAGTCGGCCGAGCGGAAGGTCTTCAACATCGCCGAGGAGCAGGTCCAGGGGAATACGCTCGAGATCAAGGATGTGATCAGCGAGGCGATGGACCGCATCGCCCTCCGGGCCGAATCGGGCGGGCGGGCCGTCACTGGAGTCGCCTCGGGCCTGATCGACCTCGACCACATCACCGGCGGCTTCCAGCCCGGTCAACTGATCATCCTGGCCGGCCGCCCGAGCATGGGCAAGACCGCCCTGGCGCTGAATATCTGCGACCATGCCGCCATCACCAGCAAGGTCCCCGTACTCTTCATCAGCCTGGAGATGGGCCGCCTGGAGATTGCCGAGCGACTGCTCTGCGCACGGTCGAGAATCGATGGTCATAAACTGAGGACTGGTATCGGCTTATCGACCATGGTCATGTCCCAGCTCGGCAAGGCCTACACCGAGTTGACCAGCGGCGCGCCGATTTTCATCGACGATACTCCGGCCCGGAACATGCTCCAGATCACGGCCGCCGCGCGCCGGCTCCGACTCCGCAAAGAGATCGGCCTGATCATGGTCGATTACATCCAACTGGTCGACTCGGAAGACAGCCGCGACAGCCGGCAGGAGCAGATCGCCAAGATCAGCCGGCGGCTCAAGACCCTGGCCCGCGAGCTCCCTGTCCCGGTCATCGGCCTCTCGCAGCTTAACCGCGCCGTCGAGACCCGGGAAGATAAACGCCCCCGGATGGCCGACTTACGCGAATCCGGAGCCATCGAACAGGATGCAGACATAGTCATACTTCTTCATAGGCCCGAGTACTACGACGCCAACGACCAGCCGGGCATTGCCGAGCTGATCGTGGCCAAGAATCGCAACGGGGCCACCGATACCATCAAGGCCACGTTCGAGAAGAGCCTGACCCGGTTCTCGGACCTTGCGGCGGTGGCCCAGCCGATCGACGAGGGGAGTCCCTTCTAGGGTGCCCGCCGGGCGGGCAGCGCACCTGCCAAGCCAGTGTCGGCCGCCCGAGTCGGCCCTACGGGGGCCAGGGCTCATTGGGCGCGATCCAATCGGGTCGCGGCTCCTTGTCCTGGTTGAGGAATGGGCCCAGTGCGGCGCGGAGTGCGGCCGGGTCGACCGCGCGGCCGTGCTCGGGGATGTCGAGGAGTCCGGCCACGTCGTAGAGCTCGTACTGGCCGAACGGGGGATAACCGCCGATCGCACCGGAGACCCACAGGTGACCGAAGGCGGCGCGGACCGCGTCGCGACCGATGCCCAGCCGCCGGGCCATTTCCTCGCCCCGGTCGAGCCGGCGCAGATAAGTCCGCTGCCAGTCCGCCTGGTTCCGCAACACCGCGTTGGCCCGCAGCGTCTGGAGGCGTGGGATCAGGAACTCCTGCCGCTCCGAGGGCAGCAGGGGTGGCGTGCTCTGCCGCACCAGGGCATCGACCCGCGGACGGTTGAGCACGATCAGGGCGAAGGCCAGCACGAGCAGACCCAGCATTCCTCGGCGCGTGACACCAACCACCCGGCCCGGTGAGGAGGGCGGCGCGCTCGATCGCTGTGGGCCGGACCACCACCCCGCCGCGAAGAGCACGGCGCCGATCTGGGGGATGGCGTCGTACCAGGGAACGATCGCCCGTAAGTTGAGCGTCCGCAGGTTGTGATACTCCAGATAGCCGCGGAACGACCATTCCAGCAGGTAGCTCCCCAGCACCAGGGCAGCACCGGCGCATTCCATCGGGTTGAAGGTGAAGGAGGGCAGGGGCAACCGGCGGGTTCCCGGCTTCGGCGCCGGCGCGAGTTGGGAACGCCAGGCCAGGCGGCGGCTGGCCCAGAGCAGGATCAGGCCGAGCGTGAGCACCAGCCCCTGGATCGGCGCGGTTTCCACCTGGAGTCCGAGGTTGCCGAAGACGAGGTTCTCCGGGATCGCCTGGGCCGTGCTCTGGATTCCCTGGAACGGATCGAGGGCCTGGCGGATCGTGCGGCCGTGGAAGCTGACCTTGCTGTCCATGGGCCGGGCCGCCAGGGCCAGGTTGAGCCCGACGGCCAGCGCCGTCGCCGCCAGGGGGACCGCCGCGGCGCGCCGGCACCGTCGCCGGCCGTCGACCCAGAGATACACCGCCGCGACCGGGCCGGCCAGGTGCCCGGCCGCCCAGAACCCGCCGGCCAGCGGTGCGGAGAGCCCGGCCAGCCCAAGCGCCGGCCACCGCCTCGACCGCCGATACGATTGCGCATACCAGAGCGTGGCCAGGATACCGAATCCGGCCCAGAGCGGCTGCCCGGCCGCGTACCAGAACGCTGGCGAGGCCATCAGCGACGTCGTCCCCACCAGGATGGTCGCCGCCAGGCCCAGTCCCGTCCTTCCGGTCTCGCGCGCCACCAGCCGGCCGGTCATCAGCATGACCGCCACCACGATCGAATAGGCCGCGACCGCCAGGACTTCGGGCAGCCGCTCGAGGTTCCCCGCCGCGGCCACCAGACCCCAGGTCACCAGCCGCCACGCCGGCACGATGTGTGTATTGTGCGGCACGAACAGGTTCGCGGCCGTCCGCGCCCACGTCCGCGAACCCGCCACATAGGCCACGTCATCGCTGAACAAGCGATAAACGGCCAGCGGCTCCCGCGGGATGTGCCCCCGGCTGCCCGGCCGGAAGGTCGCCGGATCAAAGAACAAGACCGCCGGCGCCGAGCCGAGCAAGACGACCCAGATCGCCAGACCGGGACGCCCGATCGGCCGCTGCAACCATCGGTTCAGGCGATCGATGACGTGCATGTCCTTCAACCATCAGCCGGACCGGAGAAGTCGCAACCACGGAAGGCCCAGTGCAGCATGGCTGCAACCGAACCAGCCGACGAATCATTCCTGACCGCGGACTTAACCACGAAATTCACGAAAGACACGAAAGCGAATCAGAGAGACTGTCGTTCTCCTGCCGTGTCTTTCGTGGTTCAATCTTTTTGAGAAGAGAATCATTGCCAATCCAGGAGGTCCGAAGCGCGGAAGCCGGGGAGGTTCGCCGGCATCCCTGGGACGGAGACTCGGTCCGCCTCGCGGCGGAGGTCCTCGACCCGGGCGCCGGCCTGGCGGGCGGCCTGTTCGAGGCGGTCGAGCTCGGCCAGGGCCCGGCGCTGGCTCCGGGCTCGCTCGGCCAGCTCGCCGGTGGTGCGGACGAGTCCATCATACTGGAGGATCACGCGCTGCGCGCGGGGAGTCTGGAGCACGAGCAGGATGGTGGCGCAGAGCGTCGCGGCCAGAAGTTCTCGCAGACGAGGGGGCTCGAGGGTCCGGGGCGGCTGTGACTGGGAACAGCCGGACCACCAGCCGGCGGCGAACAGGACCGCCCCGAGCTGAGGAACCGCGTCGTACCAGCCCAGGGTCCGGAGGTTGTCGAAGGTCGTCTCGGTGCCCCTGACGGCGAAGATCATCGCGAAGTTGGCGACGACCAGGACGGCCCCAGCCGCTTCGAGCGGGCGGACGTCGAGTCCCGGCCTGGCCGGATCGGGCCGGCGTCGCGACCGGATCCAGACTCCCGCCAGGATCGCGACCAGCACGAGGGCCTGCCCGGGTGTCGTGGCCGCGTCCAGGCCGAGGTTATTCAAGACCAGGGCTTCACAGACCGCCTGGGCCGTGTGGGCCACCGCGGGCTCGAGTCGGTCCAGGTTGCGGAGCGACCACCCGGCGCGTCCGAGGGGGGACGTCGCGGCGGTCGCGGACCCGGTGACGATCGCGGTGGCCAGCGAGGCCGCCAGGGGGAGTGCCGCCGCCCATCGGCACCGTCGGCGGCCGTCGGCCCAGAGGTAGGCCGATCCGACCGGGCCGGCCGTGTAACCGGCCGACCAGAAGAGCGGAGCGGCCACCGCCGCGACCAGGCCGCAGCCCAGCATCCACCAGGAGCCGCGCGCCCGCCAGGCCTGCAGCGCCGCCAGCATGGTCAGGATCATCGTCCCGGCCGCCAGCGCCTGGCCGGCCGCGTACCACAGCACGGCTGGGCCCAAGACGCTCGACAGACCAACCGCCGCCATCGCGATCAGCCCCCGCGCCGCGCGGCCGGTCTCCCAGGCGACCAGGTGCCCGGCCATCGCCATCGCCAGCACCAGCGTCGCGTAACCCGCCCAGCCCAGGACCGCCGGGACGGCCTCGAGTGAGCCGGCCAACCGCGCCAGGAGGTGCGTCTCGAGCAGGAACAACGGGGCGACGTGCGCATTATGGGGCGTCCACCAGGAATGCCCCAGCGCTTCGGCTGACCGGCTCCGGGCCAGGTAGACGAAATCGTCCAGCCGGAGGAAATGCCAGCGGAGCGGGACTCCCCAGAGCCACAGGGGCGTCAGACAGAAACCGAGCGCGACCAGCACCGAGAGCACCCAGGGCACGAGCCCTCCGCGCTCGACGCGAATGAGTTGGGTCATCCCCCGATCGTAAGGGAAGCCGGGTCCTGACTCTACCCGGATGACCCGGGTTTCTCCTGCGCTCCTGTGCTCCTTTCATCGATGGCGCCTGGTCGCCGGAATTTTTTGTGCTTGACTTTTTTTGGTTGACACGTTCCATCCTCGAGTTTAGGATTGCCGCTCATAAGGGGTCGAGGTCGGCCCGTTCATCTCCTGCAAAGGCGTCCCCAAGGTGTCGAGATGGGACGTGCGAACTGGATCCTATCACTGGTGCTCGTGGCTCCTGGCTGCTCGGAATCGACTTCCGATCAGGAGATCGTGGCCATCCTTGCCCAACCTGCCGATTTTTCAGGGGGGGGGGGGCGGTGGACGTAACTCTATTGTAGAACACGATTTCGGGCTAGTCCTATCCCGCGGTCAGGTCTTGCACCACGAATTCACCTTCACCAATTCGACTCAGCAGCCAATCCGGCTGACGGGCACTGCAGCGCTGACCCCTTGCTGCTCACAGGTTGGTCCGGTCTCGAAGGAGGTACTCCCTCCCGGTGGGCAGTGCCAGATCCCCGTGTCTCTCAAGGTTGGCGCGGGTGAGACCGGCAAGAAGCGCGTCGGCTCCGTGATTCAAACCGACAGTAAAGAGTGTCCGGCATTGACTTACGCCTTGCGTGCGACACTCCACCCCGAGTGGGAGGTCCGGGAACCGGTGGAGTCATTCCGAATTCTCTCCGTCGGCCGTGCGGGTCGCCGGGTGATGCAGATCGTTTGCCGCCGAGTGGCCGGAGAGGGCAGCACCCTTCCTGCGCACGTCGAGGCGGAATCGCCCCTGATCGCAAGATTCCTCGGCGAGCCCCGCGAGCAGGCGGAAGCGGACGGCCTGGTCTCGACCGTTCGGGATGTTGAAATCAGCTTGCCTTCGTCTTCCAAACCGGGTTCGCATCACAGCACCATCCGATTTCGCTGGACTGACGGAACGACCCGGGAAGAACTCCTTGCCTGGGAGGTTGTGCCTCCAGTCCGTGCGAGCCCGTCCAATCTGATCCTCAAGAGAGCGGAGCGGGGCATCCCGCAGTCGATCACGCTCCGCGCTTCGGATGGCCGTCCATTTCGGATCATCGGCGTGGCCCCACCGTCCTTGGTCACCGGCTCCGAGTTCAGCCAGGAGGCGAGTGCTACGCACACGCTCGAGCTTGGGATTGATCCGGACGGCGCGGCCCGCAAGAAGGATCCCAAGATCACGATCCACCTCGATCACCCCGATCAAGCGACACTCTCCTTGAACATCTTCATGCTCCCCTCAGGAGACTGAGACCATGAAAGGGCGCTGCAAGCAACGCGGCTTCACGCTCCTCGAGCTGCTGGTTGTCATCGGGATCTTGTCGCTCCTGATGGCGTTCTTGCTCCCGGCCGTCCAATCGGCCCGCGAGGCGGCCCGCCGCGCGCGATGCCAGAACAACCTGCACCAGATCGGGCTCGCCTTACAGGGCTACGAGAATGACTACCAGTGCTACCCCATCTGCACCACGAACATTTTTCGTTATCCCCATCCGACCGGGAATGAACCTGATCCGGGCATGGTGTACTGCGGCGAGTTCTCAGTCCACGCCCGTCTGCTTCCCTACCTGGAACTTCGCCCGGTATACGACGCGATCAACTTTGCGACGGGCACCTGGCCGCTTGACGTCCCGGGCATTGGAGCCCCTCCCGAGGCTGTGGCTCTCTTCCCATTCAACGCAACCGCTCAGACGGTGCGCGTGGAGACATTTCTCTGCCCTTCCGATGGCGGCCCCTTCGCCGGGACGGGGAACAACTACCGCGGCAATCTCGGATTGGGCCCGCTCAATAATACGGGGGCCGAGTTCCGCGACAGCGGCAATGGGCTGATCAAGGAATTCGGCGGCCTGTCGCGCCCCGCCTCGGTGACCGACGGCTTGAGCCACACGGTGGCCTTCTCGGAGCGGCTGCGCGGCTCGGGACAACCCGGCGGTGTTCCCGAGCGCGACTTCTGGCCGATGCCGCCTCCGGTTGTCTCGGCCGATCAGCTCTTGCAGGCCTGCCAGATCGCCGCGCGGCCCGGGGCGGCGCCGACGTTCATCCTGGGCGGCCGATGGTGGTTCTGGCAGGGTCGGGAGCGGACCCTTTACACCCATACCCAGCAGCCCAATGGTCGCGTGCCTGATTGCCTCCTGCCCAGTGCCAGCTCCATTGGCATGGCGACGGCGCGGAGCTGGCACTTCGGCGGCGTCAATGCGCTGATGGGCGACGGCTCGACGCGGTTCGTCCAGGAAACGATCGACCTATCCGTGTGGCGTGGCTTGGGAACGCGCAACGGCGGCGAGCTCGTTGATTGAGTGGAGCACCGACCTTTCTTTCCTACCACCCTGACCTGTTGGAGGTTTTCGATGACACGCCTCACTGACGTCCGGAAGCTGGATTGCATCTCGGTTCTGCTCCTGGCCGCCGCTTTCGCATCGTTCTCAGCGGCCGTCATGCTCGCGGTCCGGCCGGTCGCCGCCGCGATTCCCGATCATCTTCTCGATCGTGTGCGCGGGGCCAACAACGGCCAAAATAGAACGTCACTGGGTTCCTGCTCGGCGATCAATGCCACTCCTCCGGCTGTGGCCTTCACCGCCTGTACCCAAGTCAATCAGACGTGCATCACCTGCGCCCAGGAGGCCAGCTACAAGGCTGGAGGCGGGGCGGGAAACTTCGATGTGAATAATCCGAACAACGTCAACTGCAATCCGAATGGAAATGGCAACACGGGAACCTGTACACTCGTCAACGGTATGCTCCAATGCAATGGAGGGGGACAATACAACTGCACCGTGAACGCGACCCAGTTCCCCACGCAGCCCCAGGGACCGTGAAGTCCAGATTGACGCGGTGGTTCTGGGGGCCTTGGTACCGCTTGAGTTCGCGCCTTGACCGCTTTCCTTGTCGGCATCCGTGTAACATCGAGGCTTCCGCGACAGCGCGTCGTTCGGGAGGTGTCGCCCATGACCCCGATTCTGTTGGCCCTGGCCCTGACCGTTGCCGGCCAGACCGACCCCACGATCGACGGGCGGACACTCTTCGCCCTCTTCGAGAGGTATCATTCTGCGTTTCGTGATATCACGTTCTTGTACGAAGGCACGACCTCCCAGGTCGCCCGGACGGCCGGGAAAAATCCAGCGCCCGGAAATGCCTCACGATTCCAGGGCCTGTATGCCTATCGGAACGATGGGGCGACCCTGCTGGACGTCTTCGCCCAGGGTCAGGGAGATCGACCGGACAGCCGGGTCATTTCTGCAGTACTCCACCGCAAGCTGGAGATCCTCGATGCCTCGCCCGATCACCAACCCCCAGTACGTGATCGCATCCCCACGACCGCCCCGGGGGGCCCAGGCTCATTGAGTCGACAGGACAGCCCTGAGCGGATCTTCCTCGCCTATTACTACCCGACACTGCGTGATCCAGCCGAGCATGAGCTCGAGACTCAGGGCTGGGAGACTCTCAGTGGACACCGCTGCCTGAGAGTCCGGATGCTTCGGTATCCTCGGTCTGATCTCAAAGGATCGGTCGGCGGCTTGCCCTATATGAGGCTCTGGATCGATCTGGAACGTGACGGTTGTCCGCTCCGCTACGAACTCTATCGTGGTGACGACCTTGAAAGCCGGACCGAAATCTCGGTGCTGCACCGCATGACTCTTCCAAGCGGCCGTGCCTTGTGGCTGCCCGCCGTCGGGAGAACGACGCAGTTCGTGGGGCAGGATGACAAGGGCGCGATCATTCACACCCGGGATGCCGTCTATACCGAAGATCACTGGATCATGGTCGACACGGTGAAGTTTGATCAAGGGCTGAGCGACAGCTTCTTCTCGGTCAAGAAGCATGCCCTGGTTACGAGTGACGAGAGCCTGCGAAAGCTCCAGCGCGAGCTCGAGAAAGCGCCCAAGCCTTCCGTGAAGAAGCCGCCTGCTGACCCTGTGAGCCGTCAGAAACGGCTTGATGAGGCGCTGGCCGAGGCCGATCGCCAGGCGAAGCGTCTCGAGGCATCCTCCGCAGCCCGTTCCGGCGTCGGCTGGTTTGACGCGTTGTACGGTGGCCTTGGACTGCTCGGCTTACTCGCGATCGGTCTAGCCTCTCTTTGGTATTGGAAAAGCCGATGACTCGGATGAGGCTGATCACCGGCTTGATGAGATGGTCATCGGCTGGACGACGCCGACCCAATCTGATGACGGTCTTCCGCCAATCCGGTCGGTGGATTGCGGTACGCTTGCCCTCGATCATCTGCTCCGCCTGGAAGGGCGACCAATCAGCCTCGATCGACTCGAAGCGGCGCTGGGCCCGCTCACCCCCGCCGCCGGCCCTTCGTTTCGCGGACTCCGTGCCGCGGCGCGCCGCGTTGGCCTCCGACTGGATGCTGTTGTCCTGCCCAAGAAGCAGTCCGCAATCAATGGTCCGGCATTGCTATTCGTCAAGAGCGGTCGGGAGGGTCATTTCATCGTGGTCCGCCCAGTCGGCCACACTGGTCGTCTGCTCCAGATCATCGATGGCGAGAGTTCTCCCGAAGTCGCCGACGCTGACCGACTCTTCGACGCGCCAGGGTGGACTGGTCTGGCCTTGATTCCCCACAGGCCGAACTATCTCGGCCTTGGGGCAGGGAGCATCTCCGCGATCTGTGTGGTCGGGTTCCTCTTTCGGCGTTGGAGTCGGACACCAGGACGATCCGTCCAACGCCAATACGAGGTGTCGACGGCCGACCGGTCGTGATCAGCGTCTCGGGAGGATATCCTCCCAGCGGGAAACCGTCAACGAGCCGGGGACGGACTCCTGGCCGCGGCAGTCCCCGACTTCCCCGTCTCCTCGGCGGCCTGGGCGTATTCGGCCGGCTCGCTGGGTAGAGTGTATCGGTTCTCGATTGCCTGGCGGATCGCGGCGCGCGAGTCCTCCGGCGTCGCCCCGTGCTGCCGCTCGATCTGCTCGGCTTCGCCGGCCAGGTCGGCATCCTTGATCTTGCTGCGGAACCACTCCGAGTAATCGCCCTGGCGGAGGTGGTGCATCCAGGTCTCGTCATCGACCCCGTCGGCGAGCTGGAGGAACAGGTTGAGGTTCTGGGCGCGGAGGTTGAGCTTGCCCGCGGGGCCGCGGAAGAAGAAGCTGCGGTCCGGCCCGAGGTTCCCTTCGGCATACTTGCGGGAATGCCGCCTGCGCTCCGAGCGCGGTGGAATGCAGCGCACCCGGCTGGGAGGCTGCTGCGTCCGCCGCCACCAGGCCAGGACCTCGCGCGGCTCGAGCTGCATCCCCGCCGCGAGTGGCGGCGGGGGCTGGCCGACGGCCTGGCAGAAGGCACGGATCGTCCGATCGGGCGCGTCGCCGACGGCCAGGATCAGGTCGACGGCGGCCACGATCGCCCTGGCCACGCTCTCCGGGTGCACGGTGATGAAGACCATCCCTTCCAGTTGCTGAGGCAGGGTCACCGAGGACGGGTGCCAGGTCGTCGGCAGCAGGTGATGCGCCTCGTCGACGACGAGCCAGTGGGGCCGGCCGGTCCGGGCCCGCATCTCCTGAAGCCGCGGCAGGAGACCGTCGAAGAAGGCGGGGCGGTGCTCGATCGGGATGCCCACCAGGTTGACCACGGCGTTCTGCCGGGGCCTCGTCAGCAGCTCCAGCGCCGCCTCGACGGTCGGCGCCTGCTGGGGATCGCCCAGGACGACCGCTCCCTCGAGAGTCGAGTAATCGCCCTCCGGGTCGACCACCACGAACTGGTAGCCCGCTTCGGCCAGGCGCTCCAGCAGCCCGGTGGTGATCGTCGATTTCCCGCTGCCCGAGGTCCCGGCGACCAGGACGTTCAGCCCGTAGCAATCGAGGCTCGCGTCGGATCCGTCGTCGCGGGTCCCCAGCAGGATCGCGTGCCGGGTCAAGCACCGCGAGAGCCCCCGGAGATCATCGGCGAGGATCTGATCGATGAGCTCGGTGACGCCCCGTCCGTGCGTGCCGGCGGTGACGAGGTCCGCCCGCTCCTTCACCGTCGGCAGGGCATTGGCCGTGGCGGCCGAGAATTCACAGAGACTGAGGAAGGCATGATCGTTCTCGGCGTCGCCGACGCCGGCGGTATTATGCGGGGAGAGGTTCAGCTCCTTGAGCGCGACGGCCAGGCCGGTCGCCTTGTTCACGCCCGAGGGGAGCACCATCACGGACCCCTTGTTGAAGATCACCTGCCACTCCAGGCCGAGCTCATGAATGGCCTCGAGGACGGCGCCCTGGTGCGGCTCCCGGGTGGCGATGATCGATCGTCCCACCGACAGGGGCTGGACCCCGCGCTTTCGGATCGCGTCAATCAGCGCGGCCGGGGGCGGCTCGGCCAGCAGCTTCTCCTCGCGGCCGGCCGGCCGATAGAGCAACCCGCCATTCTCGGCGACCACGCGCTCGAAGAGGTCGACCTGGGGAAAAATCCCCAGCAGTTCGTCGAGCTCGCGCCCCGTGACCAGGATCAGCCGCCGGCCCGAGTCCCGCAGTCGCTCCAGGGCCGCCACGGTGGGACCATCCACCTGGCCGTCCTTGGCCAGGGTGCCGTCGTAGTCGGTCGCCAGCGCCAGGTATCGCATCCAGAACGCCCCATCCGGCCGAGGATTCCCGAACCCAGGTCACGCCGTCGCAAACTCCATGCCGGCCCAATGCCGCTGGCATGCCATTTGCCCGCAACATCCACCGGTGTTGTCCCAGGACCAACCACAGGAGAATCCCATGGCCGACACTGCGAGCGGGAAAGCCGCCACGACGAATGTCTCGCGCGAGCAGTTGATCGAGCTGCTCAACCAGGACCTCGCACGCGAATACCAGGCGATCATCGCCTACGTCGTGTATTCGCAGGTGCTCAAAGGTCCCCAGTACATGAATATCGCCGACGAGTTGGAGCAGCACGCCAAGCAGGAATTGCAGCATGCGATGACGATCGCCAAGCAGATCGACTACCTCGGCGGCATGCCGACGGTGACGCCCAAGCCGGTCAAGACCTCGGAGAAGGCCGAAGAGATGCTTCGCTTCGACCTGGACAACGAGAACGAGACGGTCCGCAACTATCGCGAGCGGGTGCGGCAGTGCGAGGTCCTCTGCGAATACGCCTTGGCGGAACAGATCCGCGGCATCCTGGTCAACGAACAGGAGCACCAGATCGACCTGGCGACCGCGCTGGGCGTGGAGGTGCCCGACGTCACCAGGCCCGAGGAGCGGGCCTGAGCCAGGAATCGAGGGATCTCCCCAATCGCCGGCCTGACCGAGCGAGTCGCACAAAATGGCCAGCCCAAGGGGAATCAACCTGGCTTTTTTGGGGAGGAGTCGGCAGAATGGGTTATCCCGACATACCCATCGGCCCGGATCCTGTGAATTGCCGGCCTCCCAGAAGTGACCTAGGCTTCTTTGGGAGATCCTTCTGGGGACTCCCACCAATCATCCCGATTTGGTTGAGATCACTGTTGCTCGGTAAAGCGTGTTGGTCCGGTTTGCGAGTACCGATTGCAAGAAGCCATGGTTGAGGGACAGCGGCGACGCCGAGTGCGCGGTGGCGGAATCCAGGCCGAGCCTGGGCCATCGAGCACTGCCCGAGCATCCGGCGATGGTGATGCAGGGGCTCCTCTCTCCTCACAAAGACGCGGGCGCAATTCTCCATGATTCTCTCGCTCTGGTGTCTGATCCCCTGGTGCGGCGTGCAAACGGATCCGGCGGATCTGCATCCCATCTTGACCCAGGAGAACGCCGGCTTCCCTCAGTCCAGTTCCCTGGGGAGCGGCCGGGATCCGATCGGGCCCCAGATCAGCATGGCCCGGCGCTCGGTCGATCGGCGAGTGGAGCGGATCGGCGCGTCGTTGCAGCCACGTGGGGATCGCGAATCCTTGCGCGTCGATTGACGGCGTTCCCCTCTGCCGTGAGGATCCTTGTTTCGGCCCGGTCTTCTCGGTGCATGACCCTGCCGAACCAGGGGGAGCCGGAACCCGGTGGGCCCGTCACCGGGCCGGCGCCGGGTCCGGAGCGTTGTCCTGGCGCGCGGCCACTTCGGGGCGGGGCGGCAGGCCGAGGGCCTGGCGCGGTGGCCGCGATGCCGGCGCGGTTTCCGCCGCGGGCGGCGAAAGCAGGGAGACCTCGAGGATGCGGAAGGGGGGTCGGTCGGGGTAGGTCTTGCGGAGCAGGGGCAGGGCCACGTTGTAGACGGGCACTCCCGCGGCGGTGTGGCCCTCGGGACAGCCGTTGTGCGCATGCCCATGGACCACGGCCGTGACGGGATAGCGGTTCAGGGGGTCCTCCAGGCGGCTGCATCCCAGGAACGGGAAGATCTCGACCGGCTCATTCTCGACCGTTCCCCGGATCGGGGCGTAATGCAGGATCGCGATGCGGCGGTCGGTCCGCAGGCGAGCCAGGGCCGACTCGAGCTTCATGGCCTCGTGGATCGCCTCCTGGACAAAGCCCTTGATGACCGGCTCGCCCCAGGCGCCGAGGGTTCCGCGACCGAAACCGCCGGCAAAGCCCTTGGCCCCGGCGAAGCCGATCCCACGCACCTCGACGGCATCGCCGTCGAGCATGATGACGCCGGAGTCGACGAGGACCCGCCGGACGTCCTGCTCGCGTCCCGACTCGAAGTCGTGGTTGCCCAGTACGGCGATGGTCGGCAGCTTGGCGCCGCCGGCCATCTCCTTGACCAGGACTTCGGCCTCCTCCGTCAGGCCATAGTCGGTCAGGTCGCCGCAGATCAGCAGGATGTCGGCCAGCTCGGCGGCGGCACGGAACAGGGGCTGGAACTGGCCCTGCGACTTCTTGCTGCAATGCAGGTCCCCCAGGGCGGCCACGCGCACGACGGTATCCGGATTGGGCATCTCCCGCCTCCTTGGTTGGTGGGAATCTCTCCCCGGCGGCGATCCACGGGGCTCAGCCCGACGATGGGATTCGGCAAGGCGCGTGCCCAACCGGCATCCGCTTTGCAACGGTTCTGGCCGTGTCGTGGGACGAACGGTTCCCCTTCCAGCCCGAAGGACCGCGCGTGCAGCCCAGACCCGCCGAACTCGATCAAGGGTCGCGCGATTTCTACGTCCGCACACTGACTGTGCTCAACGAGGCGGAGGTCCCGTACCTGGTGGGCGGGGCCTATGCCCTGGCCTGGCTGGCGGGGATCGAACGGCACACCAAGGATATGGACGTCTTCGTCCGGGAGAGCGACCGCGACCGGACCCTCCGGGCGCTGGAAGCGGCCGGCTATCGGACCGAGGTCACGTTCCCCCACTGGCTGGCCAAGGCCTGGATCGTCGAGCGGTTCGTCGACGTGATCTACCGGTCCGGCAACGGCGTGGCCGCGGTCGACGACGAGTGGTTCGCGCAGGCGATCGAGGCCGAGGTCTTCGACATCCCGGTGCGGCTCTGCGCACCGGAGGAGATCATCTGGTCGAAGGGGTACGTCCTGGAGCGCGAGCGGTTCGACGGCGCCGACATCGCCCACCTGATCCGCTCCCGCGGCCCGGACCTGGACTGGCATCGCCTGCTCTACCGCTTCGCGACTCACTGGCGCGTGCTGCTGGCCCACCTGGTCCTCTTCGGCTTCATCTATCCCGGCGAGCGCGACGCGGTGCCGGCCTGGGTCATCCGGGAGTTATCGGACCGCCTCCGCCAGGAAGCCGATGAGCCGGCGCCGGCGGAGCGCGTCTGCCAGGGGACGTTTCTGTCGCGCGAGCAATACCTGGTCGACGTCGGCATCTGGGGCTACGAGGACGCCCGGCTCAAACCCCGCGGGCCGATGACCGCCGAGGAGATCACGCACTGGACGGCCGCCATCGCGGGGAAGTGACTGAGCTCATCTGCCCGTGGGTACTCGCGTCCAGGATCAGCGGCGGCGGAGGCGGCTCGGCAGTCTCGGCCTCAGGCTTTGGCCTTGGTTTGCTCTTTGCCAAGCTTGATACCCAGCTTCTGGAACAGTCGGTTATGCCGCCCTGCGGCACCCGGTATGATGAAAATGGAGCCCCCTTGTGGTAGTCTGGGATCGGGCGGTGGGCGTCGGGTCCGAGGTCGTGAGATGCCTGGAGCCTTTGAGCCCGCGGAACAGTCTGACCTGGACGTCGCCCCGTACCCGGTATTGTCGCCCCCGCGAAAGCGGGTGAGCACGGGGAGCAGACTGCCTTCCACTGCGACGTCCTCCGGCGACCCCCTCCCAGATCTCGACCGCGTCGGCGGAACGGCATCGGGGGACAGCTATCCATTCTTTGTATCAACAAGTTAACCTCCATACCGCTATGGGGGTCTGGGGGTAGTGTTCACTCGCCCCCACAATTCCCTCTGGGATTTTCGGAGCAGACTCTCAGGGCGCTGGCTTGGTCGTCGGTCAACTCGATCATGGTCACCTCCCTGAAGGAATCCGACCAGATCCCAGGCCGCAGCATGGGGCCGGTCATTTCCCCGCGCGATTGGGGATCTCGAGCAAGGCATCCCCGGTGCCGACGTTGCCGGCCGCGTCGGTGGCCTTGACCATGAGCAGGTGCGTCCCCGGCTTGAGGTCGGGCAGGGACAGGGTAATCGTTTCTCGGAGCGAGTCGAAGAGGCCGTCGTCGGGGAAGATCGGCGTCCAGGGGCCGCCGTCGGTCGTCGATTCCGCCTTCACCAGCCGGGTCAACTCGTCCTGGAGCACGATGGTCGCCCCACCCGGTTTGGGTGTGATCCGGACGTGCGGCGGGTCGTGGTCGACGAGGAAGGTGAGGCTCTCGCGATCGCGGGTGAGGACCTCGTCGGGGCTGTTGGACGGCCGGTCGCTGGCGAGGACCTTCACGCGATAGGACCCAGAAGGGAACGCGGTGGTGTCCCAGGCGAAGGAGCGCTCGTGGACCGGTTCCTCGTTGAGCTTGATCCAGTCGGGCCAGCCATCCTTGCGCACGCTGACGGTGAAGTCCAGGTCGTCGTCGTTGGGATCGGTCGCGTCCCAGCGGAGATTCAGCCGGACTTGGCGGACGGTGCCGTCGGCGGCGCTGACGTCCGGGACATCCACGCGGTTGAGCTCCGGCGCGAGGTTGGCGGTGCGGAAGCTCAGCGCGACCGACCGCAGCTCGGGGGTGTTTCGGGGGTCGGTGGTTGCCAGCTTGACCCGATACTGGACGAAGCGGCCTGGCGGTGCGGCGACCGTCGCAGCGGCCGAGTCGGTCTGTTCGGTCGACCAATCCGACCACGTCTCATCAGGCTCGCCGACGTTCCCCGTCCGGGCCTGGATCGTGACGCTCGTCCCGGGCGGTTGCTCGGCACGCCAGGTCAGGGAACCGAAGCGGCTGACCAGCTTGGTGTCGTGGACGTCGGAGACCAGGCGGCCCTCGCGCGCGAAGTCCGCGGAGAGCCGGAGCACCGACCCGGGATCCCCGGTGCCGATCAGGACGCCGCCACCGGGCTCGGCCAGCAGCGCGAGGACCTGGCCGCGGTCCAGCTTGGCGATCGGCGCCGACTCGTTGCCCCGGTCGCGGACCTCGTAGAGCTGGCCCTCGGGTCCGGTCCCGACCAGGAGCCGGTCGCCGACCCGGGCCAGGGCATGGATCAGCGCCTTGACCCGGAGCACTTCCCGCGGCACGCCGTCGGCATCGAGGCGGTAGACCGCATTATCGCCCGGGGCGATCGGCCGAGGCGCGGCCGAACCCCCCGGGGGCGTCCGCGGAGGCTGGGATCGGGCGGCCGCCCCGCGCGGGGACGGGCCCTGGACCAGGCGGACCACTGGCGCGCCGTCTTCCTCCTCGAAGCCGGCGACCCGGCGGGCCGGCAGACCGTCCAGGGCAGACGGCGATCGCTCCCGGGTGAGGAACAGCGAGTTCCGCGTGCCGGCCCCGCCGCCGGCTTCCGCCGCCGTGCCTGCATAGAGGGCACCGTCGGGAGCGATCAGGAGCGTGCGCACCTCGGCCTGAGGGGCGTCGAAGAGGATCCTCGCCTTGCCGCCGGGAGCGACGCGGTAAATCAATCCCTCGCCGTCGCTGCCGGCGTAGACCGAGCCGTCGGGCCCCAGGGCCACGCAGAGCAGGTGGGTCGCCTTGCTGTCGTACAGCAGCGACCACCGGCCCTCCGGGGACCGCTTCCACAACTGGCCATTCGGGCCGGTGGCCGCGAACAGGTTGCCGTGCGCGTCGGCCGCGAGGTCCCAGATGTACTGGACCTTCGGGTCGGGCCGCGACGCCGGATGCTTCGGGTCCGACAGGTTCACAACCTGACCGGTTGGACCCGTCCCGGCGAAGATCGTGCCGTCCCGGCAGACCACCAGGGCCAGGGCCTGGGAATCCGGGGAATCGAAGAGGATGTTCCAGGCGGCATCGGGCTTCGGCCCGCGCCGAAAGATCAGTCCCGAGTCGCCGGTGGCCGCCAGCAGGACGTCCTCGCGCGTCCGCGCCAGGTCCCAGACTCGCCCGGCACTCAAGGAGCCCACGGCAGTGACCGCCTGCGCCAGCCGGACACGCCCATTGTCCGAAACGACGACGCTCTCCCGGTGGCACTTGGTGAAGGCCGCCGGCCCTTCCTGACGCCAGGTTTCCACCTTGGCCAGCGCGCGGTTCGCCAGGAACCCCGCGGGGCCCAGTCCCAACCCGACCCCTAGCCCGATTGCGGCGAGCCGGACCCAGACCATCCTGACGGGACGGACCCGCGGGGCAGACCCTCGGTGGCGCATGACGATCCTCGTTGTTCTCGCGAGGGGGCCGGGGCACGGAAGCTCGCCCGGATTCGATCCGACCCGATCCGCGCGGTCTCTCGCCGTGCGGTCCGGACCGGCCGCCTCAACGCTACAACGATACCGACAGTCCCGCGTCCTTGGCCACGGTGAACCGGAGCGTGTGCATGCCCTCGACGACCCAGCTCGTGATCGCGGCCTGGACCATGTCGGACCGGATCGGCGCCACCGGGACCTCCCGCTTCGAGGCAAACACGGCCCGGACGCTGCCGGGCAGATTGGGCAGGGCTTGTCCCTGGATCGAGACACCGCGCTCCGGCGAGGGGACGTGCAGATACACCGCGGTGCGCTTCGGCTCGGTCTGAACCCGCAGGCTGCGGAGCACGCCCTCCAGGTCGCGGGGCTCCATCAAGGCCGGGTCGTTGCGGAAGGTCCGGCGGATGCTGTTGGCCGCGTCGCAGAAGACCGCCTCGTGCGCGCCCTCCGGGAAGTCGGCCGGGATCGCCAGCGCCAGCTCGAGCGTCTCGCGCTGCCCCTTGTGGGGCTTGAGTGTGACCAATGCCTTGAGGTCATGGCCGGGTTCGACGGTGTCTGAGACCAGCCGGACCGACTCGATCACCGCCACCCGGCGACCCGGCTCGATCTGGACTTCGCAGTCGATCGCCTCGATCCGGACCGGTGCCATCGAGTTGCGGACCAGGATGTTCACCAGCGAAGCCACCGGGCTGAATAACGCCGCGGCACCCATGGGGCCGGTGTATCGAGGGCCGCTGAAGGTGTCCGATAAGCTGATTGGCTCGCGATCCTTCAAGCGGACCGTGGCATTGAACCGGGCCGTCAGCTCGTCCGGCAGGTTGCCCTCGGTATCGATGGCATTGGTCAACACGGAGAGGATCAACGTCGGCAGGAGCATCGGCTCGCGGACGATCCGGACGCGATACGTATGGTCGTCGGCATAGCGACTGGTCTTGACGCGAACGCTCATGGGCAGCAGGTCGGGCTGGGGACCGATCCGGCCGGCGACGCTGGTGCTGACGTCGGTATCGATGACGCCCACCACCTTCAAGGGCGAGCCCATCTTCATGCTGACGCTGGCGCGCGGATAGACCGTGTGGATATAGCCGGTCATCATCGGCAGCTCGCAGGCGCCCAGGCTGAACATGGGATGGCCGAAGCCGTAGACGCGATTCCCCTCGACGTGAGTGACCGTGCCGATCCCCGAGAGGTCGAAATCGCCCAGGACCAGGCCGATGCTCAACGGCGCGCCGGCGACCAGGGGCTTCTCGCCCTCCTCGCGGATGATCCGGTCCGGCGCCGCCCCTCCCGCCATCGGCGCCATGCCGATCCCGCGCAGGCGATCGCTGAGCAGGCTCAGCGCGCGGGGGCTGAAACCCGAGGCGGCCAGCGGCGTGACGATCGGCGTCATGCCCGCCATCCCGCCACCCGCGACCGGTACCGGCAGGCTCGAAAGCGCCGGGCTAGGCTCCTCGTTCGCCAGGCCGTCGATCCAGGGAGTCACCGGCAAGAGCGCCGCCTCGTACTTGCCACGGCGGCCCTGCCGCGACTCGACCGCGATCCGGCGATCGTTCGAGCGCACGTACTGGATCATCTGCTGGAAGGGCGTTACGCCGGCGATTGGGTCCTTGGCGAACTCCCAGGCGAACGCCACCGCCCCCAGCAGTTTTCCTTCGATATAGATCGGACTCCCGCTCATCCCCTGGATGATGCCGGCGTGCTCGAGATTGCAGCCCGTCAACCGGCAGAGCACCATGTCGCGGCCCGGGTTGACGTCCTTCATCACCCCCAGGACCTCGGCGCCGAACTCTTCCAGCTTGGTGCCGACCATCACCGTGCGGCCCGTCCCCTTCATCCCCGGGCGGATGTCTTTGACATTCCAGTATGACCTGGGATCAGGCTCGCCCGCCCGCGCCCAGACCGCGGTCCCCAGTACGACCACCAGGGCCAGACCCTGGACGATCAGTCTGCTGCGACGATTGGATGAAGGCCGCATCGATGGATTCTCCCCGGAACGGGTCGGACGGAAGCCGGACTGGTCCAGGAAGCGAACGCGGCCGGGAGAGGACGGGCAGACCGTTTCGTCGCGTGGACAGAGACTTGAAGCGAGACCAACACCATTCGCCGTCGAAGGGCGCAACCTTGCTCCGAATCAGTCCGAATCGATCCACACCGAAAGATCGGTTCCTTCCTGGATCACCTCAACTAATAGTATAGCACAATCTTCATCGCGTCAACGAATAGTTTGCCCCGCTGCACACATTCATCATGGAATTGGCGCTTGCGGTAGCGCCGTGGCGGCGGCGGTCGCCGGTTTTCCTCATCCCGGGAGGGTTTAGTCGCCGTCGGGGTCGTGGTCGAGCAGATAGCCGTTGTGGTGCGAATCGGCCGGTCGGAGGGTCTGGCGGAGGATCTCGATCCGCTGGTGAGCCATGGACCGCCGCTGACGTTGAGCATAGCGCCGGGTGGCCAGCCAATCGAACAGAGCCAGGACCAGCAGAGCGGGAAGGAGCAGGATGAGCCCGGTCCAGACCAGGACGAATCGGAGGTTGACGCGACTCAGGATCACGGGCTCGATCCAGGCGCCCGCCAGCGCTTGCCAGCCCTGGCGGACGCCTTCCTCCATCGGGAAGGCCGGAACCGAGGGGGGAATCCGCGAGCCTGCGAAGATGCCCACCGCGAGGATCAGCATGAGAGCGACGCCGATCCAGCGCCGCAAGTCTTGGCGGGCGAAGTGCTTGCGGTCTTCGCTCGGGAGGCTCGGCTCGCGGGCGGCTCGCTCGAACCACTGGCGCGCGCCCAAGGCCACGGCGATCGCGGCCACGGCGATCGAGAGGACCAGGCTGCTCGTGGCCAGACTATTGGTCGTCTGCATCAATACTGGTCCATACGTGTGAGGTCTTTCTCGATGCGATCGGACCGCCGTGCGATCTCGAGCAGGGCATGCCGCAGGTCCTCGGGGCTGACGGTGTCGCGGAGGAACGTCCGCGACATGACGAACATCGGGGTCCCGAGGACATCGTGGACCGAGATGCTGCCATAGGTCAGGTGGGAATTGAGCTTCAGGGCGTATTCATAGTGAGCCGGGTCGGCAGGTCCGCAGACCGAGAAGACGGACAACAGCCGTTCCTGGCGCTTCCCTTCGGAGGCCTCGATGATCACCTCCTGGAGGCGATCGGGCGGCAAGGTCACGATGACGCGGAACGTATCGCGGTACCCCTGGAGGAAACAATCCAACCCCTGAATGCTCTCGCGGATCAGGCTCTCGGTGTCGCGGAGTCCATGGATGCTCAGGCGCAAGGCCTCGGCGAGCTCGCCGGCCTCCTGGTAGCGGTCTTCGGGGGCCTTGGCCAGGCAGCGCGCCAGGATTTCGGCCAGGCTGTCGGGGACCGCCGGCAGGAGCCGGCGGATATCCGGGATCGGCCCGGTCCGATGAAGCTGGATCAACTGCCCGACGCTCTCGGCCACCACCGGCAGGCGGCCCGAGAGGCTGTGGAATAACAGGACACCGACGGCATAGAGATCCGACCGGGGGCTGGCCGGGGTCCCCTGGAACAGCTCGGGGGCCATGAAGGTCGGCGTTCCCGCCAGGGGTGCGCCCCCCTGGGCCAGGTCTTCGAGCCGCCGCACCAGGCCGAAATCGGCCAGCTTGGCATCGCCTTTCTGAGTCAGGAGGACATTGGCCGGCTTGATGTCGCGATGCACCAGGCCCGAGTCGTGGGCGGCACCCAGCGCCAGTACGACCTGCCGCGTCAACCGCGCCGCACGGGCCGGTTCCAGCGGTCCGTCGCGCACCAGCGATTCCCGCAGAGTCTGACCGCCCGGCACGTACTCCATCTCGATGAAATGGCAGCCGTCGACACTCCCCAGGTTGTGGACCGTGACCACGTGGGGATGCGAGAGGTTCGCCGCGGCGCGCGCCTCCGCCCAGAACTGCTCCCGCAGCGCCGGCTGGTCCTGCACCAAGCCGCTGTCGATGATCTTCAAGGCGCAATCGCGGTGCAGACCCAGGTGCTTGGCCTTGTAGACCGACGCCATCGAGCCGCGACCCAGCAAGGACTCGATGCGATACGACCCGACCCTCTGCCCAATCAGCCGGTCGGCCGCAGCGCCGCGCGGGTGTTCATCACCGGGCGCACGACCGCTGCCGTCCTGCGCAGTCGTCTCTTCGAGTGATGTCCGCATGGCTGGTCGGTTCCCCCGGCCGAGATCGTGGTACCCCGCTTGGCGCGGCTCCCGATGCGCCGCCGTGCCCGGGCGCGGCCACCCAGCAGTTCGGTGGAATCATAGGCAGAGTCTTCGGTCGCGGCGACCGAAAATCGACCCCGACCCTCGAGGAATCAACGGAAGTGATGGAGGGATCAGACGTTGTAGGAGGACGAGGCGGTCGATCCGCCACGGCCGGTCCAGTTGGTGTGGAAGAACTGGCCGCGGGGGCGGTCGACGCGCTCGTAGGTATGGGCGCCGAAATAGTCGCGCTGGGCTTGCAGGAGGTTGGCCGGCAGCCGCTCGCTGCGATAGCCGTCATAGTAGGCCAGGGCGGAGGTCATGGCCGGCAGGGGGATGCCGGCGGTGATCGCCGCGGCGCAGGCGCGGCGCCAGCCCGGCTGGCAGCGGTCGATCTCGCCACGGAAGTACGGATCGAGCAGGAGGTTGGTGAGCTTGGGATCGTGGTCGAACGCCTCCTTGATCTTGCCCAGAAACGCGCTGCGGATGATGCACCCGCCGCGCCACATCAGCGCCACGCCTCCCCTGTTGATCTCCCACTGCGATTCCCGGGCCATGGCATCCATCAGGGCGAAGCCCTGGGCGTAGGAGATGATTTTGCTGGCATAGAGCGCCTGCTCGATGGAGTCGATCAGCGCTTGGTCCTGGGCCTGGGATGGTCGCGCGGGTCCCTTGAGGTTCTTGGAAGCGGCCACGCGCTCCTCCTTCTGGGCGGAGAGGCAGCGGGCGAAGACGGCTTCGCCGATCAGGGTCAGCGGGACGCCCAGATCGCAGGCGGAGACCACCGTCCACTTGCCGGTCCCTTTCTGACCGGCCGCGTCGAGGATCCGGTCGATCATCGGCTGACCGGTCTCGGGATCCTTGTACCCGAGGATGTCCCGGGTGATCTCGATCAGGTAGCTATCGAGCGGGCCGGTGTTCCAGCGCGCGAAGACGTCGTGGAGGGCCGGCGGCTCCAGATGCAGCAGCTCGCGGAGCAGGTGGTAGGCTTCGCAGATGAGCTGCATGTCGCCATATTCGATGCCGTTGTGCACCATCTTGACGTAGTGGCCGGCTCCTTCGGGGCCCACCCAGTCGCAGCAGGGAGTGCCGTCGGCCACCTTGGCGGCAATCGCCTGGAAGATTGGCTTGACATGCGGCCAGGCCTTGGGGTTGCCGCCGGGCATGATGGACGGGCCCTTGAGCGCGCCTTCCTCACCCCCTGAGACGCCCGTGCCGAGGAAGAGCAGACCCTTGGCCTCGAGTTCCCGGGTCCGTCGCGTCGAATCGGGGAAGTGTGAGTTGCCGCCGTCGATCAGGATGTCGCCCGGCTGGAGCAGCGGGACCAACTCCTGGATCACCTCGTCCACCGCCGAGCCGGCCTTGACCATGATCATGATCTTGCGTGGGGACTTCAGCGCCGCGACCAGTTCCGGCAGCGAATGGGTGCCGACGATCTTCTTCTCCTGGGCGCGGCCCGCGACGAACGCGTCGACCTTCGACGTGGTGCGGTTGAAGACGGCGACGGTGAAGCCGTGGCTCTCCATGTTCAGGACCAGGTTCTCGCCCATCACGGCCAGGCCGATCAGGCCGATGTCGGCGCTCTGCGGGCTCGTCGCCATGCTCGCGACCCTCCGGCAAGGGATTCTTCGGAGATTCCTTCAGGAATCGGATTGTACCAGGCCCGCGCCGGCATTTCGACTGGAGGCAACCTTCCCCGCCGCGACCGTGCGGTCCAAGAGGAGGCGATCAAGGAAGGAGGTCGGCCACGGCAATCATCGCCTGGGGCCGGGCCAGCGGCGCGGCCCGGCCGGTGGCCGGGACGATCGTCACATCGGCGTAATGGAAGCGGCCCCGACGGGCTGGGTCAGGCTGCGGGTTGCGGTAGATCTCGAGCTGACGGTCGATCAGATTGACGATCCAGTAATCGGCGATGCCGGCGTGGGCATACCGGTGTGCTTTGATCGTGCGGTCGCGTCGCACGGAGGAATCGGCGATCTCTACCAGCAAGATTCCTGCGGTCGGGTGCTTCGCGGCATAATCGCGCGGGCCACCGCCGACGACCAGAACATCAGGTAGCGGTTGGTAGCGTCGGCCCAAGTCGAGCGTGGCCTGGGCTCGGACATAATAACCGGCCCCGAAAGCCGCCCGGAGAGTATCGCTGGTGAGATAGACGGCCGTGTCGTGGGGAGGGTTGGTCGGCAAGGTGTAGAGATCGCCGTTGATCAACTCGACTTTGCGGTCTCCGAAGAAACCCATGTTGGACAGTTTGTGAAATTGCTTGGCGGTCCAGCGCCAACGGCGTGGACCCGCGACGCGGGGCGTGCGCGCCGGGACGGTTTGGGGACCGTGGACGGTTGCCATGGTATCCTTCCTTTCTGCGGTAGGGAGTCAGGAGCTCCCGGCCGCTCGATCAGTGTGGACTCAAGTATACCGCCAGGCGGGCCGTTCCGGCAGCAGCTTCTCGAAGCGATCGATCTGGGCATCCATGTACTCGCCGGCATAGTTCCCGGCGAAGAAGCGGGGCAGGGCCTCCTCGAAGAACCGCTGCCAGGAATCCTCCTCGCTGCCCGGGTCAACCGGGTAGAAGAGCACGCCATTGGCCGCGGCCGCCGCCTGGTCGCCCGGGGCGTCGCCGACCATCAGGATCTTCTCGGGCTCGTAGCGGCCGGCCGCGGTCAGGGCGAGGTGCTCCCGCTTGCTGCCCAGCTCCTGCCCGGCGATCAGCGCGACATACCCGGTCAGGTCATGCTCCTCCCACTCGCGCACCAGGGCTTCGCCGGGAGTGGCCGAGACGACCATCACGTCGGCCTTGCCCTGCATGCTCTCCAGCGACTCCCGCACGAATGGGAAGGGTGGGACGTGCTGGACCGTCTCGCCGATCGATCGGTTAACCGCCTCGCTCCACTCCAGCGCCTGGACCAGGTCGGCGTCGCCGGTCGCCTGGATCTCGGCCTTCAGCGCCGGGTTGGAGAGCTTCGTCGCGCGCTGGAGCCATTGGCGCAGACCCGTCATCGCCGGGATCCGCGGCCGACGCCGGAGCACCTCGGGCCGCTCCGCGAGCAGGTCGATCGTCAGGACCAGCCCCGGAAAGCGATTGATCCCCCGATGCTTCGAGTACAAGTTGACGAACTCGGCCACTTCGCGCACATACTTCGAGACCGCGGCGAGCTGGTACGACTTGATAATGTTGGGGATGAAACACTCCTTGTGCTTTACTTCCATTGTATCGAACGCGCAGCCGTCGCTGTCGATGCCGATGAAGAAATCGTGCGACCGGGCGAATTCCCGGAGGGACGCTTGCGGATCAGTTGGCGCAGTCATGCATGGCTCCTCCCCGATGAGCTCACAGCGACGCAAGATCTGGTGAGTGGCGTCGATTGAGTGTCTCCGTGTGTTGTGGTATCGTCAAGGTCACGCGTGGATCGAAGAGACGTAGGCATTTCGGCATCTCCCTTCGACGCCGCGAGTTGAGCGAAGAATCCGTGCAACGTGGGTGTCGGCGCGTGCCACTCCCGGGAGGCCCCGATGGCGAGCTTCGAGCGACCGAAGTCGGCGGACGGCGTCCCGCTCGACCTGCTCCCGGTGATCCGCAACTCCGGGGTGCTATCCGACAAGCTGCTCGGCGAGATCCGGACCAAGGTCCTTCAGGGGGACTATCCCCTCGACTCGGTCGACCTGGCCGAACGCCTGGTCCGGGACAAGATCATCACCTCGTATCAGGCCAAGCGGTTCCTGAACAATCGCTCGCATGGCCTGATCGTGGGCCGTTATATCATCCTCGACCGGATCGGCTCAGGCTCGATGGGCCGCGTGTACAAAGCGCATCACGTGATGATGGATCGCGTGGTTGCGCTCAAGATCATTGCCCCGGAGATCGCCTCGAACGAGCGGGTGGTGGCACGGTTCCAGCGGGAGATGAAGCTGGTTGGCCGGCTCGATCACCCCAACGTGGTCCGCGCCTTCGACGCCGACCAGATCCAGAGGGTCTTGTACATCGTGATGGAATATGTCCCGGGCCAGAGCCTGGGCGAGCGGCTCAAGAAGGGGCCGATCCCGGTAGCGGAGATGATCGAGTACGCGGCGCAGGCCTCGCGGGGCTTAGCTCATGCGCACGAGCAGGGGATCGTCCATCGCGACATCAAGCCCTCGAACATCCTCTTGACCCGGGAGGGGCGGGTCAAGATCCTGGACCTGGGTCTGGGCGTCTTGATGGAAGCGGACAGTTCGGCGACGTTCGCGACGGCCGACGGGATCGCGGTGGGGACGGTCGATTATATGTCGCCGGAGCAGGCGTGCGGCCGGGACGTGGACGGCCGGAGCGACGTCTACGGGCTGGGCTGCGCGATGTACCACCTGTTGACCGGGAAGCTGCCGTTCCCGGGGTCCTCGCCGATCGAGCGGCTGGGGAAGCGGATCAGCGGTCGGCATGTGCCGATCACCGAGTACCTGCCGGATGTCGCCCCTCCGTTCGTCCGGGTCCTGGACAAGATGCTGGCGCACAAGCCGCACGAGCGGTTTGCCAGCGCGGCCGAACTGGCCCAGGCCCTGGAGAACTTGATTCGTCCCCGGCCGCAGAGCCTTGGCGCGGCCAACCCGTCTCCGGCCGCCGCGGCCCCCCCGGCGAAGCCGGCCGCAGCCGACTCCAAGACGTCCGGCGAAGCGAAAGGGACTCCCGCCGCCCCGCAGGTCGTGACGGTCCGGCCCACGTATCCGGCCTGGTTCGCCCCGCTGGCCGGTTTCGCCGAGCAGAGCCCCCGCAGCGCGCTGGCGAGCGTGGTCCTGACCCTGGCCCTGACCTTCGTCGCCGGGATCCTCCTGGGGCTGATGTTCTGAGGCCCGGTCCGTCGGGTCGTGGGCTACGCATGATGCGCGCCGGAGCCGCTCGCCACCGGGTGCGCCGGTGCCTGGGCCGGCGGCCGCGTCTTGCTGAAGAGCGCCCGCAGCGCGCCCTCGAGGTTGGGGTAGCGGAACGCGTATCCCAGGGCGAGCACCTTGGCGGGAAGGACTTTCTGGCCGGTGGTGATCACACTGGCGACCTCGCCCAGCATGAGCTGGAGCATCAGGTCGGGCGGTCCGAAGGGCAGCGCGACCCGCCACGGGGTCGCCGGTTTGCGCAAGACGCGGGAGAAGGTCTTGGCGAACTCGAGGTTGCGGACGGGATGGGGTGCCGTGCCGTTGAGCGGGCCGGCGGCCTCGTCGTGGTCGATGGCCAGGCGGAAGACTCCGACGATATCGTCGAGGTGGATCCAGCTCATCCACTGCTGGCCGGTCGCCCATCCCAGGCCCCCCTTGCTCCCGATCGGAGCCCCGGGGAGGACCTTGAAGATGGGGGTCATGAACCGGAGCGCACCCTCGTTGCGGGCCAGGACGATCCCGGTCCGGACGACGGCGCGGCGCACGTCCAGGCTCTCGACCGCCGCGGAGACATCCTCGGTCTCGCGGCAGACCACCGCCAGGAAATCGGAACCCGAGGGACTGGCCTCGGTCAACTCCTCGTCGCCGTGAGCCCCATAGAATCCGATCGCCGAGCCCTGGACCAGGATCTTGGGCCGCCGCCGCGCCTGCTGGATCGCCGCGACGATCTGCTCGGCGGCGTGGACCCGGCTGTCGCGGATCTTGGCCTTGACCGCCGCATTCCAGCGCTCGGCGAAGAGGTTGTGCCCCGCCAGATTCACGACGGCGTCACAGCCGTCGACCTCACTCTGCCAACGCCCCGGCTGGGTGGGATCGCCCTGGATCACCTGGTACGGCCACATCTCGGGGTTGCGGCGAACCCGGTCCGAATTGCGCGAGAGGATCACCGGCTGGTGTCCGTTCTCCACCAGGGCGCGCGCCAGATTGCGACCGATGAGTCCCGATCCCCCCGTGATGAAGATACGCATGAGCGTCACCTCGGTTTCGCGCACGGCGCGCTGGCTGGGCTAGCTCAGGGATGCGTGAAGACTTCGGCGCTCCGTCGCGCACCGCACCACCTGGCAGAAATCAACCACGCGCCCGAGTTCATTCCGTTTCGAAATCGTGTGGCGACCCAACATCATGGTGCGCCCGTGGGTGGATCGTCAAGGCGGGCGAAAAAACCGCCTGGAGGCTGGGGCTGCTGGATCGGTGCTCGTGCCCGGACTCAGGGCGATGCCGGCTGCGGCCGTCTCCTCCGAGCCGGCCATCCCCGGGGCCGGTGTTTGAGACCGCGGGCCTCGACCCTTCAGAACGAGCGGCCTTCCAGCGCCTCGATCGCCTGGCGGATCGGCGCGGGAACCGGATGCGGTCGATTCGCGGCGTAGTCGAAGACCACGGTCGTCGAGGTCCCCTCGGCCACAACGGCCTGTTGCTCCTGACTGACGATCCGCATGTCGTGGGCCAGGCTGGTGCGGCCGATCCGGTTGATGCGAATGCCCACGTGGATCGTGTCCGGGAAGTTGACCGGGCGGCGAAAGTCGCAGGCGGTCGAGGCCAGGATCGGCCCAATCTGCCGGTCCGCCAGGAGATCGTGGAGTCCGATCCGCTGGCCATAGGCGATCCGGGCCGACTCCATCCACCGGAAATACACCGTGTTGTTCACATGGCCAAACGCATCCTGATCGCCCCACTGCACCGGCACCGTCACCACCACCGGGAAGCCCGCGAGGAGCGACTCAACCGTGTTCAGGGCATCCATGAATCTCGATCCGATCGACAAGTGGCCGGGCCAAGGTTCTCCCGGATGAGATCATACGCCCGCGCGGCGCGGACCGCCAGCAAACCGATTCACCGGTCCCCGCGCGACCCGGGCCGCACGCCTGGAGAGATCCCCGATCATGCCGGTCGACGGGGCACCGGGGAGCACGGTTGACAGGACGCGCGTCGCGATTTATTGTCCCAGGATAGATGAGCAGCCCTGACAAGGACCGCAACCGTGACGCCGGCCCTCGGCGCCCACGGCCAGCCGGTCTTGCAACCTCAAAACGGATCGGTCTGAGCCGAACAGCCTCGTCCACGCCGGTTGAGCCTGCTCAGCCTGGCGGGTTCCGGCTTGGCCGCAGGCCGGCTGCGGCGCAGGATGAGAGGGTGACCGATACCAGACCCGCTCAGACCTTTGCTCGCCGCCCATATCAGCCCTCGTCCTCTGGGACAGGCCTGAGTTCTCGTTCAGTCCACGCCCGGCCGCTTGGGCCTGCCGTCGGTCTGCGCGCAATCCACACCAGGCGCCGGATCGCCCAGGCTCCGAGGCAACGCCCCTGAGCTGAGGTCTGGCCGAGATTTGCGGAAGATGCGCGATTGGGGACCCCCGCGCTGCGCTGGGTCGAACCTCGAGTTGGCCGCGGAGACCCATGGATGAGGAGGGCAACCTGGCTGTCCCGCTATGGCGTGGCCGTCTTGGTGGTCATCGCCACCCTCAGCGTGCTGGAGATCCCCAGGTTCGGCCACGGGCTGGGGAATCTCCTGTTCCTGGCTGTGCTCTTGAGCGCCTGGTACGGGGGCCTGGGGCCGGGCCTGCTGGCCGCCACGCTGTTCGCTCTGGCCGGCGTGCGCGGCCTGCTCGTCTCCGGGCCGGAGTTCTCCTCGGCGCGTGTGGTGGCGCTGGCGCTCTCCCTGGTGTGTGCCGGGATCATCACGCTGCTGGTGGAAGCGCTGCACGCGGCGCGCAGGCGGTCGGAGGCCAGCCAGCAGTGGTTGACGGCCGTGCTGACCAGCATCGGCGATGCGGTCATCGCCACCGACCGCCAGGGGCGGGTCAACTTCATGAACCCGGTGGCCGAGTCGCTCTGTGGCCGCACCCAGGCCGAGGCAGCCGGCCGGCCGCTGGGTGACATCTTCCGGCTGGTCAACGAACGGACGAAGGCCCTGATCGAGAACCCGGTGGCACGGGTCCTGGCCGAAGGGGCCGTCGTCGGCCTGGCCAGCCACACGCTGTTGATCAGCCATGACGGCACCGAGCGGTCGATCGATGAGAGCGGGGCTCCGATCCGCAACCCCAGCGGCCAGATCGCAGGAGCCGTGCTGGTCTTCCGCGACGTGACCGAGCGGAAGCGGGCGGAAGCGGCCTTGGTGGAGGAGAGCCGGCGCAAGGACGAGTTCCTCGCCATGCTCGCGCACGAGCTGCGCAATCCCCTGGCCGCCATCGCCAACGCGGTGCAACTGCTGCTGCGGCCAGGGGCCGAGCACCTGGTGGACTGGTGCACGGAGGTCATCGACCGCCAGGTCAAGCACCTGGCCCACCTGATCGATGACCTGCTCGATGTCTCGCGCCTCACCCGCGGCAAGATCCAGCTCCGGGTGCAGCGCGTCGACCTGGCGACGCTCATCCGCTCGGCGACCGCAGCCGTCCGGCCGCTGATCGAGGACCAGAAGCACGACCTGCACGTCCAGATCGAGCCCCAGAGCATTGCGCTGCTGGCCGACCCGACCCGGCTCGAGCAGATCCTGGTCAACTTGCTGACCAACGCGGCCAAGTATACCGAACCGGGTGGTCGGATCGAGCTGACCGCGCGACGGGACGCAGGGCGGGTCCTCATCCAGGTGCGCGATACCGGCATCGGCATCGCGCCCGAGTTGCTCCCGCGGGTCTTCGACCTGTTCCGGCAGGGGGACCGGACGCTGGCCCGGTCCGAAGGCGGCCTGGGGATCGGCTTGACGATCGTCTCGAAGCTGACCGAAATGCATGGGGGGACCGTCACGGTCGACAGCGGCGGTCCCGGCAAGGGGAGCACCTTTACCGTGGATCTCCCTGCCCTCGTCGACGCCTCGCCGGCCGAGGCCGCAGCCCCGGCCACGACGAATGAGCCGGCCCGGACCCGCGTCCTGATCGTCGACGACAACGTCGACCTCACCCAGTCGCTGGCCCGGCTGCTGCGCCTGCTGGGACATGAGGTGGAGACCGCCTACGACGGGCCGGCGGGCATCGCGGCGGCGCGCGGCTTCCGGCCCCGCTTCATCCTCCTGGACATCGGGCTGCCCAGCCTGGACGGCTACCAGGTGGTCGGGGAGCTGCGGCGCGATGCGGCGACCCGGGAGGCCACGATCATCGCGATCACCGGATACGGCCAGGAGGAGGACCGGCAGCGAGCACTCGCGGCGGGCTTCGATCACCACCTGGCCAAGCCCGTCGATCACAGCACGCTGATCTCCCTGCTCCACGACAATCCCTGCTCCGAGCACTGAGAACGTCGTTGAGGAACCGCCCCAATGGGAGCTCGCCCTCGGGAAGGTGGGGCAGCCGTCCTCACCTGCACTCTGACCGCCGAGGGCACCGGGCCCACACGTTCCCCTTGGCGTGGATCTCTTCGGCCGCTCAGGGGGAAATGCCGTGGACGGATCGAAGACGAATCCCACCTCACCGTTCCCGTGTGACCCTGGGATGCTCCCGCGCCCTGCCGCCTCTACGTCGCTCCCGGGGCATTCTCGGCAACATTCCCGTGAGATCACCCGGAGTGACGTACACTTGAGCAGCGAGGGTTACGACCCGAGCGAGTCGTGCGAAGCCCTCGAGGGTGAACCTGTGGTAGGGAGACCCGTGCGCCGGACCCTTGCCCGGAAGGGGCCAAGACCGATCAGTCTGGGGCAACGCCCCGGGGCCGCTCCGGTCCTCGCTGACGCGGGACGGGACAGCCCCAGAGGGGTCGGCTCGAACCACCATGGAGAGACAGGTCGATTACCCGGGCGAAGTCTCGCCCTGAGCGAACAGAACGGCAGGTGAAAATGAGCCAAACCATCCTCGTCGTCGAAGACGAAGAGATGAACCGCGACATGATAACCCAGCGTCTGGAGCTGAGGGGATATCGGGTCGTCGGGGCTGTCGACGGGCTCGAGGGATTCGCGATGGCCCGTGCCCAGGCGCCCGACCTGATCCTGCTGGACGTCAACCTCCCCGAGATCGACGGCTGGGAAGTCGCCCGGCGCCTCAAGGCCGAGGCGGTCACCCGGCACATCCCCGTGGTCGCACTGACCGCGCACGCCATGGCCAGCGATCGGGACAAGGCGTTGGAAGCGGGCTGTGATGGCTACGAGACCAAGCCCGTCGATTTTCCACGGCTGCTCTCCACCATGGAAGCTCTGCTGCTGCGGGGGACCAATCCATGACGACCGGGCCGGGCTCGCTGCTGATCGTGGACGACGAGGAGTTAAACCGGGACATGCTGTCCCAACGCCTGGAATTGCAGGGATATACCGTCGCGGCGGCCGAGCACGGCCGGCGGGCGCTGGACTTGATCGAGCGGCAGGCGTTCGATCTGGTCCTCCTCGATGTGATGATGCCGGATCTGAACGGCCTGGAAGTCCTGCGCCTCCTCCGCCGACAATTCACACCCGTCGAGCTGCCGGTGATCATGGTGACCGCCCGCGACCAGAGCGAGGACATCGTCGAGGCGTTCAATCTGGGAGCCAACGACTATGTGACCAAGCCGATCGACCTGCCGGTGGCGGTGGCTCGGATCGCCACCCAGGTCGGGCACAAACGCGCCCAGGCGGCCTTGCGCGAGAGCGAAGCGCGATACGCCCTCGCGGCGCGCGGCGCGAATCACGGGCTGTGGGACTGGGACCTTCGAACCGACGAGATCTATTACTCCACCCGCTGGCAGGCACTGCTGGGATACGAGGATGGCGAGCTCGACCCCCGGCCGGACGAATGGCTCAGGCGGGTCCACCCCGAGGACATCGAGCGCGTCCAGACGTCGCTGGCGGCCCATCGTCAGGGGAGCACCCCGCACTTCGAATGCGAACACCGGTTGTTACACAAGGACCAGACCTATCGCTGGGTGGTTGCGCGCGGCGTGGCCGTGCGGGACCGTGACGGCACGGATCTCCGCATGGCCGGCTGGTTGAGCGATGTCACCGAGGGCCGGGTCTCCGACCCGCTCACGGGCCTACCCAACCGCATCTTCTTATTGGACCGCATCGAGCGGGCTCTCGAGCGGTCGAGGCGCCTCCCCGAGTTCCATTTCGCCGTCCTGTTCCTGGACCTCGATCGGTTCAAGGTGATCAACGACAGCCTCGGCCATCTCATCGGCGATCAACTGCTGATCGGCTTCGCGCGGCGCCTGGAGGGGAGCCTGCGAGCCTGCGATACCGTCTCGCGTACGGGGTCCTCACCGACCCTGGCGCGCCTCGGTGGCGATGAATTCACGGTCCTGCTGGACGGCATGAGTGACCCCAGCGACGCGCTCAAGGTGGCCGAGCGGATCCACAGCGAACTGGCCAGGCCCTTCCGCCTGGGCGGGCATGAGGTGTACACTTCCTCCAGTATCGGGATCGCCCTGGGCAGTCCGGGCTATCGGCGGCCGGAGGACATGCTGCGTGACGCCGATACGGCGATGTACTCGGCCAAGGCGCAGGGCAAGTCCCGCTCCGCGGTGTTCGACACTGCCATGCATGAACGAGCCGTCGCCCGGCTGGAGCTGGAAACCGAGCTGCGCCGAGCCCTCGAGCACGACGAGCTCCGCCTGCATTACCAACCGATCGTGGAGCTGGAAACCGACCGGCTGATCGGGTTCGAGGCCCTGGTGCGCTGGCAGCACCCCCAGCGGGGCCTGCTCATGCCCGAGGAGTTCATCACCGCGGCCGAAGAGAATGGGCTGATCGTGCCCCTCGGCTGGTGGGTGCTCGACGAGGCCTGCCGCCAGATCGGCCAGTGGCAGGCCCGTTACCCGGACGTCCCGCCCCTGATGATCTGCGTGAATCTCTCGCCCAAGCAGTTCTCCCAGACCGTGCTGGCCGATCGCGTGGAACAGATCGTGCGCCAGACCGGCATCGACCCGAGCAGCCTCAAGCTGGAGATCACCGAGAACGCCATCATGAGCGACCCGGACCTGGCGGCGGCAACCCTCGACCGCCTCCGATCCCTGGGGATCCAGATCGGTATCGATGACTTCGGCACGGGCCACTCCTGCCTGAGCTACTTGCGGCGGTTCCCGATCGACACCCTGAAAATCGACCGCTCCTTCGTCCACAGGATGGATCAGGACGCAAAGGATCTCGAGATCGTCCAGACAATCTTGATGCTGGCCCGGAACCTGTCCATGGACGTGATCGCCGAGGGCGTGGAGACACCCCACCAGCGGGATCGACTCCAGACCCTGGGATGCGAACACGGCCAGGGATACTACTTCTCCAGGGCCATGCAGGGGCAGGACGCGGAGGCCCTGATCGCCCGTAGCCGTCGAATGCCCGGCCATCTCCACGGGACCGTCAGCGGTGACGATTCCGCCGCTGTCCACACGGCCCACTTCCCGGTCGAGGCCGGACCCTGCAGGTGATCCGTCCGCGCGCTGGGCCAGCGCGGTCGCGAGGCCCTCCTGCCCTCCTCATCGCAGAGGCTAAACCGTCCACGACGACCATCCTGGTCGGGCATCTCCTACCCGCTCGGGAGAACCTGCGCCCCCTGGCCCGCGCGATCGCTGAAAATGGCAGCGCCGCCGAACGGGCCGCTTTACTTGTAGCGATTCGTGTTTTATAAAGAAGGAGGGATCGCGGTCCAGCCCGCGCCGCCAGGAGGGTGTGGGGACGGTGGTTGGCCGCGGGCCAGTTGGACATGATGACCGATCCCACCCTGCCCGATCGAAGGAGCCGCGATGGCCGAGTCGTCGATCCCGTGGGGGCGGAGGACGCAGCAGGCACCGGCCCTGGAGGCGATGCACATCCTCTGGATCACGGCCGGCTTGGGCTGTGATGGCGATTCGATCGCGATCACGGCCGCGACGCAGCCGAGCCTCGAGGACCTGGTACTGGGTGCCATCCCGGGCCTGCCGCAGGTCCACCTGCACCACCCGGTGCTGTCGTATGAGAACGGGGACGAGTTCCTGGCATCGTGGTTCGGCGCCGCGGAAGGCCGGCTCGACCCGTTTCTGCTGGTCGTGGAGGGCTCGATTCCCGACGAGAGGATCGGGGGAGAGGGTTACTGGGCCGCCGTGGGCGTCGACCGGGAGACTGGCCAACCGATCCCCACCTGCGCGTGGATCGACCGCCTGGCTCCCAGGGCGTGGGGCGTGGTCGCGGCCGGGACGTGCGCCGCCTACGGCGGCATCCACGCCATGGAGGGGAACCCGACCGGCTGCATGGGCCTGCCCGACTACCTGGGCTGGGACTGGCGATCGAAGTGGGGCTTGCCGATCGTCTGCGTGCCCGGCTGCCCGGTCCACCCGGACAACTTCATGGAGGTGCTCCTCTACCTGCTCAAGCAGGCCGCGGGCCGGGCGCCGATGATTCCGCTGGATGAGAACCTGCGTCCCGCCTGGCTCTTCGGCCAGACCGTTCACGAGGGATGCGACCGGGCCGGCTACTACGAGCAGGGCGATTTTGCCGAGGGCGCCGGGTCGCACCAGTGCATCGTGAAGCTCGGCTGCTGGGGGCCGGTGGTCCAGTGCAACGTCGGCAAGCGGGGCTGGATGGCGGGCCTTGGCGGCTGTCCCAATGTCGGCGGGATCTGCATCGGCTGCACCATGCCCGGATTCCCCGATAAGTTCATGCCGTTCTCGGAGATCCCGCCGGGGGCGATGTTGTCCACGACCGCAGTCGCCATGTATGGCAAGGCGATTCGCGCCCTGCGGCGGTTCACCCAGGCGTCGATGAACCGCGAGCCCGAGCGGCGCGCCGGCTCGGCGACGCGCGGAGAAGCCGGGAGACTGCCCGCGACTCCTTGACCCCAAATCGCACAGGACGGGCCGCACGATCCGGGTCAGAACAGGACCGACGCCATGACCGCAGGTGCCTCGAACGATCCGCCGCGCCTGGTCGAGATGTCCTGGGACCCGATCACCCGGATCGTGGGCAGCCTGGGCATCCACACCCAGATCGACTTCGCCCGGGGGCGGGTGGCCGAGTGCTACAGCACCTCGTCGATCTTCCGGGGCTACAGCATCTTCATGAAGGGGAAGGACCCCCGCGACGCCCACTTCATCACCAGCCGGATCTGCGGCATCTGCGGGGATAATCACGCCAC
>JAJPJC010000519.1 GCA_021324445.1 Isosphaeraceae bacterium
AGCGTGATCGACCGGGGCCGCGCCGCCGTCTACCCGCTGATCGACGAGATCGTCGCCAACCTGGGCCGGCACAAGATGATCCTGGGCACCGGCGCCGGCACGCGCGCGCGGCACATCTATGCCCTGGCGATCGACCTGGGCCTGCCCGTCGGCGTGCTGACCGTGCTGGGGACGGCCGTCGCCTGGCAGAATGCCCAGATGCTCCACTACCTGCTGGCGCGTCATGGCATCCCCTTCGTGGAACCGGAGGGATTCAGCATCCTGCCCCACTACCTGATGGAGCGGGGCGCGGTCGTCTGCCAGGGGATGCCGCCGTACAAGCTCTGGGAGCAGAACCCGGCCGTCGGCCGCATCCCCCCGCAGCGGACCGACACCGGCTGCTTCCTCATCGCCGAGGTCTTCGGCGCGCGGAAGATGATCTATGTCAAGGACGAGGACGGCCTGTTCGACGCCGACCCGAAGAAGGACCCGTCGGCCGTGCACATCCCGCGCATCGGCGTGCGCGAGCTGCTGGCGCGGGACCTGAACGACCTGGTCGTCGAGCGGGCGGTCCTGGAGCTGATGGCCCGTGCCCGCCACCTCCGCGAGATCCAGTTCGTCAACGGTCTGAAACCGGGGCAACTGACCGCGGCCCTGGAGGGAGAGCCTGTGGGCACGATCATCTACCGCGAGGATTCGCAGCGGGAGGGACCAGCGCGATGAGTGCCGAACGGCCGGGAGCCAACCACGTCCCCTCCCCCTTGATGCGCGAGTCCCTGGTCGACAAGGCCGTGATCGCCAGTACCGAGGCGCCGGTGCGGGCGATCCTGCCCCACGTCAGCGTCCTCAAGATCGGGGGCCGGTCGATCATGGACCGGGGCCGCTCGGCCCTGCTGCCGCTGCTCGACGAGATCGTGGAGAATCAGGCGCGGCACACCCAGATCCTCGGCGTCGGGGCCGGCGTACGGTCGCGGCACATCCTCTCGGTCGGCCTGGACCTGGGCCTGCCCACCGGCGTCCTGGCCACCCTCAGCGCCAAGGACGCCGCCCAGAACGCCTACATGGTCTCCTGCCTCCTGGCCCGGCACGGGTTTGTCTACCTCGAGGCGCCCTTCCTGGTGCAGCTCCTCCCCGCGATGCTGGCCGCGGCGCGGGGCGCCGTCTTCAATGGCGTCCCCCCCTATGACCTCTGGGAACACCCGCCCGATGCGGGCAAGATCCCGCCCCATCGCACCGATGCCGGCTCCTATCTGGTCGCCGAGGTCTTCGGCGCACGGCGCATGATCTTCCTCAAGGACGTCGACGGCCTCTACACCGCCGACCCCGCGACCGACCCCCACGCCCAACGGATCCCGCGGATCGCGGCGGCGGAACTCGTCGAGCGGAACCTCCCCACACTCCCCATCGACCGAGTCGTCCCGGAGCTGATCCAGCGGGCCAGGCTGGCGACCGAAGTCCAGATCATCAACGGCCTCGTTCCCGGCAACCTCACCCGAGCCCTGGAGGGAGAGCACGTGGGAACCATAATATCTAGATAAATCGAATATTCGCGTGTCTCCCGCGATTGAAAGTCCATCGCAGCGATCGCCGTCCGTCCACTGGCCCGGGAATGGCCGCCGCGCGCCTTCCCCCTGGGATTCGGGCGACGTGGGAACCGAACGGAGAACTCCACCGATGAACTGGATCACGCGCGTGCCTGCCGACCGGCGTCGACGGGTTGCCACCCTCCCCGCGATGATCGAAGTGCTGGAAACCCGCGCCCTGCTTGCCGACGGGATTACCCCCGCGGCCGGGGCGCACCTCAGCGGGACTGCGGGGGCTGCCCTCACCAACGTGGTGGTCGCCACCTTCACGGTCACCAGCTCATCCGTCAATGGGGCGACCTGGAGGGCGAAAGTCGACTGGGGCGATGGCAGCTCCCCCGACAAGAACGTCGCGTCGACCGCCGGACCCAACGGCTCGTTCGAGTTCCTGGACAGCCACACCTACGCCGCGGCCGGGACCTATACCGTCACCGTCATGATCGCGTCGCCCGGCTCGCACAAACCGGACGACAACATTGTGACCACTCAGGTAACCGTGACGTCTCCGACGCCCACGCCTACCCCGACGCCCACGCCCACGCCCACTCCGACGCCCACGCCCCCACCGTCGATCGGGTCATTCCGGTCCTCCGGGCTGAATGCCCGGGAGAAGGTGAACCGGACGTTCCACGCGTCGGTCGCGCGGTTCAGCGACCCGCACACCAAGCCGCAGCAGTTCCGCGCGGTGATCGATTGGGGTGACCAGTCCGGGTCCACCCCTGGGCCGATCCGCCGCCAGGGCAACGGCAAGTATGTGGTTGCCGGCACGCACCGCTATGGCACGCTCGGGAGCTTTTCGGTCACGGTCACGATCCAGAATGCGGCCGGCCAGGAGATCGCCGCTCACAGCGTGATCCTCGTCAAGAAGTAGACCACTCCGCTTTGGCCGACCGGGTTTACCGATGCCCGCGCCCGGGCGACGTCCCCTGTGCGATGCTGTAACCGGCAACGCCACGAGCGGCTCATTCCAGGAGTGCGAGCATGGTGGGGGATTCCCCGGACTCGACGCGCTTGCTATGATCTTGTCGAGTTTTCGACAGAATCCTGACACTGGATACGTGAACTTATCAGAAAATTGCCGATAAGGAGACTGACGGATGTCGACCAGACGATCCCAGCGCGGTTTCACCCTGATCGAGCTCCTGGTGGTGATCGCGATCATCGCGGTGCTGATAGCGCTGTTGTTGCCGGCAGTGCAGGCGGCGCGGGAGGCTGCCCGCCGCATCCAGTGCACCAACAACCTCAAGCAGATCGGCCTGGCCCTGCACAACTACATCACGGCGATCGGGGTGCTGCCGCCGGGGCGGTTCAATACGTACATCGCCGGCCAGGGCAATTGCTGGGGCACCTATTCGCAGCTCCTGCCGGAGCTCGACCAGACCACGATCTTCAACTCGTTCAATTTCAACCTGGCGCCCGACAGCACCGTCACGTCGGTCTCCAACGCCACCGGGTTCCAGACGTTTCTCACCTCGCTGCTCTGCCCCTCCGACTCGGTGCCGCAGCTCATCCTGGTGGGCGGCGCGTACTTCGCCACTCATAATTACAACCTCAACGTCGGCTCGGCCTACCCGGTGGTGCAAAACCCCCTGCCGCCGCTGACGGGCGTGCCCAACGGCCCGTTCTTCGAGAACTCCCGGGTCGGTCCGGCGGACTTCACCGATGGGATGTCGAATACGGCCGCGATCACGGAGACGGTCCGCTCCACCGCGACGTCGACCTACGCCAACGATCCGCTGGGTGTCTTCCTCGTCACCGGGAACAACAGCACGACCGGCCCGCCCCTCAACTCGAATGCCGATTACGCGGCGCTCTGCCTGAGCCTACCGAGCACGACCACGCAGTTTCAGAACACGCGGGGCGTGCGCTGGCATTACGGGGCGCCGGGGCATAGCATGTACAACCATCTCCGGGCCCCCGACGACAAGCTCCCCGACTGCCGGGGCGGCCTGCCGCACAGCACCCGGGCCAATCCCTTCTGGAGCTGGCTGTCGCTGAACATCGCGGCGCGGAGCAAGCACCCCGGCGGCGTGAACTCGCTGCTGGCCGACGGGCACGTCGTGTTCATCAAGGACTCGATCAACGTGCTGGTCTGGCAGGGGCTCGGCAGCCGCAACGGCGGCGAGGTGCTCAGCAGCGACTCCTACTGACGCCCGCGCCGTCGGCGCTCGGATCCTGTCCTCAGCTCTTGTCGACGAGAACCTCGGTGGCCTTGATGACCGCCTTGACCCGGTCGCCGGTTTGCAGGCCGAGCGCCTCGGCCGAGCCGCGGGTGATGGCGGAGACGATCTCGACCCCGTTGATCTCCATGACGACCTCGGCCATCACATTGCCGAGCCGGACCGACTTCACGACGGCATCGAGCTGGTTGCGTGCACTGAGCATGGCAATCTCCTGGGAAGGGGTTCACGACGCCGGCGCATCCGGCCCCGGCGGTCAACTCACACGCTGGAGCGCGCCGGTCTCCGAGCTATCGTAACCGGGGAGTTCGCCCAGCCGGCGGCGGTAGCTGGTCGAGCGGAGGACCTCGGCCAGGGACCGGATGCGACGATCGTCGTTCATCGCCTCGGGATAACAGATTTCATACGACTCCTCACGGACGGCGAGGAACGCCAACCCGGCCTCCTGGCTGGTCAGGCGCAGGCAGACGCCGACGTCAGCCCAGCCGCAGCGGATGGCCTCGGCGACGCCGCGGTGATCGGCGGCCAGCCGCCGCGGCGGCGGGCGCTGGCCCAGCAGCTCGTCGAGGCATTGCCGGGCCCCGGAGCCCGGCTCCCGGCCGACCCACCGCAGACCCGGGCGGAGGGCGGCTCGGGCCGTGGTCAGTCGCAGGGACGGATCGGAGGCGATCCCTTCCTCCCACCGGGCCACGCGGAGCAGGTGATATCCCGGGCCGAGCCATTGCCGCACGACCGCCGCGTTCCCCTGGGCCTCTCGGGCACTGGCCAGATGCACCCCGGCGGCGTGGACCAACCCTTGCCGGACCAGTTGCAAGGCATCGCGGCTGGAGCGGACCAGGGCGATCAGCCGCAGGCCCGCCCTGCGGGCCAGCTCCGCGGCGAGCAGCCCCACGGCCGGGTCGCAGCAGGCGAGGATCATCGTGTCCGTCGGGTCGGACCACGCCGCGTCCTGGGCGGTCCCCGCACGATCGATCCCATCATGAGGTGATACGCCCAGCGGGGTGGATTCCACGGGGAATTGCAACACCCGACCTGCCACCTCGGCCCGCCAGAAGCGGCACGGATTGCTCGGTGGCGGCCAGGCCCAGAAGGGACCGCGCGGTTCGCGATGGCCGCCCGTCAGATGGAAGAGGTCCTCGACCCGGCAGGACAGCGCCCGCGCCAGCGCCAGGGCCGCCGCGCAGGAAGGGACCAGCCGGTCGGTCTCGATGGCGCTGACGCCCGCGCGAGACAGCCCCGCACGGCGCGCCAGGTCCTCCTGGGACCAGCCCAGGTGGGTGCGATGCTCCCGCACGCGATTCGCGAGCCCCCGCCGCAGCGCCATGACCGGAAGTCCTCGAGAGGGACGGATCGGACCACTCGCGAGTATAACGACCGCTTCCCTGGAGAGAAAGTTGTAACCCGAGTCGACGAGCCGGACACTCTCTGTCGACAGGATCCTGGCGGTCCGGAAGCAGCCACGATCGTGGCAAGAGCGGGTCACGCGACTCCCCGTGATGATGAAACCAAGCCATCCTTCCGCTGGCACCGACCACCTCGGACGAATCCCCTCCGAGAGTTCTTGGTCCGCCGTCGCGGACCGGGAAGCGTGCCGTCGGGGCTTGATCTACCTCGTGGGCCTGGGCCCGGGAGACACGGACCTCGTGACTCTCAAGGCCGCCCGGCTCTTGAAGGACGCCGACCGGGTGTACTGCTTCGACTTCCTGCGGGAGGAGGTTGCCAGGTTCGCACGTCCCGAGGCGCTGACGGTCGTTTCCCCGCTGCTGATGGGCCGCTCTGTCGCGCCCGGCGCCGAGGGCTTGACGCCCGAGCTGAGCGAACGAGCCCGCCAGGCTGTCCGGGCGCGGGCTGAGTTCGTGTCCCAGGTCCGTGCCCTGGTGAACGCCGGCAGGACCGTCGTGTTTGCCGACAGTGGGGACCCGACCCTGTTCTCCCCGTGGTTCTGGATCGAGAGGGCGTTCGCCGAGCTTCGGATCGAGGTCGTCCCCGGGGCAAGCTCCTTCAACGCGGCCAACGCCGTGTTACACCTGGGTGTGACCGTGGGCAGCGAGGTCTCCCTGTCGGCTGGCACCGCCCCCCTGGGCTCCGGGGAGGAATGCCCCTTGCCGACGACGCGGGTGATCTTCACTCACCGCTTCAAGGCCCGTGACGTGCTGCCACAACTGGCGGCTCGGTATCCCGCGGACACTCCCGTCGCCCTGGTCTGCGAGGCGAGCCGCTCGTCGCAGGAGGTGATCACCGGCACGGTCGGGACGGTCCTCGACAAGATCAACGGCAGGGACCTTCCGCACCTCTACGTGATTGACGTCGGGGATGGCCTCGTGCCGGCGATGTCCGCGCGATCGGGATGCCCGGTCGATCCGTCGGATGGGCCCACCCGCCGCGAGGACCGGGTGATTGCGGCCGGAGTTCCCTCCTGATACGATCATGTCGACTTTCGACATGATCGTGGCGGAGAGGGACGGCCACACCGCGTCCGGTCTCATCCCGGACAAGGCCCACCGACGAATCGACCCCGGAGACTCGCCATGCGGAGATCCACCCCTTTGCCCCGGCCCTGGTCGGTCTGCCCGCTCGGACTCCTGATGCCGCTCCTCGTCCTGGTTGCCGGCGCCGCGGCCGACGATGAGAAGCCCACCAAAGTGGTCATGGCCCCTGAGGCCAGGAACCATATCGATGAGCGTTGCACGGTCGAAATGACCGTCCGTGCGAGCAAGAATGCCGCCCCCCGCCGCGAGTATTACCTCGATTCGGAGGAGGACTTTCACGACGAGAAGAATTTCGCCGTGGTCATCTCCTACGACCACGCCGGCCTGTTCCAGCAAGCGGGCATCGACGACCCCGCCGAGCACTACAAAGGCAAGAAGCTGCGCGTGACCGGCAAGGTGATCCGCGAGCACGACCAGGTGCGCATCCGGGTCGAGGACCCGAAGCAGATCCAGATCGTCGAGGACGGGAAGTAGGCCCCCCGGAACCCGGAGACTTCGATGAGAGCGCGCCTCCGCGGGTTTACCCTGATCGAGCTGCTGGTGGTCATCGCGATCATCGCGGTCCTGATCGCCTTGTTGCTGCCGGCGGTCCAGGCGGCCCGGGCCGCGGCCCGGCGGATCCAGTGCACCAATAATCTCAAGCAGCTCGCCCTGGCGACGATGAACTACGAGTCGACCTATGGCATCTTCCCGCCCGGCCAGATGAAGCTCACGACCAGGCCCCCCTCCGGCTTCACGCTGTTCGTGAACCTGCTCCCGTTCCTGGAACAGCAGCCTCTGTACAACGGTTGGAACTTCAGCAACGGCTTCGACAACCTCTATGGCAGCACCGCGCGATCGGCCACGATCTTGAGTAGCCTGCTCTGCCCCGCCGACATCATCCCGCAGAACCCGGTCCAGAACGGGACTTCGAACGAGTGGTACGGGATCACCAGTTACGGCGGCAACGCCGGGACGCAGTCGCATCCGTTCGCGGCGGTGACCTCCGATGGGATCTTCTTCTACACCGGTCCAGCTGCCCCCGGCTTCGCGCAGGTGAAGATCTCCGGCGTCACGGACGGGCTTTCCAACACGCTGTTCTTCGGCGAGCGGAATCACTTTGACCCGGATTACGACTCCTTCGCGGCGCCGGGGTGGACGTTCTTCTCGCAAACAATGGGGATGTGGGGCTGGTGGGCCTCCTCCAGCGGCGGCTACGGCCTGTCCGACGTCGCGATGAGCACCTTCTCGCCGATCAACTACGAGGTCCCGATCGCCTACGGGAGTCCCGGGGCCTCGGGCTTGAGCCCGAGCGCCTTCACCGCCAACTATGAGGTCCCGCGGGTTTGCTCCTTCGGCAGCCTGCATCCCGGGGGAGCGAATTTCGCGATGGCCGACGGCTCGGTGCGGTTCCTCAAGCAGACGATCGCTCAGCCGACCTACCACGCCCTGGGGACGCGCGCCGGGGGCGAGGTGATCTCCAGCGACTCGTATTGACGGCCGGGACCTCGGCAGCCCTGCGATCGGGCGCGGTCACAGCGTCCTGAGGAAGGCGATCAGGTCGACGAGCTCCCGATCGGTCAGGGCGGCGCCCGGGGGATGGTGATGGTGGCGGAGGAGGTCCTCGAGCGAGGTGGCGCGGGCGTCGTGCAAGAGCCGCTCGCGCTGGCCGACCCCGCGGAGCGAAGGGGGGTTGAACCGTCGATTGCCGACCTCGTCGGTCAAGCCGACGTCATAGCGACCCCGCGACGTGTAATGGGGAGGAGGATGGCAGGTGGTGCATTCGCGGTCGAAGACCTCGCGGCCGTGTGCGAGGATCGCGGCGCTCGGGCGGCGAGCCTGCGCCGCCGGTGGCGGTGGCGCCAGTGAGCGGAGGTAGGCCGTGAGCGCCCCGACATCCGCATCGGTCGGTGCCGGTCCGTTGAGGGTTGTCAGGATCGACTTGCGCACCTGGTCCTCCAGGTGAGGCACGGTCCCCATCCACGACCAGGGGCCAGTCGTGGCGACGCCCAGCAGGGAAGGGACTCGCTTGGGGGCGCCGTAGGAACCGTCGCCCAGGGTGTCGCTGAGCCGGCCGTTGGTATGGCCGTCGCTGTGGCAACTGTGACAGCTCAGCCAGCCATCGTGGGAGAGCCTGGCGTCATAGAACATCCGCTCGCCGCGGTCAGTCGGGCCGGGCGACGGGCTCGGGCCCAGCGGGACCGCGGTGCGCCGGATCCCGGTGGGGAGCCCCACGACCGAGATCGTATCGTCGAGGGTATCGGCGACGAAGACCGTCGTGCCGTCCGGGCCGGGCACCATCGCCGTGGGCCGGCGCCCCACGGTCGTCCGGAAGATCGGGCCTCCGGACCAGGACTGAATCGCAATCTCGCCGACTCCGGCTAATGCAACGGCGAAGCCCCGATCGGGCAGGAGGATCACCTCGGCCGGATCACCGGCCCCGTCGCCCTCACCGCCCAGGGGGATCGGCCGGCTGCGCGCGAGCAGCTCGCAATCCGGGCCAGCGGCGAGGAGGTGGTCGACACGAATGACCCGGAGCTGGTTGCTGATCAGCATCCCCCAGTGAATCGCTTCGCGCAGGGGGCCCTCGGTACCATTGAGGACCTGGTAGGCCAGCACCAGCGTCTGACCGTCCGGGGTGGCGGCCAGCCCGCGGATATTGTGGACCGGCAACGATCGGAGCGACTTCAGCGAGCCGCCCCGCGGATCCACCACGGCGAGCCGGCCGCCGAACGCGTCGGCCACGACCAGCACGGTCCCGCCGTGAACCCAGGCCAGGTTGCGCGGGCAGAAGGGCAGGTCGAGCGCCCGGGCGAATCGAAGCCGCACGGCAGCCGGCTCGCCACCGGCGCCGCCACGGCCCGGGACGAGCTCGACGAACGTCAGCCGGCGGGACCAGCGCGAGGCCACGACGCAGGATGACCCATCGACCGACGGCAGGACCCGGACCGGGTCGGGACTGATCGTCAGCCGCTGGACGACGCGGACCGACGGTTCCTCAACAGCCAGGAGGATGAGCTCGCCGGCAGTGCCATCAACCGCCAGCAGGTGGCGGCCGTCTCCGCGCGCGGCCAGGTCCGCCAGGGCCAGGCCCACGTCGTGCTCGGCGATCACCCGCGTCCGGCGCGTGTCGAGGACCGAGAGGCTGCCGCTGCGCCCATTCGCCGCGAACAGCCGGCCGCCGTCCTGGCTCAACACCAGCGCGACGGGCCGGCGAATTCGGCTCCATCCCAGCCGGGAGGATGCCGGCTCACCGCCGCTGGACGTCGGGGGTGCTGAGATTGGCATCGCGGCGAGCGCAAGCACGACCAGGCGTCGAGTCAGGGCGAACGCGCACTTGGGGCGTGTCGCCGGCATCTGGGAGCCTCCCGTTGCTCTGGGGACCGAAGCCGAGCCCACTGTTGACAGGATTCTATCACGAATCGGCACGATCCTGTCGATGGCTGCACTGAGAATGAGCCGCCAGCTCCGCCGAGAGTTACGCTCAGTTTGAGCGAGGAGTCTCCAAGAACCGTATCCGTTCCACGGGGTCTCATCATCTTGAGTTCAGGACGGCACGATCCGGCGAAGAGCACGGGCCCCGGGAGGGCTGGGCGCGCGTGGGGGCTGGTGCGCATCCCACAGGATGCGCGCGGCTGCGGGCCGAGTCCGGCTCAGAGTGTTCCCCCTCCGTCGGTCGGTTGGGTCAGCCTGTCGGGTCGAACCCCTTCGCCGTGAGGGGGACCGGGTCCTGCCGAAAAAGTCAATTCTCTGGTTCTTCGGATCGCCGATAGAAGATAATGGGATCTTCGCCGCTTGCCCTTCCGGGAGTCGGGAATCGGGATGTGAGCGGGACAGCAAGAGGTCTGCCGATGAGCTGGATTCCCGGTCGTTGCGCGAACCGACTGCGGTCCCGGCGGGACGCGCTTCCCGGGATGATCGAGGTCCTGGAGGCCCGCGCACTCCTGGCCGATGGGATCACCCCGTCGCCCGGCGCGAACCTCCACGCCGTGGCGGGCGTTCCCATCACCAATGCTGTCTTTGCGACCTACACGGACACGGATCCGACGGCGCCGCCCGGGGATGTTTGGCGGGGCCTCATCAACTTCGGCGACGGGCACATCGACGGGCCGCTCATCCCCGTCGAGAAGGGGGATGAATTCGAGTTTGTCGACACGCACACCTACGCCACGCCGGGCACGTACACGGTCACGGTCATGATCGCGGTGCCCGGATCGCATGAACCCAACGACAACACGGTCACGTTGCAGGTGACCGTGACCGGATCGGCGGGATCGCCGACGCCAACGCCGATCCCAAATCCCACTCCCACCCCGCCGCCGCGCCTGACCGCGAGCGGGTTGAGCGTGAAGGCGCGGGCTGACCGGACCTTCCACGGGAGCGTCGCCCACGTCGGCGAGAACCACGCCCGGGCCCGAGACTTTACCGCCCTGATCGACTGGGGCGACCTGTCCACTCCCACGCCCGCCCGGATTCGTGCTCAGGATCCCGGCCGGTTCGCCGTCATCGGCGCGCACCGGTATGCCGCTCCGGGGATTTACCACCTCACCATCACGATCGGCGATGGGACCGGTCGGCAGGTCATCGCCGCAGGCCGCGTGCGCGTGATCAAAGGATGAGCGACCGCGCCGATCGCGGACCGCCGCGGCCGTCGATCGGGTCGCGTTTCGACTGGAATCTGGCCGGGTTGGGGCCGGACAGGATCCGCTCCTCAACGGTGCGAGTCGGGAAATTTTTATCGCTCGGGTGTAACCGTTCTCGAGGATGGAGGCTCTTACTCCCGGAAGGACTCTTGAAGGACCGGACTCGTGATCCTGGCATCGACCTTGACCGCGAGGTTCTCCGATCGTCTCCCCCGTTTCTGAGGCACCCCCATTCAGCAGTCCGGTCGCGCGATCCCGCGATCCCGAAGCGGCTCCGCGGACGGAAGTCGTGCGGGAATCGTGTCGACTCGAAACTCTTCGCGCCCGAAGGTCCTAACGTCAGGAAATGCACCATGTTCCAGCACAATTGCCCATCGCGTCGTCGACGCCTTTGCCCGTCCCTGGACCGGTTGGAAGAACGGGCCCTCCTGAATGCCGCGATGCCGCATCTCCACCGCGGCGCGAGCGCCCCGGCGGAGGTCTTCGCCGCGAGGCCGAAGTCCAAGCATCCGGGTCCGCACCCGGCTCCGATCGTTCCCAATCTCCCCGCCGCGCCCACCGCTTCGTACACGACGGTGCCGGCCAACGGCGACGAGAACCCCTACGGCCTGGCGGTCGTGCCCGCGGGGTTCCCCGGCGGTGGTCCGCTCCGGCCCGGGGACTTCCTGGTCTCGAACTTCAACGACGGGCAGAACCCTCAAGGCACTGGCAATGTCCAGGGCACCGGCACGACAATCGTGCAGATCCGGCCCGGTCAAACGCCGACGGTCGCACCCGGTCAAACCCCATCCCAACCCGCGACGGTCTTCTTCACCTCGACGGCGCCCGGACTCACGGAGGCCCTGGGGGTCCTGCGGAGCGGGTTCGTGATCGTCGGCAACGTCCCCACCACCGACGGTACGGCCGCCACGATCGGGCCGGGCTCGATCCAGATCCTCAACCGCTTCGGCCAGGTGGTCACAACCTTGTCCGACGCCAGCACCAACTCGACACTCTTCGACGGGCCCTGGGCCGCGACGGTCAATGACCACGGGAACATCGCGCAGTTGTTCATCTCCAACGTCGAGGGCGGCACGGTGACGCGGGTCGACTTGAAGGTCGTGAAGAGTCATGGCCAGGCCAACCTCAAGGTCGTCAGGGAGACCCAGATCGCCTCGGGCTACACGGTGCAGCCCAACACCAACGCGGTGATCCTCGGTCCCGGCGGGTTGGCCTACAATCCCAGGACCGACACGCTCGACGTCGCCTCGACCGGCGACAACGAGATCTTCGCCATCGCGCACGCCAGCAAGACGCGCTCGGATAACGGCAAGGGTACCCTGGTCGTTCAGGACCCGGCGCACCTCAGCGGGCCGATCGGCCTGGCGCTGGCACCCAACGGCGACCTGCTCACGACCAACGATGACGCAGTCAACATCAATACGAACGCCCTCAGCGAGCTGATCGAGTACACGCCCGCCGGTCAGTTCGTCGGCGAGCTGTCCCTCGACCCGGGAGTCCAAGGCGCGGCCTTCCAGGTGGTCGTCGTGAGCAGCCGCCAGACGGTGACCGTCGCCACGGTCAACGACGGCGACAACACCCTGGACCTCAGGACGATCACCACCTGATCGCTCCGGGGTGATCGGTGCTGTGGGGCAGCCGTCCCCGGCTGCCCGGGGCTGTGGTCGGGCAGCCACCCCCGGCTCTCCTCTGCCAGCCGGGGCGGCTGGCCCACAGGTGGGGCCGCCGCCCCCGGCTGCCGGGGCGAGCCGGATTTTGCCGAAAAAGACGATTCTCTCGTTCCGCGGATGTCCGATAGAAGAACCGGGATCTCCGCCGCTCTCACGCCCGGGAGTCAGGGAAGGGAAGTGGGCAGGACAGCAGGAGGCTGGCCGATGAGCTGGATTCCCGGTCCGTACGCGAGCCGACTCCGGCCTCGGAGGGACGCGCTTCCCGGGATGATCGAGACCCTGGAAGCTCGTGCGTTGCTGGCCAACGGGATCAGCCCTGCACCTGGCCCACCCATCACCGCGGTGGCGGGCGTCCCCATCACCAATGCCGTCGTCGCCACCTTCACGGTCACCAGCTCATCCGTCAATGGAGCCATGTGGCGGGCGAAGGTCTCCTGGGGCGATGGCACCGCCCCCGATAAGAATATCCCGTCGACCGCCGGGCCCAACGGCACGTTTCAGTTCCTGGACAGCCACACCTATGCCGCGGCGGGGACCTACACCATCACGGTCATGATCGCGTTGCCCGGCTCGCACATGCCGAATAATAACACGGTCATGACGACAGCAACCGTGACCACCACGCCCACGCCGACCCCGACGCCCACACCCACGCCGACCCCGACGCCCACACCCACACCCACACCCACACCGACCCCGACACCAACGTTTCCCTCCCACCTGAAGCACCTGGCGATCCTACCCTTGAAGCTCCAGGCGACACAGTTCAAGACGTACCACGGCTACGTCGCGTACGTGAACGACCCGTTCGCCGTCAAGACGCAGGAGTTCCACGCCTTCATCAATTGGGGTGACAACTCGAAGCCGACCCCAGGGCATATCCATAAGCGGAGCGTCGGCAAGTTTGCGATCATCAGTGCTCATCGTTATGTGAAGAAGGGGGTCTTCCCGATCACCGTCACGGTCCGAGACCGGTTTGGCCGGAAAGTTGCAACCCAGAGCCAGGTGCATGTGATCGCATGACGGACCTCGGAGACGGGCCGGAAAACGCGCAACCGAGCGTCCGTCCGCGGGCTCTCTCTCAATGGAAATTCCTGGAGGAGGGGGCTCCGTCCCCCGACCGGGGATCGCCGGACGGAGCCGGCTCCTACAAGTCCGGGCCAGGCTCGGACGAAACGCGGGGTCTATCGAGGATGGCTTGTGCATACTTGCATGCGATCTCCACTCGGCGCGCCGGCTCGATCCTCGTCGGGGCCGTCGGGGTGGTCGGGCTGGCGGGCGCCGGGGGTCAGGAGCCCGGGGCGTCGGCGCCGGCCTCGGCCGCCACGGCTGCGAAGTCCGCGACGGACCCGGTGCGGTCCCAGCGGGCTGAGGCGCTGCCTTACCCTCCGGCGGTGCTCCAGGTTTACCGAGCCTCGTGCGTGCAGTGTCACGACGTCGACGGCCGTGGTGAGATCGCCCGCGACACGCTGCCCAAGATCCCGGATTTCACCGAGCCGAAGTGGCAGGCCGGTCGAACCGATGCCGAACTGAGCCGCTCGATCCTCGACGGTAAGGGGAAGTCGATGCCCCGGATGAAGGACAAGCTGGGATCGGTCGACGTGCGGCAGATGGTCGCCCTGGTGCGGGGGTTCCGGGGCGGGGCTCAGGTGGTCGAGGATGAGCCCGAGGAGCCCGTGGCGCCGGAGCGGCCGGCCGCCGGAGCCAATCCCACGGGCGCGGTCCCGCGATCCGCCGAGCCGCCCCCGCCCGAGACGGCCGCGGCCGAGCGGAGCCTCCGCGACGGGAGCCGGCTCTTCCAGCGATCTTGCGCGATGTGCCACGGGTCGGACGGCCGGGGGAGCGGGGTCAGGGAGACCATGCCGGCAATCCCGGATTTCACCGCGCCCGCCTGGCACCAGCGGCGGACGGACTCCCAGTTGATCACGAGCATCCTGGAGGGGAAAGGGACCAACATGCCGGCGTTCCGGGACAAGGTGAACCGCGACCAGGCCCGGGACCTGGTGGCCTTCCTCCGCCGGTTCGCACCCGGGGCCGCGCCCCAACCCGCGGCGGCCGCGCCGGATGATTTCGAGGTTCGCTTCCGACAACTCCTGGAGGAGTTCCTGAGTCTCCGGCGACAAAGCATGTTTGCCGCCCCCCCTTGGGCTCAACCCAGGTCCCAGGCCACTGGCGAACGGTGACCACCCACTCTCATCGAGCGGATGCGCGGCCAGGCGTCGCGACGAGGAAGCCGGCCGAAGCCTGAGCACTCAATCGAGGAGATCGCCGACTTCCTGGCGGAGTCGGTGCAAGACCCGGGACTTCGCCTTGCGGACCGCGGCCGGACTCAGGCCGAGGTCCTCGGCGATGTGGGCCGGGGACTGATCCTCGACGGCGGCCCGCCAGAAGGCCGTCCAGGTGCGCTCCTCGAACTCACCGCGCACCAGCTCCAGGGCCCGCCGGTACAGGGCGCCGAGGTCGGCCGGCGTATCCTCCGGCAACTCGGGCTCGGTGAGCTGTTCGAGCCGGCGCCGCGCGTCGGTGCCGCCCTGGGCGGCCGGCTCCGCGGCCCGACGGCGATGGTAGTCCTGGACCTTGAACCGCGTGATGCCGCGCAGCCAGCCGCGGAACGTGTCCCCCGCCCGGTCGCGACGGAAGCCGTCGAGGCCCTTGAACACGGCGTGGAAGACGTCCTGCGCCAGGTCGTCCGCGTCCGGACCGCGAACGCCCGCGGCGTGGCACCAGTGGACCACCAGGGGGGAGTAGAGGTGGACCAGGCGCCCCCAGGCCGCTTCATCCCGATTTCGGACCTGCTCCAGCAGCGTGAGCGACGTGGATCGATCGTGCGACAACCTGCGGCTCCGTGCGACGCCAACGGGTCCGGTCCGGCCTCCGCCCGCCGGGCGAGTGCTCAAAGTCGTGTCACAGCGTCCCGATATCTAGGATAGCCCGGTTCCGCTCCGGCACACAAGGACATGATACCAGTCATGGTCCCCGGGGCCCCCGTGCGCCTCTCTCCTTCCCCCCCTCATCCTCAAAAAAAATTCGCGAAGAATCATGTCCGGCAGCGGTCGCAAATGAACATTTACTGGTAAGGAGATGGCTGGCGGACCGGGAGTTCGCCGTCAAGCCCCTCCACCCCACCTGCCCGGCGCGGCGGGAGCCTCCTCTCGCTCTCGCCGCGTGGCGAGCGGTTCGATTTTGATTCGACAAGCCCACGGCGCCCCTCGGGCGGCGACGTCCCCCGGATGCGCCCCACTCGACCAAGGAGCAACCCGATGTTTTTCCGCAGACGATCGCACGAGACCCGCGGGAGCCGCGACCGCGACCGCAACCGCATGCGACGGCGGCCCAGCCTCGAGGCCCTGGAAGGGCGCGTCGTCCTCAGCACGTTTACCGTCACCTCGCTGGCCGATGCCAACCCGCCGGCCGGGGCCCTCACCCTCCGCCAAGCGATCCAGGACGCCAATGCCGACCACAACACCAACCCGGCGACCCCGGACATCATCAATTTCGCCGTCAGCGGGACAATCGAGGTGAATTCCGCGCTGCCGACGATCGACGGCAGCGTGGCCATCGAAGGCCCGGGCGAATCGTCGCTGACGATCGAGACGAACCCGAGCTACACCGGCGCGATCTTCTCGTTGTTCACCCTCGCTGCGAACGCAAACGCCTCGTTCTCCGGGATGACCCTCGACGCCACGTTGAACACGGATGCGATCACGGTGGGCCAGGGCGCGGGGCTGGTCGTCAGCCAGACCCAGGTCGGGCCGTCCTTCTTCGCTGCCAACATCAACACCCTGCCGGCGGCCATCCTGGCGAACCAGGACGCCGGGGCGATCACCATCGAGAACTCGCAGTTCACGGGCAACAGCAGTGTATCGGTCTACGACATCGGCGCCGCGTCGTTGACGATCGCGAATTCGTCGTTCACGGGCAACTACAACGTCAATGGCCCCGCCGGCGCGGTCTTCGTGTCCTCCGACGCGAATGGCAACGGGGGCGCGTTCACGATCTCCGACAGCACCTTCTCGGGCAATACCGCCACCAACGGCGGCGCGATCGAGCTGAGTCAGGGGGCCAGCGGCACGATCGTCGACTCGACCTTCACGGGCAACACGGCGATGGGCCATGGCGGGGGGATCGCGCTCTATCCCCTGGGCGTGGGGTCCGGGCCGACCTCGCTGACCCTGGCCGACTCGACGATCGCCGACAACGTCACTGACCTGGTGGGCGGCGGGGTCTACGTCGGCTCGACCGAGCATGCCCTGCTGGTCGACACGATTGTCGCCCAGAATACAGAGTCCGGCGGCGCGATGGACGACGTCTACGGCCCGCTCAACGCGTCCAGCTCGTTCAACCTGATCGGCGACGGGGCCGGCGTGACCGGCGTGACCGCGTTCACCCAGGGCAACCTCCTCGGCACGGCCGCCGCGCCGATCAACCCGATGCTCGGCCCGTTGCAGAACAACGGCGGCCCGACCCTGACGATGGCGCTGCTCTCCGGCAGCCCGGCGATCGACTCGGGCGGGCCCAGCCCGACGACCGACGCGCAGTTCCCGACCGACCAGCGCGGCCTGCCCCGGATCAACGACCTGTCCAGCGTGCTCAACCCCTACGGCGGCGACGGCCGCGACATCGGGGCCGTCGAGTTGCAGGGCACGTTGACGCCGACGGTGCTGACAGTCAACACCACCGCCGACGCGAATCCGCCGGCCGGCACGCTCTCGCTCCGCGAGGCGATCGAGGCGGTCGATGGGACGATCGCGCTCTCCTCGCTCCCGGCCAGCCAGGTCCAGGTCAACGCCCCGGGTGTCTACGCCATCGACATCAATGTGACCGGCCAGATCGTGCTCGGATCGCAGCTCCCCGCGCTCGCGGGGGACGTCAGCCTGGTCGGCCCGACGACGGGGAACTTGACGATCGTCGGCACCGGCCAGACGGATGAGCCGGTCCTCTCCGTCGCCTCCGTGGCCCGGGTCACCCTCGACAACCTGACGATCGACGGCGACAACGGAGGGGGTGCGGACGACGTCCTTCTGGGGGCCGGGTCGGTCCTCTCGGCCACCTCCGACACGTTCGAAAACATCGGTCTTCCCCCCAATGACGCGACCTTCAGCGGCGGGATCCTCGCCATCGCCGGCGGGACCACGGTCACGGTCGAACTCTCCACGTTCGAGAACCTCCTCGACACCGGCATCTTCAACGAGGGCGGGGCGGTGTCGATCGATGAGTCGACCTTCGCCAATAACACCGACCCGCAAGGCTTTGGCGGCGGTGTGCTCGACTCGCCGGAGAGCGGCGGGTTCGGCGGCGAGCTGACGATCACGCGCAGCCTCTTCGAGAACAACTTCGCGGGGCAGGGCGGCGCCGTCGCGATCTTCGGCGGCTCGGCGGCGACCATCACCGACTCGACCTTCTCCCACAACACCGGCGAGTCGACCGGGGGTGCGATCACTCTGACGCAGGATAGCCTGGCCGCCCAGGAACTGCCGAGTCGCGTGGCCGTGCTCCGCTCGACGATCGTGGACAACAGCTCCCCCTTGGGCGGGGGCCTCCGCGCCCTACCGCTTGACCTGGTGATCCTCCAGGATTCGATCATCGCGGGGAATACCAACGGCAGCTCGCCCGATGACGTCTCCGCCACCTTCTCGGCCGCCAGCTCGAACGACCTCATCGGCGACGGTGCCGGCCAGACCGGTCTGACCAACGGCACGAATGGGGTCCACTTCGGCACGGCCGCCGCGCCGCTCAACCCGCTGCTCGGCCCGCTCCAGAACAACGGCGGCCCGACCTTGACGATGGCCCCGCTGTCCGGCAGCCCCGCCCTGGACGCCGGCTCGGGCATCGTGGATACCGGCACCGACCAGCGGGGCGTCGTGCGCGGCACGGTCATCGACATCGGCGCCTACCAGGCCACCGCCACCCAGCTCGACGTCACCGGCTTCCCGTCGCCCAGCGAATCCGGTGCCTCGCACGCGTTCAGCGTCAGCGCCGTCGATCCCTTCGGCCAGCCGGCGCTCGACTTCAACAGCACCGTGAGCTTCTCCAGCTCCGACCCATCGGCCAGCCTGCCCACCGGGCAGTCCCTCGTCGGCGGCCAGGGCAGCTTCAACGCTACCCTCAACACCGCCGGCGTCCAGTCGATCACCGCCTCGGCCGGCGGCCTCAGCGGCTCGCAGACCGGCATCACCATCAACGCGCCGCCGATTCTCGTCGCGAACCTCCCGCCCACCCTGGCGGCGATCGGGAACCAGACGGTGGCCGCCGGCCAGAGCCTGACGCTCACCTTGCAGGGGAGCGATCCCAACGGCCTGCCGTTGACGTACTCGGCGAGTGTCGACTCGCTGGCCTATCACCTCAAGTCGACCCTGGGCCTCTACGAGGCGGGAAGCTTCTACACCAACTACTACGGCGGTGGCGAGCAGTGGGTGCAGGG